>CAJULK010000002.1 GCA_910587455.1 uncultured Christensenellaceae bacterium | reverse complement strand
GAGCAAACAGGATTAGATACCCTGGTAGTCCACGCCCTAAACGATGGATACTAGACGAGGGCAGCTTGCCTGTCCGTGTCGTAGCTAACGCATTAAGTATCCCGCCTGTGGAGTACGGCCGCAAGGTTAAAACATAAAGAAATTGACGGGTCCCCGCACAAGCAGCGGAGCATGTGGTTTAATTCGATGCAACGCGAAGAACCTTACCAAGACTTGACATTGCGTGATCGGCTGTGAAAGCAGCCTTCCCTTCGGGGCACAAAAACAGATGGTGCATGGTCGTCGTCAGCTCGTGCCGTGAGGTGTTCGGTTAAGTCCGTCAACGAGCGCAACCCCTATTTCCAGTTGCCAATATTCAGTTAGGGACTCTGGAAAGACTGCCGTGGATAACACGGAGGAAGGTGGGGATGATGTCAGATCATCATGCCTCTTACGTCTTGGGCTACACACGTGCTACAATGGGCGCTACAAAGAGCTGCAAAGCTGTAAAGCCGAGCCAATCTCAAAAAAGCGCTCTCAGTTCGGATTGTGGGCTGCAACCCGCCCACATGAAGTTGGAGTTGCTAGTAATCCCGGATCAGCACGCCGGGGTGAATGCGTTCCCGGGGATTGTACACACCGCCCGTCAAGCCATGGGAGTTGGGGGTACTCGAAGTCGGTCACGCCAACCTGCAAAGGAAGCGTCCGCCTAAGGTAAAACCAATGACTGGGGTTAAGTCGTAACAAGGTAGCCCTACGAGAACGTGGGGCTGGATCACCTCCTTTAAGGTACTTGCAATCAGAGCAAGTTCCAAAAAATTCAGTTCTCAATCGATGATTTGCTGAAATCTTTCACTTAATCAATGTGTAGACTAAACCCCGTTTTATAAACGGGGTTTTTGTTTTGCTTTTTTCGTGAAGCAAAGCATTGCCGTGTGGATTCTTCACAGCGCTCGCTATGCTTGTTCGTACGGCATGACAGAAAAAAATGAGCAATACAATGTGTTATTCCGATCGAAGGGAAGAATCTATTATGCAACGCTGTTTGCGCTTCGCTATGAATACTGTGAGGATTTTTCACAGCGCTCGTTATGCTTGTTCGTTCGGCATGACAGAGATCTTTATTCGTATGTTTGCTTATTCGGGAAAAGCCCGAGTCTTATTTTGCCGACAAGAGCGCGACCGTAATTGCGCTAAATCTAATGCGTGTTCCGTAAAAACAACAAGCGCGGGTCACTGTTCTATTTCGAGTTCGTCCGACACGAAAACTTCGTCGTCCAGAAATTCGAGCAACGTCATGTTAAAGCCTTTTGCGATCATCATGACGGTGCTTAGCGTCACCGTCTTGTTTCTGCCGTTCATAATGCATGCCAAACTGCCGTGCTTGACATTGGATAATTGTTCGAGCTTGTATTTGCTTATATCGCGCTCTTTCAATAAAGCCGTTATTCTTTGCGCAACCGCATCGTTGACAGTCATGACCCGTTCGTTTCCTCAAATTATGTAGTTTTGCCTACGTATTATTTTAACGCATATTTATTTGTAAAATAGGACGGTATACCGACCTATTCGGTTGCTTTTACGAAAACGAAATGTTATTATATTAACAGAAATTGCGGAGAGGTAGAAATGACGGTTGCTTGTATAGGCAGCGGATATTGCGAAATGCGATCGGCGGAAAACGAATTGCCGAGCCTGTTCGGGAACCTTGTCGAAAATGAAAACGCTCGATTGTTTTTGATGTGCGGAAAGGGGAGGTTTATAGAAGCGTGCACATTCGCCGTCGAAATGCTTAAAAGCAGATACGCAATATCCGTCAAGCGTACAGATATGCCGAATTTGCTCGCCGCAAAGTACGGCGACGGAAAAACGTTTCGCGAAGCCGAGATAAGAACGGCGGTATCGCTTGCCGACGCCGTCGTCGTATGCGGGGAGTATCTTACCGACGAAATATCGAGATACGCCGTAGGATACGCAAAGAGGACGCGCAGGCGCATTATAACGGTTCCCGATCGGAACAGCAAATAAATCTTCAAAGAAAAAATCCCGTATCGTATAAACGGTTCGGGATAAATTCGTTGTCCAAACCCTTTGCTCCGAGCATGTTCGTCTTTCGTCTACGGGTTTTGACATGATGTAAAGCGTCTTGCCGCTGTTATATCCTTACGGGTATGGCGACTGATTGCCTTACGATTATATTATGTGCCGAATTTCGACAAATATGCGCATATCGGTATTTTTTTCGATACGTATTGACATTGTTCGAGATTTATAGTATCATTGCGTAAAAGAGTATTTCGGCAGGTGATCATGAGATCTAAAAAGACTGTTGCGCTCATTGCGCATGATAATAAAAAATCCGATATTGTAAATTGGGCGATAAAAAACAAAGACGCGCTCGAAAAATTCGATCTTTGCGGAACGGGAACGACGGCGAAACTTGTAAGCGAAGCTACCGGATTGGACGTGAAACGGTACTTATCGGGACCGCTCGGCGGAGATCAGCAGATAGGCGCGAAAATAGCCGAAAAGAAGATCGATGTAGTGATATTTTTTTGGGATCCGCTTTCCGCACAGCCTCACGATCCCGACGTTAAAGCGCTTCTGCGCATAGCGGTGGTTTACGATATTCCGATCGCTACAAACAAAGCGACCGCCGATCACGTCATACACTCGTCGTTGATATAAGAACGCGCATAATTTCATAAATGAAAAAATCCCGTAATAGCGAACTATATCGGGATAATTTCTTTTCGTCGAGATGACGAATTTTTGTTGCCACAATTTGCTGATATAAGTTTGCTGATATGTGGCTGTTTTTGTAAAGCGTTTTTGCTTTCGGCGTAACAAAAGTTTTGCTTTACACTAATATATTGTGCAGCTTCGGCATTATTATTCGTTCAAGCCGAAAATTTTTTCGGTAATTCGATTGACTTATGTTTATGGATGTTTTATAATAAAACATATGTTGCAAAACAAATGTTTTAGATAAAGGATTAAGCATGCCGCCCAAATCGAAATTTACGCGAGAAGAAATAATAAATGATGCGCTCGAGATCGTGAAGCGCGACGGAATAGACGCGCTTACTGCGAGGGCGCTCGGCGCGGAGCTGGGCTGTTCCGCACGACCTATATTTACGGTGTTCCGCGGTATAGGGGATGTTCGTTCCGAAGTCGAGCGTGCGGCGAGAGCGTTGTATACCGATTATGTGAACGAGGGGCTTGGGGAAGCTGTGGCGTTCAGGGGCGTGGGCAAGGCGTACATACGTTTTGCAGCCGAGCATCCCAAGCTGTTTATGCTTTTGTTTATGAGCGAGAATGTGCGCGTTCCGGACAGCGGCTCTGTGCTCGGGATAATCGACGGCAATGCCGACAAGATTCTTGCGTCAATAACAGACGGGTACGGGCTTGACGAGGACGCTGCGCGCAAGATATATATTCGCTTATGGATATATTCGCACGGGATCGCAACGTTGATCGCGACTAAGGTATGCGCTTTTACTGCGGACGAAGTGTCCGATATGCTTACGGACGTTTTTGTGTCGTTGCTCGGCAAATACAAAAAGGCCGGCGGAGAAAAATGATATCTGCTGTGGATCTGACAAAAAGGTACGGAAAAACCGAAGCGCTGCGCGGGATTTCGCTCGACATTGCGGACGGCGAATTCACTGTTATTCTCGGCGCGTCGGGCTCGGGCAAATCGACGCTGCTCAGTGTGCTGTCTGGACTCGAACGCCCCGATAGCGGCAGCGTGATCCATGACGGAATCGATATTGCTTCGATGAAGGATAAAGAACTTACGGCGTTTCGGCGGCGCAAAGTCGGATTCATATTTCAGCGTTATTATCTTTTGCCGCATTTGTCGGTGGAAGCCAATGTGCGGCTCGGTGCGAATCTTGCCGGCAATAATAACGTAAAGGATATTATTGAATCGGTGGGGTTGGGCGACAGGCTCGGCGCTAAACCTTCGGAATTGTCGGGCGGCGAAATGCAACGCGTCTGTATTGCTCGCGCCCTCGCCAAAAACCCGAGCATATTGTTCCTCGACGAGCCTACGGGTGCGCTCGACGAAAATACGGGACGAAGCGTGCTTGATTACATTATGCGCCTGCGTGGCGAGCGCGGTTTCACAATGGTTGCGGTAACGCATAATGCCAATATAGCGGACATGGCAGACAGAGTTATTTTTATGAACAGCGGCGAAATAAAGAACGTCAGGGCGAATGTAACTAAAAAGACCGCCTACGAAATAGGGTGGTAGATAGATGATTGTCGGATTGAAAGACGGATTCAGGCTCGTCGGAATTATTATAGTAAGTTGCTGTGCGGTATTTGTTTGCACGCTTTTTCTCAATTTTCTTTCAGATACGCAAAGTTTATCTTCGTTCGTCACGCAATCCGACGCCAAACTTTTCGAAGCGCAGATAGCAACCGCTGAGTTTACGTCCGCGCTGTCCGGCGGCGTTCTTGCTTTGATCGCTCTTTTCATGCTCATGTTTTACATCAAGCTGTACGCGGATAACAACGCCGAAAAATTGGGATTGCTGAAGGCTATGGGATATTCGAACGGCAGGCTTGCCGCCGAATTTTGGGTGTTCGGTTTGAGCGTATTCATAGGCGCCGCGGTCGGGTTCGGTTTGGGGTTTGCGGCAATGCCCGCCGTCTACCGCGAATTGGCGTTAGACGGATTGCCCGTAGCTGCGGTGCGGTTTCATCCGAGCTTACTGTTCGGTCTTGTGTTCGCGCCGTCCGTTCTGTTCTCGGCGGCGTCGGTTGGATACGCTTATTTCGTGCTGAAAAAGCCCGTTTCGGAAATGCTTGCGGGCAATATATCGAAAACAAAGCCGAGGCGCGAAAAACCCGCAGCGAGCGGCGGAAAGAGCTTTCTCGTCAATATGTGTCTCGGCACGCTCGGAGCGAAAAAGTCAACTGTGTTTTTCGTGACGTTCGCATGTTTTTGTTTTTCGACAATGGTACAAATGGGCGCATCTATGCGCGATCTGAGCGGCGTTATCATGGGCGTAATGATTTTGTCGATCGGACTTGTTCTTTCCGTTGTGACCGTAATTATGGCCGTTACGACGCTTGTCCGAGCAAATGCGGACAATATAGCCGTTATGAAAGCGTTCGGGTATACGAATACGGAACGTGCCGCCGCGGTATTTTCCGGATATGCGCCGTTTGCGCTCATCGGTTTCGGCATCGGTACGGCGTATCAGTACGGCTTGCTCGAACTAACTGTAAACGTATTTTTTTCGGATGTTCAAGGCGTGCCCGATTATGTCTTTGACGTGCCCGTGTTTTTCATAACTTTAGCCGCGTTTGCCGTGCTGTGCGTTTCGGTTACTGCGTTTGCCGTTTTCGGATTGAACAGAGTGTCCGTTAAGAAAATAATGAACGACCGATAAAGTATGTTAAAGCAAAATCCTCATGTTGAAAACAGCAATCGCCGTTTATTGCATTTCTCGATTTTATTTTCGTTTTTTGCTATGATAGTAATTACTCAAAGTAAATGCTGTTGTGTAGGGGGGTAAATCCTATACGATCCGCAGCTGACAGCTTTTTTATCGGCGGGCGAAAATAGCAGTTTTACCAAATCCGCAGACGCGCTGTTTATCACGCCGCCGGCTGTAATGGAACAAATAAACTAATTGGAAGAACTTCTCGGCATCGCCAAGTTCCCGCTATTTTCATTTAGTACGAATAATTTGAATTTATTTGAATTAAACGGTTGACATAATAAAATAACTATGTTATAATAACGCTGTTATGAAAAAGAAAGACGAAATTGCCGTAGATAAAATATTGGATTGCGCTCAAGAGGAGTTTATGGAAAAAGGCTTTGAGGGTGCGTCAATGCGTGCCATCGCGGAAAAGGCGGGCTATACGACAGGAATGGTCTACGCGCGATTCTCTGATAAAAGTCGGCTTTTCAAAGAACTTGTAGGCGAAGCGGCGGATAAACTGTTCGATTTTTTTTCGAAATCGGAAGATGATTTTGCAGAGTTGTCGCCTGAACGGCAGCATAAGGAAATGCACACTTACGTCGATTCCAAAGTAGACGTAATGATTGATATAATATACGACAACTTCGACGCTTTCAAACTTATAGTTTGTAAGAGTGCGGGAAGCGGCTATGAATACTACATTGACAAGATGATAGACATAGAAACGGCGAACACCGTGCGGTTTATAGATACGCTCAATAGGGCAGGTATCAAAATGAATGAAGTTCGCGCAGATTTGAGCCATATGTTATCAAGCGCTATGTTCAACGGCATATTCGAGGTAGTTGCCCACGATTTGCCGCGAGAAGAAGCGAGAGGGTATATAAAGCAAGTGCAGGACTTTTTCAGCGCAGGGTGGGACAAATTACTCGGCTTGCCTACGGACTGGCAAAAGTCGCTTAAATAAGTTAGATTAGAGATTATCAAAATCTCTTTTTTAACGGGTATGAGTTAGTCATTGCTAACTATTGGAACGGTCAAATAAATTCAAGGAGGTTTTATAAAAAATGAAAATCCAAACAGGAGGTAGTAATCAATGAAAAAGAAGAAAGGTAATCTTGCCGAACTTATGCAATACGCAGGAAAACATAAGTACCTTACTTATTCGTCTTGGGTGCTGTCGGTTATCAGTGCGGCGCTTGCGCTTGTGCCGTTCGTCTACATTTTTTTTATCGTCAAGGAAGTGATAGAATCTGCGCCCGATTTTTCGCAAGCGACGAATATCGTGTTTAACGGTTGGATGGCGGTCGTATTTGCGCTTGCATCCATTTTGGCTTATGTCGGTGCGCTTATGTGTTCGCACTTGTCGGCATTCAGAATTGCGGGCAATATGCGGAAAAAGACGATGAAGCACATATCGGAACTACCGCTTGGATTTATCGGCGAAGCGGGCAGCGGAAAGGTACGTCGTATCGTAAACGACAGTAGCGCGGCAACCGAAACGTATCTTGCACACCAACTGCCCGATATGGCAGGTGCGATTGCGACGCCTGTCGGATTGATTGCGGTGTTGTTCCTATTCGATTGGCGGTTCGGTCTAATCAGTTTATTGCCCGTTATTCTCGCATTTGTTTGTATGTGGAAAATGGCAGGACCGAAAATGGCGCAGGATATGAAAGCCTACAACAATGCGCTCGAAGATATGAATAATCAAGCGGTGGAATATGTGCGCGGCGTTCCCGTAGTAAAGACGTTTGGGCAAACAGTACGCTCGTTTAAGAAGTTTCAAGGCTCGATAGACAACTATCATAATTATTGCGTTGCCTACTGTAAAAAATGCCGTCCGTCAATGATACTGTTTACAATGTTCATAAACAGCACGTTTGCATTTTTAATATCGCTTGCGCTTATCCTTGCAGGCGGCGAAGCGATTGCGCTGAACACGCTAATTAATTTTATATTCTACGTTATATTCACGCCTATACTAACAACTTCGCTTATGAAAGTTTTGTATATGAGTGAGAACGGTATGGTGGTTGCCGACGCTTTGCAACGTGTTCACTCTATACTTGACTTAAAGCCGTTGCCCGAAGCGGTAAAGGGTGAAACGCCCGAAGATAATTCGGTAGAGTTTAGCGGCGTGTCGTTCCGTTACTCTAACGCCGAAACGGATGCGCTGAAAAACGTGTCGTTCAAAGTAGACGCAGGTCAGACTGTAGCGTTTGTCGGACCGAGCGGCGGCGGAAAAACGACGGTCGCAGGACTTATTTCGCGGTTTTGGGACGTGCGCGAAGGCTCGGTTAAAATCGGAGGCGTGAACGTAAAGAACATAAAACACGAAGAACTGATGAACAACGTGTCGTATGTGTTTCAAGACGGCAAATTATTGAAAACGTCTATTTTGGAAAACGTGCGCTTATCCAAGCCGCACGCAAGCGAAGTGGAAGTTTTGAATGCCTTGCATAAAGCGCAGTGCGACGATATAATCGCAAAATTGCCGCAGGGTATTCATACGGTCATAGGCACGAAAGGCGTGTATTTGTCGGGCGGTGAACAGCAGAGAATAGCAATAGCGAGAGTAATGCTGAAAAATGCGCCCATTATCGTACTCGACGAAGCGACGGCTTTTGCAGACCCCGAAAATGAAGCGTTGGTACAGAATGCGTTTGCGGAACTGTCCAAAGATAAAACGGTCATAATGATAGCGCATAGACTGACTACCGTGAGAAACGCGGAAAAGATATTCGTTCTCAAAGACGGACAAATCGAGGACGCGGGGACGCACGACGAACTTGTAAAGAGCGGATCGCTGTATGCGAAGATGTGGAAAGATTATCAGACTTCTATCGGTTGGAAAGTGGCGGCGGCGAAGCCGTCCGTCATCCCGAGCGCGGTCGAGGGATCTCGCGGAAAAGGAGGCAACGTATGATTAAGTATATAATGAAAAAATATGCACTGTCCGAGTGCGGAGCAAAAGGCTTTATTCGGGCGGTAATCGCTTGTGCTGTCGAGGGACTTGCGCTTATGTTACCCGTATCGCTATTGTATTATCTGACGGACGATTTGCTGAAAGGCGCAGTGCCTACAAGTCATTATTATCTATACGGCTTCGGCATTGCCGTTGCTCTTATACTTATCGTTCTAACGAACTTTTGGAAATACAATGCAACATACTTTTCGACTTACCGAGAATCGGGAATAAAGCGTGTGGGACTTGCCGAAAAGTTGAGAAAATTGCCGCTGTCGTTCTTCGGTAAAAAGGATTTGGCGGACTTGACGAACACGGTTATGGGCGACGTGCAAGTTACCGAACAAATGATGTCGCATTACGTTCCGCAGTTTTGGGGTTCTATTATATCTGCGCTCATTGTGTCAATCGGTATGTTTGCGTTCGATTGGCGTATGGCGCTTGCCGCATTGTGGGTGTTTCCCGTTGCGCTTGTTATCGTAGCTTTTTCAAAGAAAGCGCAAAATTATTTTCAAAGGAAACAAAATCAAGCAAGCGTAGCGGTGCAGGACGGAATACAGGAATGTTTGGATACCGTGCGCGACTTAAAGAGCAATAATGCCGAAAAGAAGTATTTGGACGGCTTGAACGCAAAAATACGCAAAATGGAAGGGCGGCAAATCAAGAGCGAACTCGGCTCGGCTATGTTCGTCGTCCCGGCGCAGATGATACTCAAACTCGGCATAGCGACGGTTGCGCTTGTCGGCGGTATGCTGCTTATAAACGGAACGCTCTCGCTCATCACGTTCTTTATGTTCTTGCTCGTTGTATCGCGCGTTTACGAGCCGCTGTCAGGCGCATTGCAAAATCTCGCCGCTATGAACAGTTTGCAGGTCAACATAGACCGAATGAACGAAATAGCGAACTATGAGGAACAGGGCGGCGATAAAGCGTTCAATCCGAACGGGTACGACATTGAGTTCAAAAACGTGGGATTTGAATATAACACGGGAGAAACGGTTTTAGACGGAGTATCGTTTACGGCAAAGCAAGGCGAAGTAACCGCGCTTATCGGCGAGAGCGGCGGCGGTAAATCTACTGCGGCTAAGCTTGCGGCAAGGTTTTGGGATGTGGATAAAGGTACGGTAACGGTCGGCGGTGTGGACGTGAAAACGGTCGATCCCGAAGAACTGTTAAAAGCCTACTCGATAGTGTTTCAAGATGTTACGCTATTCAATAATACGGTTATGGAAAATATCCGTATCGGAAAAAACGGTGCGACGGACGAAGAAGTTTTGCGTGTGGCAAGAGAAGCGCAATGCGATGAATTTGTGAGCAAATTGCCTAACGGCTATGATACCGTAATAGGCGAGAACGGTTCGATGCTTTCGGGCGGCGAACGGCAGAGAATATCCATAGCGCGCGCTATGTTAAAAGATGCGCCGATAGTAATAATGGACGAAGCCACAGCGTCGCTCGACGCCGAAAACGAAACGGAAGTACAGCGTGCGCTGTCCGCGCTCATACAAAATAAAACCGTGCTTATCATAGCGCACCGTATGCGGACGGTAGACGGCGCGGATAAAATCGTCGTATTGCAGGGCGGTAAAGTTGCCGAGCAGGGAACGCCCAAAGAACTCAAAGCAAAGGGCGGCATTTATGCGAAAATGCTTGAGTTGCAAAGCGCCGGCGCATAAGAATTGCGGTTTCATAAAAGAAACGTGTCGGAACTCTCGAGAAAAAGGTTATAACGCATTGCGATTATTTACAGATCGGGCGCACAAACGGCTTATGAGAACTTGGCAATGGCAGTCATTTTTATTTTCCGCTATACCGAAGAACTTGGAGTTTGCACAAGCGGCTATTCCGTTTGGGGCGGAAGCGCAGACGGAAGAATGACCGCAGCCATTTCTTCATACGTCGTTCAGCCGTTCGGCGGTGCGGCAGATATTTCCAAGCTTATTCGTACGCAGGGTTTCCGCACGGTTTCGGTTTGGGTATCGGAACGATTGCCGAAGATCAGTTCGCCCAAGCCGCAGCCTTTTTGCAATGAACGGTTAAAAACATGGAGAAGTGTTGACTGAAAAAATAACAAAATGGGAACTTTAATTTTAAGTTCCCATTCTGTTGTGACTCGCTATTTGGATGTTATTCCTATTACAATTTAGTTTTTTGGTAATTCCATACAAAGCACACTCTTTTTGCGTTGAGTGAACGTCATTTGGTTTTGGGCTTTTTATCGGACTGCGCGCTCTTTGCTTCGGGGAGCGAGGCTTGTGCGTTTGCGTCCGTGACCTTTCCGAGGTAGGCGGGAAGTTCCATGCCGTTCATTTTGAACAGTTCGTTGAGCGGCGGCACTGCGCCGAGCATACCCGACAGGAAGTTTGCCGTGGTGGGCGAGCCGTCTTTCATGCTGTCCCAAACAGTGACCTTGTCGATCTTGATGTTCTTGATCGCTTCGACCTGCATGGCGACGAGGTTTTGCATTTTGTCCGCGATGAGCATTTTTACGGCGTCGTCGCTCTTGCCGCCCGTGGCGGATATGATCTTGCCGAAACCTTCCGCTTGTTTGGAAAGCAGTTCGAGCTGACCTTTTGCTTCTGCGAGACGTTTTGCGTACTGTGCGTCCGCTTCGCCCTGTGCGCGGCGGCGTATGCGCTCCGCTTCCGCTTCCGCTTCGATCTCGACTTTGCGTTTTTGGATCTCGGCGTTAACGAGAACGTCCGCTTCGAGGGTGGCGCGCTCGCGCTTTGCACGCTCGATTTCGGCTTGCTGTTCGGCTTTGTACGCTTCCTCGTTGGCGCGCGCTTGAGCAATAAACTCGGCGCTTTGCGCGACGCGGTTCGCTTCCGCTTCGGCTTCGCGCAGTCTGGCGTTGGATTGGCTGACGAGAACTTTGGATTTGTTTTCGCCGTCTATGGCTTCGGAGTTTGCCGCGGCGACCTGAATGCGTTCGTCGCGGTGCGCGTTTGCTTCGCCGATCGAACCGTCGCGGCTCTTTTCGGCAACCGACTTTTTGGCGTCGTTTATGACCTTTGCGGCGGCTTCTTTACCGAGCGCTTCGATATACCCCGATTCGTCGTTGATATCGGTAACGTTGACGTTTATAAGTCTCAAACCTATTTTTTTGAGTTCGCCCTCGACGTTTATGGAAACGGCTTCGAGGAACTTGTCGCGGTCGGTGTTTATTTCTTCTATATCCATCGTCGCGATTATTAGGCGGAGCTGACCGAAAATAATATCTTCGGCAAGGCGCTGGATTTCGTCGCGGGGAAGGCTTCTGAGCCGTTCCGCGGCGTTTTGCATAACGCCCGGCTCGGTGGATATGCCGACGGTGAAACGCGACGGAACGTCTATACGAATGTTCTGACGCGACAGCGCGTTTTTGAGATCGACCTGTATGGAAATAGGGGTGAGATCGAGAAAGCTGTACGCTTGAACGAACGGAACTATGAACGCCGCGCCGCCGTGAATACACTTTGCCGAGCGCGCTGTGCCGTCGGCGGCTTTGCCGACTTTACCGTAAATGACCATTACCTTATCGGACGGACATTTCTTGTACCGCGTCGCAAACATTGCTATCAGTATTATGATGAGCAAAACGGCTACGACGACGATTGCGATGATACCGCCGGTAAGCCCCGGCGACATTGAGAGCAGTTGCATGATTTTTATATCTCCTTTTGGTTTATTACTTTGCCTGACAGTCCGCTATCGCGGACCTGCTATTTTGTGCGTTCCACCGTAATGGACGGTTTTACATGCTTTTCCACGAGCAGAACGTTTGCGCCGATGTGTGCTTTTACTATTATTTCGGACGCCGTGGGCAGGGGGGATTCGCCGTCCGTCACCGCTTCGTACTCCGTGTACCGTTCTTGAACGAGAACGTTTACCTTGCCGCGCCCCGAGCGCTTGGGCGGCACCGTCAGATACACCGTGCCGATCTTGCCGACGGCATTAGTCGGATTGATGTTGCCGCTCGATTGAAGTTTTTCCATGCCTACGAGCGCCGCCGCCATGCAACACGCCGCGGCGAGCCCGCACGCTATTGCGGTCACGAGCGCGTAATACCAATCGAGCACATAGCATAGCGTGTAGCCGACCCAGCATCCTACGGCAATAAACGCTATTATCGAGCGGAAGCTCAAAAGCCGCAGCCCGAACGGCACAGCAAACCCGCCGCCCGATCTTGCCGACGGCACGCCGTCCGCGACGTCGCTTACCGTTCCGTCGAGATCGAATCCCGAAGCGCCTGCTCCGACGTCGGCATCGGCATCGATGCTTACGTCAATGTCGGTGTCTGCGTCTATATCCGTCGCTCCGCCTATATCGGCGTCGCCTGCCGAACTGTCGAATCCCGCATTGGTCGCGCCGCCTATTATCATGAGAATGATCTGAATGACGAGTATAGCGGAAGCGGCGCAAGCGATGATAAACATTACTTGTTGAAACGCCGTCATACTATTCCACCACATACGCATACCTCCTGTGTGTTGCTTGCGATTATTGTATCAAACGCGTACCGCATTTGTCAATACTTGTTTTTTGTAATTTTTGCGACAAATCGACGTTGTTGACAAATTCGCGCGCATAAGGTATAATACCGATATGGAAACCGCTTGCAAAGCCGTTAGGCTTAAATCATTTGCGATCCCCGCCGCGCGAACGTACCGTTCGAAAAATTCCGACGCCGTTTGCGTTGCACGCAGGCTCGGAATGGCGAAGTTCGTGCTTGCCGCGGTCTTGTGCGCGCTTGCCGTGCCCTTTCTTGTAATGAACGCGGTGCGCGAAAACTCGGCGCTTGCGGAATGGTGGGTGATAAACGTTCAGAACATGTACGTGCGCGTCGTGGGGACGCTTACGTCGTGGTTGCCCGTCTCGGTTTTAGAGCTGTTTGTCGTGACGCTTATAGGCGGCGGGCTGTATCTGTTTGCGCGGCTGTTTGTCAATCTTTGCCGCGCGCGGTTTTCGCGAGTGCTTACGGGGCTTCTCGCGATAGGAGTCGGCGTGATGTACGTCCTCGATTTATATATGATGTCTATGGGGTTCGGGTACTACCGAACCGCAATGCCGTTGCCGTCGGCGGGCGAGGATTACAAGACGGAACAGACCGTTGCCGCGGTCAGGTATTTTCTCGACGATTACAACCGACTCGCCAAAACGCTTCCGCGCGACAAAGACGGGCTTGTAATACGGCCGTATTCGGTGCGCACTCTTTCCGAAAAGCTCAAGGCGGAGTTTGCGCGGATAGACAACGGGTACTTGTCCGATTATACGCCGAACGTAAAACCGATCGTCAACAGTTGGTTTTTGTCCGACGTTCTCATAACGGGAATAACGTTTTTGCCTGTCGGCGAAGCTAACGTTAACGTCGCCGCGCCGCCCACGTCGGTCACGTTTACCGCCGCGCATGAGCTTGCGCATACGAAGGGTATTCAGCGCGAGGGCGACGCGAACCTTATTGCCGAGTATGTGCTGCTGTCGTCGAGTGACGATTATCTGCGTTATTGCGGATATTACGAGGCGTTTTCCGATCTTGCTTATGCTGTCGCGCTTGCGGGCGACAAGCAGGAATACCTCAATATAATAGCCGAGGTCGATCCGCTCGTCTATGCCGAACGCCGCTACGCCGCGCAGTATTGGGCGAGCCAACCCGATATAATGGGGAAGATAGGCGAGTTTTTTAACAATCTGTATCTTCAGTCGAACGGCGTATCCAACGGAACGGGCAGTTACGACGACGGGAATAAAACCGATGTCATAACGCCTATAAATCCCGATACGGGCAAGCCGGAAGAGGATCCCGACACGGGCAAACCTATAGTTATACCCGTATATTCTCAGCTTCAAAGACTGTGTTTTTATTTGTACGAAAATACACAAAAGCAATAGCCGTCTGCGCCTTAAAACGCTTTACTTCGCCGTGCGTACATGGTATAATTAAGCTAACCTAATACAAAGGAGAAGCCCGACATTGAGTAACTCTCAACAGGAAATTGCGACTCCGGACAACAAAAATACGAGGTCACGTATTGTCCGTTCTCGCCAGCTTAAATTCGGAACGACAAAGTGGCTCACGTATACAGCTATGTTTGCCGTTCTCGCTATTGTGCTCAAACTCGTCTCTCAGTTCACCGACTTCGGCATTTTCAAGCTGACATTGGTCTATTCCATATGGCTTATGGCGGCGGCGACTCTCGGCGTACTCGGAGGCGGCGCCGTTTGTTTTGTTTCGGACATACTTATAGCGCTTGTTTTTCCAAACGGCCCGATCAATCCGTACCTTACGGTAGGCAGTACGCTTTTCGGTGTTATCGCGGCGCTTGTGTTCAAGTACACGCCGTCCAAAAGCTATGCCGTAAGATTCGTAGCGAGCGGAATTGCGAGCACGGTTATATGCACGTGCGGCATAAATTCGATAGCGCTGTACTATTCGTATTACAGCCACGTGTACAATTCGTTCTGGACGTTCTTTTTGACGAGCAGGATATGGCAGCCGCTCATCGCCGCTATCAATATAGGTATAACGGTGTCCATGATACCGCTTCTTAAAAAGCTGTACATGTTGCCCGATATCAATAAGAAAAAGAAAGATGCGGGAGGAAGCACAATGCCCAACATATCCGTAAAAATGCTCGAAGGCAGAACGCAGGCTCAAAAAGAAAAGCTCGCCAAAGATCTTGTGGAAGTTTTGAGCCGCGACCTCGGCGCAGACAAGCGTTGGATCACTTGTACCGTCGAAGATTACACCGCGGAAGAATGGCAAGAGGTGTTCAGGACCGAGATCGCCGAAAAGCCCGATTCGGTCGTGTTCAAAAAGCCTGAGTACGATCCGAAGATTTTGCTGTAAGATTTTTTCGCGTCCGACCGCGCGGCAGGCTTGATCGCGCGGGTCAGATCCGACGTTTATCGGGTACGGCTTCGGCGGCGGGCGAGTCTGCTTTGCTGCCGCTTGTCTTTTTGCCGCGCTTTGAAAAAAGCGTCGGTTTGTGTTTGTGTTTGCGTTCGTGCTTGCTGCGCTTTGCGATGTTTACGTCAAAGTCTATTGCGCCGAATATGACCGCGCCGAGCGCCATGAAGCAAGTTCCGCCTATTCCCGCTACGATTATCGGCAGTATATTGCCGGGGATAATAGAGCTTATATATTCCGTAAAGAACGTCGCGGGCACTGCGCAAGCGAGGCAGATCAGCAGAGGTTTTACGAACGACAGTTTTATTCCGGAACGGCGTTTTATATCTATTACATCGAGCGTGGCGGAAACGATAAGGCTCACTCCGAACGCTATCATAAAGATATCCATATCGAAATGCTTGTAGAACGCAAACGATATTACGTACATTACGGCAGCGCCTATCAGATAGTTTATGAGCGACTTTTTTTCGAGGTCGAGCGAGTTGAGCATGGACGAGGCGATGTTCTCGAACGCAAGCGGAATAAGTAGCCAAGACGATTTTTTGAGGAACGTGCCTGCGTCGGTATTGTTGTAAATGAATGTTCCGAGGTTGTCGCCGAGCGAAATATAAACCGGTAGAACGACCGCGGCTATTATTACCGAAAACTTAAGCGCATTCTCTATCTGACTGCGCATGCTTTTTCGGTCGTTTTCGGCATAGGCTTTCGACAGCGTGGGGATCATCGCGAAAGCGAGCGAGCCTACGACGGTTATGGGAAGATACAAAAGCGGAAGCGCCATACCGACGGACGACCCGAACACATACATGGACTGCTCGGAATTGAGTCCGCTCGACATAAGCAAAAACGGTATCGCTATGGCGATTATGTAGTTGTTCACACTCGACGCCGTGCGTGAAAAAGTAATGGGAAGCGATGTGGTTATCAGCGGTTTCAGGCTGTTCTTGGGGCTTTTGAGTTTGCGCTTGCCGCAGAAATAGAACAGTGCGCAAGCGAGTGCGGAGACGGCGCATGATATGGAAGTGGAGAGCGCGACCGCTTTGTTTTTGTCGGCGAACAGTTTGAAAAGAACGATACACGCGACTATTCGCGCTATCTGTTCTATCAGTTCGACGGTGCTCACGCCCGCGAATTTCTTTTCGCCCCAAAGCACGCCGCGGAACGCCGAATATACGCCCGAAAACACGAGCGCGGGCAGCATGATGATAACAAGCGTCATCGACTCGGATTCCGCAAAGAGCGCGCCTATGGGCTTGTTGAAAAGCAGCACGATCCCGCATACGGCAAGTGCGACGATAAGTTCGAATATAAGCGCCGCGGAACATACCGAGCCGCTTTTGGCTTTGTCTTTTGCCGTCAGTTTGGATACGACGAGCGGTACGCCCGATGTCAGCAGTGTGAGCAGAACGAAAAAGAATGATTGAGCAACCGAAAATATGCCCATTCCGACGGCGCCTATTTCGCGCGACAGATAGATCTTGAACAGGAACCCGAGCACGCGCTCGGCTACCGTAAACATCGTGATCGTCAATACGGCTTTTGCTATGGATTTCATCTTTATATGTTATGACGGGGCGCGTAGAATAAGAACAACGGCACGGTATGCGGCAGAGACGGTTCGCTGCGCGGCATTGCGGCCGTCTGTTCGGAGTGACGGATATGTCAGTTGTGTCATTCCGAGCGTAGCAAAGAATGTCGGACTTACTCTTGCATTTTTCGGAGTGTTGTGTTAAAATATATTTGTGGAGAAATTTGTCAAAACCCGTTGGATTGCGCGGATCATATTGTTATCGGTCTTGATAGGCTGTGCGACCGCACTGTTTGCGGGATGTTCGTCGGAAGTAACCGTAACGTTTTCGACGGAAGAAATAAATCTTTGCGTGGGCGAAAGCCGCGACGTTTTGCCGTATATTATCTTCGAGCCGGCGGTCGGCGGCGGGAAAGTCGAGCTGTCTGCGGACGGAGATTGCGTGAATGTCGTCGGCACGCGCGTTTATGCCTTGAAGTCGGGCGAAGCCGTCGTTACGGCAAACGGCACGGCAAAGCTGAAGATCAATATAGCTTACCGTGAATCTAACGCCATCGAGCTTGCCGTCGATGGTGCGACCGTTCAGAATATAGGCGACGGCTCGGCAAAGCCTCAAGCCGTCAAATTCACCGCCGCGCTTCCGGAGTATGCCGATCCGAATACGGAGATCGTATACGAAGTAAACGGCAAGCGCGCGGCGACGGGCGCAACGTTTGAATTCGAACCGACGGGGTGCGGTCTTTTTGCGGTGACCGCACGTGCAGGAAAGGTCTGCGCGTCGTGCGACGTATACGTTTACAGGCAAACCGAGTCTGTGGCAAAGTATTCGGGAAAGCTCGTTCAAGCCGGAGATTTTTCGCCCGTTACTTTTACAGTATACGAAAATATATGGGCGCACAACCCGCGGTCGTTCGTGCAGTGGAAAGTCAACGGCGATGTCAAGGGGAGCGGCGGCACGTTCGTGTTTACGCCGAGGTTTGCGGGCGAGTATAAAATAACGTATGATATCAACGGCGTGCGCGGCGCGTTTGTCGGCGGCGACGCCGTTACCGTAACTGCTGCGGGCGACAGGGCGCCGTCAGTATCCGAAATAGCGATAGGCGAAAAGGTTAAGATCAAATGGTCGGACGGGGAGCACATTTCGAGCGTTTCGATAACGTCGCCCGACGGTTCTCGCGACGTATATAACAGATTCGATTCGCGCTATGCGCACAGGTTTTCTCGCGGCGAGTTCGACGCGACGGGGCTTATTGCGGTGTGTGCGGCAGAACCGTCGGTGTACACGGTGCGGCTTACGGCGGACGGACGCGGCGAGCCGTATGAATTCAGACAATATCCTCTTTCAGCCGCCGAGTATATCGGCAACAAAATATTTTGTTTCGATTCGCTTATAACCGACTGTGAAAAGGCGCGGTCGTTCGTGACGGATATGTATGTATGCGGCCGTACCGAGGCAAAAGCGTTTGTCGCGCACGGCTACGACACCGAACGCGCCGCCGCCGCGATCGCCGAGGCTGCGAACATGCTCGGTATTTCATTACAAAGCGTAAAGTCCGACGGGCAAACGTTGTCCGTCGAATTGGGCGAATATGACAACGCGCCCGTGCGTCACGGCACGTCTCGATCCGTTCGGGTGTCGGCGTTTTTGCCGCATGTCGAATACGACTCCGCTGCTCGGCGCGATCAGCGGTCGTACGTTTTCGCGCTTGACAGGGTGAGCGCGGAAGTGTCGGTCGAAAACACCGAACAGCTTCTGTGGGCGGCGCTTTGCGGCGTAAAGCCCGTGCCCGTTGCGGGCAGCAAAGCCGCGGAAGTATACGCGCGGTGCAAAAGCGCGCTTATTTCGATAATCGGTGCGGACTATTCGGAATTTCGAAAAGTGCACGCTATATACGACTTTTTGCAGTGGGTCACTCTGCGCGACGACGGCAATGCGGAAGGCTCTGTATCGAGCGCCGACTATCTCGACGGCGTGTTCCTGTCGCCTGCGGACGAGCGCAGAACGTACGGCGCGGTATCGAGCATGGGCGCGGCGAAAGCGTTTTTGCTTATGTGCAAAACCGAAGGCATAGACTGCGAGTTGGCGGTGCGCGACGACGGCGAATACTATAACCGCGTCGTTATCGACGGCATGATCTACAATGTAGACGTATACGGCGGCAAAAAGATACTGTCGCCTGGCGGAACCGTTGCGCGCGAAATGTGCTCGCACAAAGGGCTGTTCGTTACCGACGAAGCGCTCGGCGCCGAAAACGACGAAACGGCGTCGGACGCGGGAAAATCGTATTACACTCAAAAGCAAACGGGCGGCGGGATATGCTTCGATATGTACTTCGACGGCACTGAAACAGAATCGGAAATATACTCGGCAGTATCAGTGATCCTCGGCGCCGCGCCGCGCGGCAATGTTACCGTTTACAATATATACGGGCATGAGGATATCCCCGTCACCGCTTGGGGGATAGAACTTGCGGCAAAGGGCGATAATACGGTATCGGAAATAACGTCCGCTATCGTCGAATACTGTAAAAAAACGTTCGGTAATATGTTTTCCGAGAGCGCCGTTACGGTGTATTCGGAAGGCGATATACGGCATATAACAATTATTGTTCCGCATACGGCGGAAGCGGCGAGGTTGTATGAAAACTTATAGGTCTGTTGCGAAAAAGACGGCGTGCTTACTTTTTGTCGGTGTCATTGCGGCGCTTGCGGTCATGCTCGGCGGCTGTACTTCGTTCATATTCGGCGGCAGCGACTTCGGCAAGATAGAGTTTACCCGACATGCACTTACACTCGACGTCGGCGATACTTTCGATCTTACGACTATAATCGACGGAAGATCGACGTATATCCTTTCTTCGTCCGACGGCTCTGTCGTGAGCATAGAAAGAAACGTCATAACCGCTAAAAAAGCGGGGCGTGCGGTAATAACGGCGGAAACGGCGCTGTATGAGGATAAACTGACCGTCACGGTGCGCGAGCCGGAGCCTGACTCGCTTTCCGTGTCTTATGTCGGCGATATTGTTCAGACAGTAGGCGCGACGACGGATATTCGGTTTTACGCCGAAACGAGCGGGAATGTTTCGGACGGGACTTTGGATTGGTACGTAAACGATTCGAAGGCCGCGTCGGGCGCGCTGCCGAGCGAGAGCTTTGTTTATACTCCGTCTGCGTCGGGCGAGTTCGAAGTAAAAGCCGTTTGCGGAAGATACGAATCGAATACGCATACGGTGCGTGTATTTTATCCGATAGACGCAACGCTATCCGTAAACGGAGCGCTCGAACAGAACGGCGCGCCGTATACTCCGATAACGCTCGCGGTAAATGCCGAAGTAAACCCCGACAATCCCGATAACTATATAGAATGGTCGGTTGACGGCGAAATAACGCATGTGGGCGCAGAATACGTTTACAGCCCCGTCGCGGGGCGGCACGAGATAAAGGCGACGGTCAACGGCAAGCTCTGCGATACGGTATCGGTTGCCTGCGCGGGAAGCGTAACGCCTGCCGCGCCGACGGTAGAGTTCGACAATCTCTATCCGCACGCATATGTAAAGTTCGACACGGTAGGGGCGGCGCGAGTGGAGATAACTTCGCCGTCGGGAAGCGTCGCGACGTATTCGTCTGCCGACGGAAAACCGTTTGACGGTAACGGCTTGGACATAGGCGGGCTTGTCGATCTTTGCGCAAGCGGCGCGTCTCGACGTTCGTACAGGTTCAGGGTGAAATCTTTAGGCGACGGAGATTTGATCGGCGAGAGCGAATATTCGCCGTACGTCACTTTCATGCAACTGCCGAGCTCGGCAAAACGGTATTTGGAAACGCGCTATTGCGACAGGGATCTGTATATAACTTCGGACTTCGAATATGCCAATGCGCTCGAATATTACGTTATGTCGCGTTCTAAAACGGGCAGCGGCTCGTCCGTATCGTTTAATTGCTATATCGCATACGATATGAGCGGAAGCGCCGAAGACCTTTGGAACAGCGCGTTCGAAACGGTAGCAACGAGCGGAACGTACAGCGGCATAGACGTAAGAATGAACGGCAACGTCATGCATACAGAATTTAAGGTAAACACGGTAAACACGCCGACGCGTCAGACTTATACCGGCAGCAACTCGCGCGAGTACGCGCGGCAGCTTCATGCGGTGCTTCCGCATATAAACTACGATGCCGACGAGTACCGCGCTCCCGATCACGTATTTCCGATAGATCTTCTGGAAAACACGCAGTCTGTCGCATATTCCGACGAATTGTTCTTCGCCGCGCAAAACAATGCTCGGCCCGTGCCCGTAAAAGGCTCGGCGGCGGAAAGCGTTTACGAGCTTGCGCGCGACGTTTTGAGAAAGATTTGCACAAACGGAATGTCCGACGTTCAAAAGGCTCACGCGATCTACGATTGGATAATGTGGCAGGTCACATACGATACTCCGGCTACGGAAATAGACCGAGGTGGCGAGGCGTACTCGGCATACTATCTCGAAGGGGTGTTCGGCAACGGCTCGGCGGCAATAGACGGCTATGTGTATTCGCCGTATGCGGTTTGCGACGGCATAAGCAAGGCGTACTCGCTTATGTGCAATATCGAGGGGATACCGTGCGTGCGCGTGTGCGGCGACGCGGGAAGCAGTTTGTCGGACGCCGGCGGTCACGCGTGGAATAAGGTGCGTATCGACGGCGAGTGGTATGTCGTGGATTGTACGTGGGGCGATTCGCAGGGCGATATAACGCTCGACGGCAGCGAGCGGACGTATGAGCTCGGTCTGCACGACTGGCTGTTCTTGTCGGACCGTGACGCCGACTCGACGCATTTCGAGCCGTTCGAAGCGGGACTGAGCGAGTTTGTCTATGCGCCCGAAACGCCCGCGCGCGGACTCGACGTGTATTCCGAAATGACTTATTTCGGTGTCGAAATAGATTGCTCGATAGAGCGCGGCGAGAATATTCTTGCAAGAGTCAAAGACATTGCGACGAGTTTTGCGAAAGCGTATCAAAATACGAAAACGCTTACGGTGCCCGACGGCGCGGACGGCGGCGTTTATCCTATAGACTATACGGGACTCGATATAATCGTTCGCGGCGATATGACGGTGAGCGACGGCGAAATTTCGCGCGAGATAAAAGCGGCGGTGGCAAAAGTCCGACCGCGCGCTACGGTGAACGTGGTGATTTACGACAACATTATCATATTGCTGATGAAAGGATAGCGGACAATGCGCAAAAAGAAACGTAAATACGAAATAGCTGTTATATCGAAAGGCGCGTACGCGCGCACGCTCAGAATATATGTTCCCAAAAAAGCGGACAGAGCGATCATCATGCACGACGGGCAGAACGTGTTTTACGACGGCGATTCGTCGTTCGGGAAGAGCTGGCGTGCGATAGACGTGCTCGGAGCGTCGGGCGTTAAAAATACCGCGGTGATAGGCATCGATTCGACGAATACGCGCGACGACGATTATATGCCGTTTCCGTCCGAACTCGGCGCCTACGGCGTTACGTCGGGAGGCGGTAAAGCGGACGAATACGTCGATTATATCGAAACCAAGGTCATTCCGTATCTTGACGGGCGGTTCGGATTTAAGTTTTACGGAATGTTGGGATCGTCTGCGGGCGCGCTCGCAACGCTGTATTTCGCTTCGCGAAGGAACGCGCGGGTAAAGGCGTACGGAATGTTTTCCACGCCGCTGTTCGTCAGCAGCAAAGCGTTCGACGGCTTTTTCGAAACAGCGCGGTTCGACGAAACGGCGTATTACGCGATCTATGCGGGCGGAAGCGAGAGCGTAGGCGAAGTAACAGACCCCGAACTGTCCGCGCGCATTCCCGATTTTTTTGTGAACGACGCGCTCGCCGTTACGAACGCCGTTCGTGCAAGCGGGGCGAAAAAACTGTGGCTGTCCGTCGAGAACGAGTCCGTGCACGACGAAACGAGCTGGCGCTTGCCCGAAAAACGGTTTATGACGGAATTTTCAAAGTTATAAACGGCGTGACGTGCGAACGACGCACAAAATAAATTCGGATTTTACACGTTGCGGATCGAAAGTCGTAACGGCTTTGCGAAGTGCCGAAAAAGTGCTTGATTTTACAAAATTCGTGTGCTATAATCATTCACATGAAGATTCAACTCGAACAGAAGTCCGCCGATTTTATACGCGGACTCGGCGAAAACGTGTACATAGTCGGCGGCTATGTGCGTAATAGTCTGTGCGGTTATAAATGTACCGATATAGACCTTGCGGGGCCTATGCCCGCGCTCGCGCTCAATCTTCCGCCGCATACGTCCATGTCGATGGTCAATCATCGCATGGGCACGGCTCAGCTCGTTTATGACGGCGTCAGGTACGAATATACGCCGTTCCGTATAGAGAAGTACAATCCCGGCGGCGAGCATACGCCCGTTCAAGTCTTTTTTACCACAGATATGAATGCGGACGCCGAAAGGCGGGATTTCTGTTGCAATGCGATATATTACGACGTGCACCGCGACGAAATAATAGATCCGCTCAACGGCGTGCGTGACGTCGAGCAAAAAATACTTCGAGGCTGTCACAAGCGCGTGTTCGAATCGGACGGTTTGAGACTGTTGCGGCTCGTGCGGCTCGCTTCAGAACTCGGGTTCAAGATAGAAGGCGAAACGGCTATGTCGGCAAAGAAGAACAGCGACATGCTCGCCGACATCACATGCGAAAGAAAGCGTGCGGAACTCGATAAGATATTATATGCCGATACGGTTAACGGCGTTTCCAATGCGCAATATCGCGGACTGCGCCTTTTGAAACAGCTCGACCTGTGGCGCAATCTTATTCCCGAGATAGCCGCGAGCGAGGGGATCGAACAGCCGCCGCAGTATCATAAGTATGACGTTATGGAACACCTGTTTCAGTGCGTAAGATTCGCGCCACCCGTTTCGAATTTGAGAATGGCGGCGCTTTTGCACGATATAGGCAAGCCGTACTGCCTTAAAAATTTCGGCAACTTCCACGGTCACGAAAAGTGCTCGGGGATTTCGGCACGGATAATTCTTAACCGCTTGCGTTATCCGAACGACGTTATCGAACAGGTGGTAAGGCTTTGCGCATTGCACATGTACGATATGCGCGGCGACGCGCGCGAGTCGAAGATCAGAATGTTTGTCGCACACAATTACGATATTTTGGATAAACTCGTTGCGCTTATTCGCGCAGACAGGCTCGCAACGGGTTTTGTCGGGGCGGAGCAGGCAAACGCGCCGCACCGTTTCGAGCTTGTGCGTGAAAAAATGATAAGCGAGGGCGCGCCGATCCTGAAGCGTTCGCTCAAAATTTCGGGTAAGGATCTTGCCGAAATGGGCTTCGAGGGCGCGGCTATATCGTCGGCACTCGATTCGCTTTGGCGCGACTGCGTCATCAACCCGCGAAACAACAATTCCGAATGGCTGAGAAAAGCCGCGGGCAGACTGCCCAAAAACAGCGATGCATGATCATATTCAGCGCATATAGATTATTTTGATCGAAAATGAAAGCGTTCGTTTTCGGTCGGCATAAATTCGAGGTTATTCGACATACTAATCTCGAATGAAAACAGTCGGATTATACAAAACGATTTGCGCGGCGGCGGTTGCCGTTGTGATGTGCGCGTGCGGGAGCGCGGGCGATGTCGTTGCGGCGACGGCGGAATCGGATTTAGATACCGTCGCTTGCTTTTCGGATATAGTGGAAGAGCGTGCGGCGAGCGTAAGGGTCGAAGCGAGCGGTAAAGTTTTTACTTATAAAGACGAGCCGATAGTCCCGTCCGATTTTACGGTCGCGGAGAAAATCGAACTGCTTAAAATCAATGCGCCCGTCGAAGAAAAAATCGAGTACGTGGACATGTGTTTGCAAAAGGGCGCCGATTACAAGACGGCGCTGTCGATGTGTTTCCCGCTTCTGCCTCGGTTCACAGATCGAATCGCCGAAACGGTCAACGTCGCGCCCGTCGATGCCGCCGTCGTTTATAAAAACGGGAAGTTCGGCGTAACTCGCGAAAAAAGCGGCGTCGCGCTCGACGAGAACAAACTGTATGCGGGTATTTATTTTTGCTTTAAGTTCGGCGAAACGGGCAGGACGCTAAAAGCTGATACCGTAACCGTGCCGCCCGCGGTAACGGCAAAAGAGCTGTCGGGAAACCTGACGCTTCGCAGCGAATATAAAACCGATTACAAAACGTCTACGGCGCAGCGCGCGCACAACGTGTCGCTCGCGCTGTCCAAGTTCGACGGCTTGTCCGTCGCGCCCGGTCAAAGACTGTCGTTCAATACGGTAGTGGGCGACAGAACGGAAGAAAACGGCTTTCGTAAAGCCAAGATAATCGTAGACGGCAAATATACCGACGGAGTGGGCGGAGGCGTCTGTCAGGCGTCTACGGCGCTGTACAATGCGGCGCTCACGGCTGGGCTTGCCGCCACGGCTAACGCACACTCTATTTGCCCGTCATACTGTCCGCCCGGTCTGGACGCGATGATAAGCTCGTTCAGCGATCTCGTTATCACGAACACGACGGCGCACAACATTTATATTTCGGTGCGGACGGGCAACGGTGCGGCGGCAGTGAAGATTTTCGGCGAGAAGCAGGACGTAGAGGTCGTACCCGAATCGGTCGTCACTAACGTCGTGCCGCACCGACAGACGGAGATATTGGACGCCGAGCGCAAGTATTTCGGTGCGGACGCGGTAAAGGGCGACAGACTTATCGTATCGCCCGGCAAAGACGGAATGGCGAGCGAAACGTATCTTAATTATTACAAGAACGGCACGCTCATAAGGCGAACGCTCATACGTCAAAACTCTTACAAGCCCACGCCGTGCGTCGTTGCTGTAGCGCCTTAGCCGAAATTTCGTGTAAGCGACGTTAACGGAAAACTACGGCATTTTGCCGTTTGCGACGGTTGAGCGGCAAATCATGTGACGAATTAGGTCAAACCTTTGGTTTGTACTTGACAAATGATCTTTTTGGGACTATAATCAAAGCTATGAAATGGTACGGCTTTATTATAGCAATGGGAATTGTTATCTGCGTCGTCGGCGCATACTTTGCGGCGAAAAAACGCGGAATAGAAGGCGATATCGTAATCGATATCATTGTTATTTGTCTGCCGCTTGCGATTTTCGGCGCGCGGCTTTATTACGTTATTTTCAATATCATCGACGGCGGAGAGTGGACGTTTGCGAGGTTTTTCGGATTCGATAATGCTAACGGGGAATTCGGGCTTCGCGGGCTTGCGATTTACGGCGGACTGATCGGCGCGACGCTCGGCGCGGTCATTCTGTGGCTGTGGAAGAACAGAAAGAAAAACCCTGCAAATAAACGCATAACGTTTATGCAGCTTCTCGACCTCGGATTTACGTTTATCATACTCGGTCAGGCAGTCGGGCGTTGGGGCAATTTCGCAAATCAGGAAGCGTACGGCGACGCTATTAAAAATTCGGCATTGCAGTTTTTCCCGATAGGCGTTCAGATAGAGCGCCTCGGTAACGAGTGGCATTATGCTACATTCTTTTACGAATCGGTATGGAACATTGTCGGGTTCGCGTTGCTTTTGTGGTTCTACCTCGGCAAGAGAAAGAGCTTCGACGGTTTCAACTTTGCCGCTTACTGCATATATTACGGGATAGGCAGAGCGTGGATAGAGGGTATGCGTACCGACAGTTTGTGGCTCGTGCCCGGCAAGATACGCGTGAGTCAGCTTTTGAGTATTCTTTTGATTGTTTTCGGCGTCGCTTATATTGTAGCGCATTGCGTAATGGCTAAGCGCGCGAATAAAAAGATATTTATGTTCGTTCCCGTGAACAAGCTGAACGACGAGTATTACGGTTACGAAAAGACCAAGCTTGCGCACCCTATGCCCGACATCAACACCAAAAAGAAAAGAAAAGGCGACGGCAATGTAGTGGTAGACAACTCGGGCGTGGCGATCAAACTCGACGAGAACGTCGATCAGGCAGATTCTGTTGTCGCAACGGATCGGCGCAAGTCGGCGGAAGACACTAAGCAACGGCATTTGTCCGAACCGGAGGAAGAGTATGAAGACAAGTGGGACGACTGAGGTCCTGCCTCTTTCGAAAAAGCAGAAAGTGCTTTGCAACGTCGTTATGGGTGTTTTGCTTATCGCGGCGGGCATAATACTCGTGCTCGCAGGTACGGACGTTATACATGCCGCTGCGGGTAAGATAGCGGCGCCTACCGTGCTGTTCGCGATTGGCATAGCCATACTGTTCAGCGCGGTCATAGCCAAGAACGCATTGTCTATGTGGATCTCGGGCGTCATAATATCTTGCGGACTCGTTTCGCTTATCGAGATCACTACCGTGGCGACGTACGCGCAGCTGTATCCCATATATATCGCAGCGCCCGGGATAGGCTGCATATTTTCCGTGTGGTTTGCGGAAGCGAAGTTTCCGCAGATAAAGGGCATGTCGTTTTTTATCGTGCTTGCGGGCGTTTTTGCGTTTGCGTCGTCCGGCGCGGCGGGTTGGGGCACCGTGGGCGGAATGCTCGCGCTTTTTGTGGGTATATGCGTCAGTTTGTACTCGATAGGAATTTATCTCGGAAGGAAAAAAGACAATGCGTAACCTTACAATGATGACCGATTTTTATCAGCTTACAATGATGAACGGTTATTTCTTAAAGCACAAAACGGGTGAAACCGCGGTGTTCGACGTATTTTTCCGTCAGAAGGATACGATGAACTATGCTGTTTTCGCAGGGCTCGATCAGGCTATAGACTACATAGAGAATTTGCGGTTTTCGGCGGACGATATAGAATACCTGCGCTCGCTCGGCACGTTCCATCCCGATTTTTTGGAGTATCTTAAGAATTTCAGATTTACGGGCGATATGTATTCGGTTTGCGAGGGGGATATAGTCTATCCGCAAGAGCCGATCATGATAATCAAAGCGCCGATATTGGAAGCGCAGCTTATCGAAACGGCGCTTCTTAATATCGTAAATCACCAAACGCTTATCGCAACAAAGTCGGCGCGGATTGTGTATGCCGCCCGAGGAAAGAACGTAGTGGAATTCGGTCTGCGCCGCGCGCAAGGTCCCGACGCAGGTATTTACGGCGCGCGCGCGTCTATAATAGGCGGTTGCCGCGGGACAAGCAACGTGCTGACCGGCAAGATGTTCAATATTCCCGTAAAAGGCACGCATGCGCACAGTTGGGTAATGAGCTTCGACAGCGAGCTTGAAGCGTTCCGAGCGTTTGCGGAAGTCTATCCCGATTCGTGTCTGCTCCTCGTCGATACATATGATTCCGTACAGGGTATCAAGAACGCAATTACCGTATTTAACGAGTTAAAAGCAAAAGGGCACAAACCCGTCGGAATAAGGCTGGACAGCGGCGATCTCGCATACCTTTCCAAACTCGCGCGCAGAATG
Source organism: uncultured Christensenellaceae bacterium (assembly GCA_910587455.1). GTDB lineage: Bacteria > Bacillota > Clostridia > Christensenellales > Pumilibacteraceae > Anaerocaecibacter. The sequence continues at coordinate 214,554 of CAJULK010000002.1, read as the reverse complement.
CTCGACGAAGCGGGCTTCCCCGATGCCGTTGTGTTCGCTTCGGGCGATATAGACGAATATCTTTTGGAAGCGCTGTACAGTCAGGGCGCTAAGATAGACGTGTACGGCGTAGGCACCAAGCTCATCACGAGCGAGGACATGCCGTCGCTCGGCGGAGTATACAAGCTGTCGGCCATAGAGCGCAACGGTGTGCTCGAACCGCGCATGAAGATATCCGATTCGATCGTCAAGGTGACCAATCCGGGGTTCAAAACACTGTACCGCATATACGATAAGAAAAACGGCATGGCGGTTGCCGATCTGATCGCGCTCGGCGGCGAAAAAATAGACAAGCCGCTCGTGCTCACTCACGAAACCGAACGGTGGAAGACTACGACGCTCGCCGATTACGATATACGGTGCATGTTGCATAAAATATTCGAAAACGGTAAAAATGTATACGACAGTCCAACGCTCGAAAAGATCGTAGAGTTTGCCGACGCCGAAAAGTCCAAGTTCTGGGACGAGTACAAGCGCATCGCCAAACCGCATATCTATAAGGTCAATCTGTCGAACGGGCTGTACGAACTTAAACACGAGATACTCGAACAAAACAAAAGCCGATAAGAATTTTTTGCAGGGAAGTATGGACGACAAAAAAAAGCTCTATACAAAAGCGGACTTCGACAATTACGTGGAAGCGGTCAAGCAGGAATGTGAGCGGACGTTTTTGAAGCAGCGCGAACGCATTGCCGAACTGCGCGACAGCCTCGACGAAGCGGAACGTAAGAACAGGGAATACGAGGGCAAGAAAGATCTTGTTTACAAAGCGATCACTTCCGCGCTTAAAAAAGCGGACGATATAGAACGAGTATCGCTTATAAAGTACAATCAGGAAATAGCGCAGTTGAAAAGTTTCCACGATAAGTGGATAGGATATTTCAATAAGATAATTGAGCGCTATCCGCTCGATGACGATCTCGTTGCGGCGAGTAAAGCCAATGGCAAGATCGCGGAGGTGCTCGGAAAGACGGGCGATCTCGACGCACAGTACGAGTTCGAACGTCAAATGCTCCGAGAGTCGCTCGCAGACGACGATGCGGACGGGTTCGATTTGGATGTGGCGTCGGGCGAGACAGTTGCAAACGCCGATTCGACGGCTGACGATTATGCGGACAGATCGCCCGCGGGCTTTTCGTTTGCCGAAGCGCTGCACCCCAAAGACGATCTCAAAGACATTATGCGCGAGCTCGGCGTCATTCTCGACGAGGATTGAAAGAAAAGGTTGAGGTTCTTCATTTCGGGCTTAGCCCTCATTCGGAATGACAAGAGTTTTTTGCATTAACGCTGTTTGAGTAGATTCTCGCCGCAAGGCGAGCCAACGTCCAACATTCGGTTCTTGAGCGTGAGCGAAGAATCTTTTGCGTAACTATATCGGCGCTTCGCGATAATACGGTTGTCATTCTTCACGTCGCTCGCTGCGCACGCTCGTTCAGAATGACAGAAGATAGTGCGGTTTGCTCAGCGTTCACGTAATTGCTGTGTCCTACGAAGCTAACCCAAAGGGCTTATTAGCTGTTCGGAGTAGTTCTTCGCCGATAGCCGAACTAATTTCGCATGTTCGGGTCTTTTTTCTTTGCGATGAATGCGATCGGGAGAACGATAGCGCACACAAGCGCCGTCAGTATGAGCGCCGAGCCGAACGCGACGGCAAACATCAACAGCGGGCTGTCGGCTAACATATACGGGAAAAATCCGACGAAGTACGCGATAGAGTTCATTGTGTCGTAAAACGTTGACTTCTTGTTCGAGCCGCTGCTCACCGAAAAGTACAGTTCGCCGTTCGGAAGCGCGTCCAAACTCGCCGAATATACGCCGTCTTGCAATTTGAATTTATCGTTCAGGCTTTCGTGGCGCGTGCCGCCGTTTGCCGACACGTAGCACTGCGACAGCCCGAAGTTAGACCGAATATTTATATCGAGCGTGCCGAACGACTTCCAGGTCGAAGCGGGCGAGAGCAGGTACGAGAAGAAATAATTGTTTCCCACTATCGAAGGATACGAGGGCGCGGTCACGGCGTTCACGACGGTTGACTTTGCGGGCACGGTCATTTCGTACTCGTACCAACGCAGAAGGTTGCCCGTCACATCGAATATCCGAGCGTCTGCCGATCCGAAGAACCCCTCCTTATCGTACCAATATCCGTTCTGTTCTATTTCGCGTTTGAGCGAGAACACGGCGGCGTTGTACCAGTCGGTTTCGCTCGCGGCGCTGTCCGTACAGCGATACGTCAGCATCAGGTCTTTGAACGTCATAGAAGTCTTGCTTGCGAGATACATTTCGCCGCCGACTTCCGCTTTCATCAATATGTCGTCGTACATAATGAATTCGGGATCGGCGTCGAGCGGCATGCCTACCGCATATATTTCTATGCTGTCGCCCGTCATTACGTTCTTGCCGAAACGAGCGGATTCGCGCATGTCGGCGTTGGATATGATCCGCGTCTTTTGTGCGTCGTAATCCGCCGCCGCGACCGCATATGCGGGATAGTAGTACTTATCGCTGTACTTTATGCCGCGCGCGATATACGTGTATTTCGTTACAGTCATGTCGGGCTCGAAAAACTCGTCGTCGCAGTATCCGTCATTGAGCTTGCCGAGATCGCGCTCCGTTTCGAATTCGTAATAACCTTCTGTTCTGTACGCGACGTATGAATGACGCAGTCGCGTTTCTACGGGCTCGCCGTCGACCTTGACTTTATACGACTTTGCTATCTCGTCGAAGCACGCCTCGAAGTCAATATTTCCGCCGTAATACGGCGCTACGCCGAACGGGAACATCATTTTAGCCGTGACGTCGTAGTCTTCGGGATTTGCGAACGTGTATTCCGCCGTCACCGATCCAGAGTATGCCATAAAGTCCTCGTCGGCGTGATAGTACGCGTTGGGCAGCGTGCGCACGTCGAATGTGAGCGTCTCGTGTTTTACTTCGAGCGGACACTCGTCGCCGTTTGCGAGAGCCCCCGTCAGTCCTCCGCCGTACCAAATGGGCGCGGCGGAGTTCGCGTGTGCCGTGCCGCGATGGGGCATGGCGACGAATGCAATCGGCGCAGCGAAGGCAAGCGCCATTGCGAATGCTGCGAGGATGCGTATTATCTTTTTGATTCCTGTTCCTGTCATGAGCCGTACTCCTTTCGGGTGCGAGTCTTTGATCGTCGTTCCCGTATCACTGTTACAACACTTAATGTATGTGTTTTGTCCCGCAGATCGAAAAAAATTTTTATTCTCGCGTTCGGGTGTCACAACAGGGGGGGGAATAGCAAACAAAAAGCCGTGCGAATTCTCGCACGGCTTTACTATGTTGTTTTATTATTCCGCTTTGGGTTCTTCGGCGGGAGATTCAGCATCGTCCTTGGCTTCCGCTTTTTTGGTTTTCTTGGCGGGTTTTTCGGCTTTTTCTTTTACCGCTTTTTCTTTTGCGGGTTTTTCTTCCGCCTTTTCTTTTGAAGTCTTTTTCTTTTTGGCTTCCGCTTTTTCGGCTTCTTTTTCAAGCTGTTTTGCGCGGAATTCGGCACGCGCGGCTTCGCGCGCTTCCTTGGCGGCGCGGGCTTTCTCGGCGGCGATCGTCTTGTTGTCCTTTTTGACGACAACGGTCACTTTGCCGCTCTTGATGTCGCTGAGGCGTTTGGAAATAGCCGACTTTTTGTTCGCCGCGGCGTTTTTGTGCATGATGCCGGCGGTGACGCCCTTGTCGATTGTCGACATGGTTATGGGAAGCAGGCGCTCCGCTTCTTCGATATTGGCGGAGTCGATAGCTTTGTTGAACGCCTTTATTGCGTTGTTGACTTTGGAACGATCCGATCTGTTGCGGGCGTTTTTCTTCTTTGTAATGAGTACGCGCTTCTTTGCGGATTTGATGTTAGGCACGGTAAAACTCCTTGTGTTTTCTGATTTAACCATATAATTATATCACACGTGTTTTTGTTTTGCAAGTGTTACGACGTCAAAACGTTTAATTTTTTTTGTTTTACAAACAATAAATTTATGGAAAATACCGAAATTATGACCGATATGGCCGTCGAGTTTTACAAACATGCACATTCGCGCGACGACGGCGTTATAAGATATTACGAAGTAGACGTGGATCAGACGCTTTCCAAAAAGCTGGCGCGGCCGTGCGGACGTTACGCGACGCTCGAAACGCGCGTTGTCCTGTCGGGCGATTCGGCGGCGTACGGAAGGGTATCGGACGCGCTCGGCGCAAGCCTGCGCGAGTATTGCCGCGGGCTTTACAAAGTGCTTGTCGTGGGGCTCGGCAATCCCGATCTTACGGCAGACGCGCTCGGCGACAGGGTGTTCAAAAGATTAAAGGTCAACAGACATCTCGATCCCGACAGATATATCTGCGCGCTCACGCCCAACGTTCTCGGCATGACGGGAATAGAGAGTTACGATATAATAGCCGCGGTCACGCAAAGAATAAATCCCGACGTGGTTATCGCGGTGGACGCGCTCACAGCCGCAGAGGCGGGGCGGATAGCTTCGGCGTTTCAGGTTACGGACAGCGGGATCACGCCCGGCAGCGGCGTGGAAAACCATAGGCGCAGGCTGGATAAAAGTTCGCTCGGAGTAAAGGTCGTGTCCGTGGGCGTGCCGCTCGTGGTGTATTCGTCTACAATTGCGCGCGAATACTGCGACTGTGCCGACGGCGGACGCGGCGATATGATAGTCACACCCAAGGACGTCGATATTCTTGTCGAGGATTGCGCCAAAATTATAGCCGAAGCGATAAACGGGCTTCTCGAAAGATAGATTCACTTATAGTGTTCGCGCGGCATATATAATTGCCATGCGAGAAAATCCGATAGGAGTATTCGACAGCGGAGTGGGCGGATTGTGCGTGCTTGAAAAATGCATAGCAACAATGCCTAACGAGCGGTTTATCTATCTTGCGGACAGTGCGAATATGCCGTACGGCGTAAAGACTGCCGCCGAGATCAAGCGCGCTGCAACCGATTGCGTCCGCGAGCTTGCCGCCATGAACTGCAAAGCGGTGCTCGTCGCGTGCAATACCGCTACCGCCGTCGCCATCGACGACGTGCGGCGCATGTATCCGAGCATGACCGTAGTCGGGCTCGAACCCGCGGTAAAGCCGTGCTTGCGCGAGCTCGGACGCAACGGATATGCCGTGGCATTGGTCACGAGCGCGACGTACGGTTCGGATAAGTTCAAAAGGCTCACGGCGGCTTGCGGCGGGCGTATAATCGGTTCGGAACAGCCGCTGTTGGCTGGATTTATAGAGGATAATGCGGGCGACTTTGACGCGCTGCGCCCGTTCGTGTTCGATATGCTTTCAAAGTACGGCGACGCTGAAGCGATTGTGCTCGGCTGTTCGCATTATTCGCACGTGAGCGGACTTATACGCGAATTTTACGGCGGCAATATAAAGATATACGACGGCGCCGACGGCGCGGTAAACAGGCTTGCTTACTGCCTATCCGCGGCGGATATACGCGCGCCCGAAAACCAAATCGGTTCGGTCAGATTTTATTCCACGTACAAATCTGCGTAGCGCCGACGGTTCGTTTAATTTCCGTCGCGTTTTTTCAGCTGTTTTATATATGCTTTGGGCGGTATGCCGTAGTATTTTGTGAAACAGCGGTAAAACGTTTGCTGCGAATTGAATCCGCAGGCGAGCGCCGCCGATATTATATCCGCGTTCGGATCGAATTTCATTGCGGAAATAAAATTTCTGATTCTGAGTCGCGCAAGATATTCGTTGAGATTGAATTTGAAAAATTTATTGAATAGCCGCGAAAAGTAATACTTGCTGTATCCGAAATGCGCGGCGAGCGACTCGAGGTTGACGTCGTCGGACGAGTTGTCTTCCAAATAGTCCAAGACCGTTTGCATAACGGCGATGTCCGCGTCCGAGTATTCGCTCAGTCCGCACGTTTCGCATATAAGCCCCATTATAGTATTGACGTAACCGAGCTGAGTCAGGCGTGAATTATCCGAGTTCATAAGCGCTTTGGCGCAATCGGCAATCTTCGCGCACGTTGTTTTGTCGGTAATAAACGGCGTAGCTATGTGCTTTTTCCCCTTTACCGCCAAATAGTCGGACAGAAATTCTTTGGGAATGATAATAATATAGCTTTTTGCGCCGTGCGAATCGAACGAATGAACGTCGAAACAGTCGGCGACGCAAATCTCGCCGCGATCGAGAACGCGAGAGTCGTTGTTGACGGTCGCGTTTACGCTGCCCTCGGAAGCGATGAGTATTTCCACCGATTGATGATAGTGCGGATCGCACATCGTATCGCTGTTCCAAACTTCAATATAGTTGATAGGCGTTCTGTTCGCCTCATACACCGATTCCATGAAATCACCGCAATATTTGAGAATTGTTTGTACAAAAATAGATAGAATCGCCTTTTTCGATATGCTATATTATAGCCGACGTCAAACAGATTATAAAACAATCTAACGATAAATTCAAGCGTTTTGGGGAATGTTATGAGAAAAATCCGAATTGCCGTAGTGGGGTACGGCGGAATGGGTGAGTATCACTGTAAAAGCTTGATCCCGCGGGACAAATTCGATATAGCCGGCGTTTACGATATCGACGGCAACCGCCGTGCGGCGGCGGCAAAAGACGGACTGCGCGTATTCGGCGGCAAAGAAGAAATAGCGTCGGCAAGCGATTGCGAAGCGGTGCTCATAGCCACGCCCAACGATTCGCATGCTGAGTATGTCGAGTATTTTGCGGCGGCGGGCAAACATGTGATTTGCGAGAAGCCCGTAGCGCTGTCGAGCGTCGAATACGAACGCATGATCGAAGCGAGCGCGGCGCACGGAGTCGTGTTTGCGGTACATCAAAACAGGCGGTGGGACGCCGACTTTCTGACTGTAAAAAATCTTTTCGAGACAGGCAGGCTCGGCGATCCGAGCGGCATAGGCAGGATATTGCGCATAGAATCGCGCGTGCAAGGCGGAAACGGTATTCCCGGCGATTGGCGCAAATTCAAAGAAAAGGGCGGCGGAATGATGCTCGATTGGGGCGTTCATCTTATTGATCAGGCTGTGGTCATGCTCGGAAAGCCGAACAGTGTGTATTGCTCGTATTCGTTCGCGCAAGGTTTCGACGTTGACGACGGATTCAAACTCACGGCGGAATACGACGGCGTTGTCGTTGAGATAACCGTCTATACCGACTGTTACATAAAAACTCCGCGTTGGATCGTTTACGGCGAAAACGGAACGGCGGTCATAGAAGATTGGGATCTCAACGGAAAAACCGTTAAGCCCGTTTTCTCGCCCGAGCGCAAGATAGCGGGCATTAAGGCTGGTAACGGCTTTACCAAAACGATGGCTTACCGAACTGCCGATTCGCTCGTCGAGGAAGATCTTCCGAGGATATATCCCGAGCCAGACGTATTCTACAATGAATTTTACGCCGCGGTGCAGCACGGCGCGCCGCTGTCGGTAAAGCCCGAGCAGGTGATGACCGTAATGAAGATCATGGAGGCGGCAGAGCGGTCCGCGAGAACGCACGAGTCCGTCGAATTATAATATATACTTTTTATGACAGGAGGTCGTAAAACAATGAATGTAACCGTATTTTCGGAACACGGAAAAGCGCACAGGGATAATCCCGACGTGCTAAGGCAGCATCCCGCAGGTATTCACGAAACGCTCAAAGCGCTGTTTTCGGGCGCGGGATTCGATACGACGGCGGTGTATCAGGACGACGGCGACGACGGCAGTATGCTCACCGACGAGATACTCGACAAAACGGACGTGCTCGTGTGGTGGGGGCACTGTATGCACGACAAGGTTTCGGACGCGCTCGTCGAAAAGATAGTCGCGCGCGTGCTGTGCGGCATGGGTTGCATATTCCTTCACTCGGCGCACCTATCCAAACCGTTGCGTAGGCTTTTGGGAACGGGCTGTACGCTCAAGTGGCGCGAAGTGAATGAGCGTGAACGGTTGTGGGTGACTGCGCCGGCGCATCCTATAGCCGCGGGACTGCCCGAGCATATCGAGTTGGAATCGGAGGAGATGTACGGCGAACACTTCGATATACCTACGCCCGACGAGCTTGTGTTCATCGGTTGGTTCGAGGGCGGAGAGGTTTTTCGCAGCGGAGTCACATATAACCGCGGAAAGGGCAAGATATTCTATTTTCAGCCCGGACACGAGAGCAATCCGTCATATCATAATCCGCTCGTTCGCAAAATACTGATAAACGCGGCGAATTGGGTCGCGCCCTCATTCGAGATAGGCAAGCCTGCGGAATGTTCGTGCGTAGCGCCCCTCGAAAAAATAAGCGGCAAAAAATGAAGATCGGCGTGCAGTTGTATTCGTTGCGCGATTTCATAAGCGAAAACGGACTCGCGGCAGCGCTCGAAGCGATATCCGCCGCGGGGTTCGACGGCGTGGAGCTTGCAGGAAATTACGGTATGACAGCCGCGGAACTCGGCTCGCTGTTCGGTAAATACGGGCTGATCCCGTTCTCGGCGCATATAGCTGCGGACAAGATCGAAGAAGAACTGCCCGTCGTGTCGGCGCTCGGAATAAAGCATGTCGTTGTGCCGTACGAACGGCTCGACGACCCGGAGGTGTTCGAAAGAGTTGCCGACGCTCTGCCGCAATATGTCGTAAAGCTCGGAAAAACGGGCGTGCGGCTCGGGTATCACAACCATGCGCACGAGTTTGCCTGCGGTGCGGACAGGGTGAGCGCGCTCGCGGACAGGGTAGCCGGTTTGACGCTCGAGCCGGACGTGTTTTGGTTGGCAGTTGCGGGCGTGGACGCGTGCGGGTTTATAAACAGGCACCACGGCGCGATACGGCTTGTGCATATAAAAGAACTAGGCAAGGACGCCGGCTCCGTCAATCCCGTAACGGGAGACGGGCGCGCGAATCTCGCGGAAGTGCTCGGGCTTTGCAAGAGCATAGGCGCGGAATGGGCGGTTTTGGAAATAGAAAAAACGGACATGCCCATGGCAGAGTATCTCGGAAGATGTGCGGCCTTTATGAAAAAATATTGTTGAACTTGCGGGTAAAATTCCCGACACGATCATAACGGAGGTAATAATATGAAAAAACTCAGATTCGGCATTATCGGATGCGGCGGCATCGCCAACAATAAACATATGCCGGCATACAAGCGCTTGTCGGACGAGGTGGAACTTGTCGCGTTCTGCGATATAATCGAAGAGCGCGCGGTCAAAGCCAACGCCGATTATGCGGACGGGAAAGGCAAAGTGTTCGTCGATTACCGCGATCTGCTGAAAGAGCCGCTCGACGCGGTGTGTGTGTGCACTCCCAACAGTTCGCACAGCGAAATAACCGTTGCGGCGCTCGACGCTGGAAAGCATGTTATGTGCGAAAAACCCATGGCTATAAACTACGAAGAAGCAACGGCGATGATAGCGGCAGAGAAGCGCAGCGGCAAGCTGCTTACGATAGGTTATCAGAATCGTTACCGTCCCGATTCGCAGTATCTTAAAGCCGAGGCGGAAAAGGGTGTGTTCGGCGATATATATTTCGCTCGCGCAAAGGCGTTGCGCAGAAGAGCGGTGCCCACCTGGGGCGTATTCCTCGACGAAGAGAAACAGGGCGGCGGTCCGCTGATAGATATAGGAACGCATGCGCTCGATCTGACGCTCTATGTGATGAACAATTACAAGCCGAAGTACGCCGTAGGAACGGTATACCACAAGCTCAACGGGCAGCGTGATACCGCCAACGCGTGGGGCGACTGGGATCCCGACAAGTTTACGGTGGAAGACAGCGCGTTCGGATTTGTGGTCATGGAAGACGGCGCGACGATATCGCTTGATGCGAGCTGGGCGCTCAACTATGCCGATCCCGACGAAGCGAAAACGCTTATATGCGGAACGAAAGCGGGTGCGGACATGTTTTCCGATAAACTGCGCATAAACGGAGTAAACAACGGACGGCAATACATAACGACGCCCGATTTCGGCGCGGGCGGCGTGGCGTTCTTCGGCGGCGCTGCGGAGAGTCCCGAAGTTGTCGAGGCGTCTACATTCGTGAACGCCGTGCGCGGCAAGGGTAAGCTCGTAGTCCTGCCCGAACAGGCGGCGACGGTGACGCGCATACTCGACGCTATTTACGAATCGGCAAAGACGGGCAGACCGGTGTATTTCGACGGCGAGGTGAAGAAATGAAGTTAGCCGTATTTTCACCCGTTTTCGGAAATATGCCGCTCGGTAAGGCGCTCGAATATCTGTCGGCAAAAGGCGTTGACGGAATGGAACTCGGCGCGGGCGGCTATCCCGGAAAAGCGCACGCCGACATTATCGAACTGAAAAACAGCGCAAAAAAGCGCGACGAACTGAAATCAACGTTCGCAAAGCATAATATCGAGATTGCGGCATTGTCCGTTCACGGTAACGGAGTGCATCCTATGCCCGCTGCGGCAAAGACCGCTACCGAAGAACTCGACGCGGCGATTGAAGTCGCGCCCAAACTCGGAGTAAAAAAGATAATCACGTTTTCGGGTTGCCCGGGCGACGGAAAGGGCGATATGCCCAATTGGGTGACTTGCGCATGGCCAAACGAATACGCCGATATACTCGAATATCAGTGGAACGATGTGCTTATTCCGTATTGGAAAGAAAAAGCCGAGCGCGCCGCCGACAACGGCGTCGAGATATGCTTCGAAATGCATCCCGGGTTCTGTGTGTACAACCCCGAAACGCTTCTGAAGCTCCGCGCCGCGGCAGGAAATAATATCGGCGCGAACTTCGATCCGTCGCATCTCATCTGGCAGGGGATCGATCCCGTTGCCGCAATAAAAAAATTGGGCGGCGCGCTTTTTTGGTTCCATGCGAAAGACACGGCGCTCGATAAATACAACATTGCGGTCAACGGCGTGCTCGATACAAAATCGTATTCTCTCGAAGCCGAAAGAAGCTGGATATTCCGTACGGTCGGGTACGGTTCTGACGTCAAGCTGTGGAAAGATATGATCTCGGCGCTGCGCGTAGCGGGCTACGACGGATATCTTTCGATCGAGCATGAGGACAGTCTTATGACGCAGACGGAAGGACTCGACAAGGCGATCGAGTTTATGCAAAACGTTATGATACGCGCGCCGCGCACCGACGCGCTTTGGTGGGTGTAGCGAAACCGATTTTCTTTAAGTTGCGATACAAAGAAAATGGCATAAATCAAAGAGGATAAATACGAGTACTTAATCGGAAAAAGTGTGAAAAACACATATCTTAAAATTGCATAAAATTAAAGCGTTCACGCAAAATCGCGTGGACGCTTTTAATATTTTTACCGAATTTGCTTATGCGAAGCGCGCGTTACCGTCCGATCTTTGTTTGCTGTTTCGGTTAGCTCAGTCCGCGCCGAACATTGCGCGTATTACGTCGCCGCCTTTAGGGAAGTAAACTTTTGTTGCCGCCGCGTTTGATTCGGTGAATGACGATATTCCGCTTTCCCGTTGTTTTTCGCTGTCGTAAATAAAGAACGGGATCGGTTCGCCCGTGTGAGTACGCACGCACAGCGGCGTGGCATGATCTGGCATGACGGTTATCGCAAACGGTGCGCCGCTCGCTTTAAGACTGTCGTAAACAGGTTTCAATATCCGCGCGTCGATACGTTCTATTGCCGTTATCTTTCCGCGCCTGTCGCCTTGGTGTCCGCATTCGTCGGGACCTTCGAGATGTATAAAACAAAAATCATGCGTTTCGAGCGCAGCGAGCGCGGCTGCGGTTTTCGCTTCGTAATCGGTATCCGCCGTGCCCGTAGCCGTCGAAATGTTTATTACTGTCATGCCGCCGCCTATGCCGATACCTTTTACGAGATCGACCGCCGAGATCACCGCCGCGGTTTTTCCCGTCATTTTTCGGAAAGGCTCGAGCTTCGGCTTTGTGCCTTCGCCCCAAAACCAAACGCACGATACGGGACGTTTGCCTGCGTCGAGCCGCGCAATGTTTACTGGGTGGGTTTTAAGTATTTCGCGCGAGCGTGCGATAATGTCGCAAAACATTTTGCCTCTGACGCCGTCGGGAAGAAAATCGGCTATAGGCTTATCGAGTATGTCGTGGGGCGGGGTGAGCGCCGTGCCCGTATGACCGGCGCCGCCGCGAATGACCGCCGCATGGCGGTAGCTGACGCCGGCATAAAGCTCCACGCCGAAACCCGCGAACATGTCGCGCAGCGAATCGATTATGCGCACGGCTTCGGCGGTGGATATTTCGCCCGCCGAGTAATCGAGCATGACGGGTGCGTTCCCGTCCGACAGCGTTACGAGGTTGACGCGGTATGTAACGTCGCCGTCGCCGAGCGGTATGCCGATGGACAGCGCTTCGAGCGGCGATCTGCCCGTATAGCAAAGCTCGGGATCGTAGCCGAGCGCCGCAAGGTTGCATACGTCCGAACCCGGTTTCATGCCGTCGGGCACTGTTTTGACGAGTCCGCAAAGCGCTTTTTCGCAGAGCGCGTCCGCTACGGGTTTACGCGCTTCGCACATGGGCGTGAGTCCGCGCTCGTCGGGATAGTCTGCCATGCCGTCGCACAGCACTGTTACGAATTTTTTGTTCATGCGGTTTTCCTCTTTGCGGCAAATACAAAAGGACCGCCGTTGTCGTCGGGCGATCCCGTATTCGAATTTTTATTCTACCGTCACCGATTTGGCAAGGTGGCGGGGCTTGTCGATATCGCAGCCGCGCGCGTCCGCTACATAGTATGCGAAAAGCTGCAGCACGACGGCGGTAAGCACGGGCGAGATGTCGTCGTCACATTCGGGTATAGTCAAAAGACTGTCTGCGCAGTCGGCTATCGCGGCGTTGGCGGGCGAGGCTACTGCGAGAACGGGACCTTTTCTCGATTTTACGGCTTTGATGTTCGATTCCATTTTATGATACAGGGCGCGCTGAGTGACGAGCGCGATCGTGACGGTGCTCTTTGTTATCAGAGAAATCGTGCCGTGCTTGAGCTCGCCGGACGCATACGCTTCCGCATGGATATACGATATCTCTTTTAGCTTGAGCGCGCCTTCGAGCGACGCGGCATAGTCGGTTCCGCGCCCTATAAAGAAAACGTTGCGGCGGTTTTTGTAGCGCTCGGCAAAGTCCTTTATCGCGTCAGTATTTCGGAGCATGGACGATATGCCGTCGGCAAGCCCGAGCAGTCCGTTCACAAGCTCTGTATACCGACCGTCGGTTACCGTGCCCTTTATTTTGGCTATGTGCAGCCCCAAAAGATACAGCGCCGCGACTTGAGTGGTATATCCCTTGGTCGTTGCGACGGCGATTTCGGGACCTGCGTAAGTATAAAGCACGTCGTGCGCCTCGCGCGCTATCGAGCTTTCCACCACGTTCACTATCGCGACGGTGTGCGATCCGCGCGCCTTGGCTATGCGAAGCGCGTTAAGCGTGTCTGCCGTTTCGCCGCTTTGGCTTATTATTATCGTCAGCGTCTTTTCGTCGGTTATGGGATCGCCGTAGATATATTCGCTCGCAAGCTCGCACGTAACGCGTATGCGGCAATGCTTTTCGATAAACGTTTTTCCGACTATGCCGGCATGGTATGCCGACCCGCAGCCTACTATGTCTATTTTTTCGAGACCGTCTACATATTTCTTATCGAGTATGAGCTCGCCGAGCACGACTTCGCCGCTTTTTATGCGCGGGCGGAGGGTGTCGGTTATCGCCTTGGGCTGAGCGTAAATCTCTTTGAGCATAAAGTGCGGATAGCCCTCTTTTTCCGCTTGCGCTGCGTCCCAATTTACGCGGTAGGGGAGTTTTTCGAGCGGGTTGCCGTCGATGTCGTAGTAATTTACGCCGTCGCGCGTGATCTCCGCCGTTTCGTAATTTTCGAGCAGTACGAACTCGTGCGTATGGTCGAGCGCCGCCGTCACGTCGGACGCTATAAAGTTTTCGCCGTCGCCCAATCCCACTATGAGCGGGTTGTCTTTCCTTATGGCGTACATCGTGTCGGGCGCGTCCGAAAATACTATGCCTATCGCATACGATCCGACGAGTGTTTTTATCAGTCTGCGAAGCGTTGACAGAATATCGCCGTCATACAGCTTCTGAAGCATGTGCGCGACAGCCTCGCTGTCCGTTTCGCTTTTGAAAACGAACCCGTCTTTTTGAAGCGACGTTTTAAGCTCTGCGAAATTTTCTATTATGCCGTTGTGAACGATCGCGAAACGTCCGTCGCGCGAAATGTGCGGGTGGGAGTTTACGTCGCTCGGCACGCCGTGAGTCGCCCAGCGCGTATGTCCGATACCGAGCGTTCCGGCGGGCGGCTTTTTGCGCCCGTCCACTTTCTTTTTGAGCTGTTCTATTTTTCCGACCGATTTTATACAGTCTATCTTGCCGTTTTCGAGCACTGCGATACCGCTCGAATCGTAGCCTCGGTATTCGAGCTTTTTAAGCCCGTTGACGAGAATGGGCGCGGCGGGTTTATTGCCGATATAACCGATTATTCCGCACATGTTGACTACTCCTTGTCGTTGTTGTCGTTGCCGCCGTCGGGATCCCGCATTGCCGCGTCCGCCGAGACTTCCGCCTTTTCGTCATGCTTATCAGGTTTGTAGAGAATGAACTTGATAATAAGGACTATGACTACTATTACGGCGATTATGGAAAACGCGAGCGTAACGATCCATCTTTTATTCTCGGGGAACAGCATGGTGACGAGCGTGATTATCGTGCACGCCACAATGTTGCCGCCGACGAGCGATATAAGACCTTTTACGAAGCCGAGCTTGATGATCGACGCGACCGCGCTGCCCGACCATATGCCCGTGAGCGGCAACGGTACGGCAACGAATAGCGCCGTGCCGCCCATTTTTTTTGCGTCGTGCTTTGTTATTTTTATGCGCCGTTTTTTCTGTTCGTTACCGTCTGTTTCGGGCGGCGGATCGTCGTCTTTGAGCGATCTCGATTTTTTTTCGAACTTGTCGTACAGAAATTTGCCGAGCTTGGAAAAAACCTTCGTTCGCGAAAGCGCGTTTATTATGGGCATGAAAACCAAAAGAAGTATAGGCGCTATGAGCGACGAGCCGAGCAGAGCATAACCGAACGATTCGAACGGCGACAGTCCCATGCCCATGCCGATGGGTATGGACAGCCTCGCTTCCGTTATGGGGATCATGGCGAGCAGTATTACCGTGAGCGGCGCGCCGAGCGCGTTGTTGAGCGCGTTTTGTATAGTTTGAATAATTTCGTCCATACGGATATATTATAAGCAATTTTTCAAAGTTATGTCAATTAAATTGCGCCGAACGTCGAAATAACTCAATCAATAGTAAAGTTTGGTGAAAATCAAAATAAATAATTGACTTTATGTAACAAATATATTATACTCGGCATGTATATAATATACATTACCGACTAAGAAATCGTTATGGAGGCTGTTTCGCATGGGTAAATATTTCGGCACGGACGGTATACGGGGAAAGTACGGCGACAATCTCGACGCGGATCTCGCGTACAAGGTCGGACTCGCCATCGACGCGTATTTCGGAAAGGGCGTCGTAGTGGTCGGTCGGGATACTCGCGTGTCCGGACCCGAAATTGAGGACTCGCTCATAAACGGGCTCAAGCGCGGCGGCGCTGAAGTTTTGCGCGTCGGCATCCTGCCCACGCCCGCTATCGCGCGCATGGCGATAAAATACGGCGCGCTTTGCGGCATCGTAATTTCGGCGTCGCACAATCCGCCCGAGTATAACGGCATAAAGATATTCGACGGCAGCGGCGTCAAGCTCAGCGAGGAGCAGGAGGGCAGTATCGAATATTACATCGAGAACCCCACCGAGCTTCGCGCCGTCGGGTCTGTCAACGACATTGCGGACGCGCAGAAGCAGTATATAGATTATCTTGTCGAAACCGTCGATTACGACATGACGGGCGCGAAAGTTTGGCTCGACTGCGGCTACGGCGCGGCGTCTACCGTCGCAAAGCAGGCGTTCGAAAAATTGGGCGCTACGGTCGAGATCGAAAACTTCAAGCTGCGCGGCGAAAAGATCAACTGCGGCTGCGGCGCGCTTCACCCCGATTATGTTCTCCATTCCATGGTCGGCACGGAATATAAGCTCGGCTTTGCGTATGACGGCGACGCGGACAGACTTTCGTTCGTTTTCGACGGGCGGATAATGGACGGCGATTCGGTGCTTTACAACATCGGAAGGGAAATGACGCTCAAAGACGATGTGGTAGTGGGCACGATACTTTCCAACACGGCGCTCGAGCGTCGGCTGGAAAAGGACGGGCGCAGGCTTGTCCGTACGCCCGTCGGCGATAAGTATATATGCGATCTCATGTTCAAAAAGGGGTATAATCTCGGCGGCGAGCAGAGCGGACACTATATTGTTTACCCGCAGGCGACGACGGGCGACGGCATAATGTCGAGCATGTTCATCACTAAAACGCTTTATAAAAACGGCAAACTCGGCGAATTTATGGAGCTGAATCTGTTCCCGCAAAAAGCGATAGCCGAGTATGCCGACCAATCCATAATGTACGATAAAGAGATGATCGGTCTTATCGAGGATTATACCGCACGTCTTTCGGGAATAGGAAGACTGATAGTGCGAATGTCGGGAACGGAGCCGAAGATCCGCGTCATGTGCGAGTGCGAGGACGCGCGCAAGATAGACGAAGTTCTCGCAGTATTCAAAAAATATATTACAACGCGCAAGAAATAACATAAGCAATGACCGCATGGGCGATATAACGATAAAATGCGGTAAATGTATTGACAAAACGCGAGCGCGGTGTTAACATGAGTCAGTAAAGGTTTGTTCGCCAAAATCGAACCCGACGAATATTTTTGACGGCAGTCCGTGCAATGAGGGAAAATGTCAAATCAACCGAAGAACAATAAGGATAACAGAGAGAACGATCGCGACGCCAAACGGATAAAACCCAACCGTATAGCGCGTTTACTGCCGCGCTACCGCAATGCGATACTGATGTTCCTGTTCGACTTGTGCGTGATAGTGCTGTCGTTCTGGTTTTCGCATTGGACGATGTTCTATAAAGTGCCGTTTCCCGATAATTACGAAAATTTTCTCATTCCCATCATGCTCATAATGGTGACGGTCGTCATATGTATGCTCGCGTTGTTTTCGTGTTACAACGTCATGTGGCGGTATGCGGGGCGAGTCGAATTTTTGAAATTCGTTGCGGCGTACCTAGCGTCATTCCTCGTTATAGTTCTGTTTACGTTTATACTTTTGGGCGCGTTTGACGTGGATACGTATATGCCGCAGGTGCTCATGTTCCTGCTGTATTCGCTCATACTCACGGCTATTCCGAGATTTTCCAATATGATATTCGGGTATATCAAGCATTTGCGGCGCGAGATAATGCCCGAGGCGAATAAGGAAAAGCCCAAGCGCACCGTAATAATCGGCGCGGGCAACATCGGCACGGTCTTGCTGCACCGATTTATAAACAATCCCGTCGAGGGGTATCTGCCCGTCGCGCTCATGGACGACGACAAGAGCAAGCACGGCATGTCGATAAGCGACACGCCCGTCGCGGGCGGCGTGGACGACGCGGATAGCGTAGTGCAAGAGTATCGGCCCGATATTTTCATCATTGCGATCACCGAGCTCACGAAATCTCAGCTCAAATCCATGTACGAACGGCTCGCGCGGTTCAATCTCCCTATAAAGATCCTGCCGCAGATAAGCGACGCGCAGAATATCGCCAACTATTCGTTGGAGCTTCAAGACATAAAGATTGAATCTCTGCTCGGCAGAGACGAGTTCAAAGTGCGGCAAAACCTCGTTGATATGTCCGTAAAAGGCAAGGTCGTAATGGTGACGGGCGGCGCGGGCTCGATAGGCTCGGAGCTGTGCCGTCAGGCGCTCGATTTCGGTTGCGAACATCTCGTTATATTCGATCAGCACGAAAACGGAATGTTCAATATAGATCAGGAATTTTCCAAAAAATACGACACGTCGCGGTACACTCTCGTTATGGGCACAGTTCGCGAGCCGGACAAGCTTGCGACGACGCTCGCCAAATTCAAGCCCGAAACGCTTTTCCATGCGGCGGCGTACAAGCACGTGCCCATGATGGAAATCGCGCCGACGGAAGCGATAAAAAACAACGTGTTCGGCACGAAAAACGTGATCGAACAGTGCCAGAAAGCGGGCGTAAAGCGGTTCGTATTGATCTCTACCGACAAGGCGGTCAATCCCGCCAACGTTATGGGCGCTTCCAAGCGGCTTGCTGAAATGCTCGTGCAGACGCGCGCGTCGGACAGCGATATGCAGATGGCGGCGGTGCGATTCGGCAACGTTCTGGGTTCGTCTGGCTCGGTCATTCCTACGTTCTTAAAGCAGATACACGACGGCGGACCCGTAACCGTTACGGACAGAAACATAAAACGTTATTTTATGACGATACCCGAAGCCGTGCGGCTTGTGCTTCAAACGGGCGCGCTTGCGTCGAGCGGCGAGGTGTTCGTTTTGGATATGGGCGAACCCGTATATATTTACGATCTCGCCTGCAACCTCATAAGACTTAACGGCTATGTGCCCAATCAGGATATTCAGATAGTCATATCCGGACTTCGCCCCGGCGAGAAGCTGTTCGAAGAGTTGAGATACGACAAGGAGCGCGTCGATTCGACTCAGCACGAGGGAATTTTCGTTACCAAACTCGAAAAAATCAACAGGAAGAAATTCGACAAGGATCTCGAAGAACTTTATACCATCGCTGTTGCGGAAGACGAGGACGGCATAGAAAAGAAAGTGTTCTCGATAGTGCCGAGCGAGGCGCGGGAGCAGGCGATGCGCGAACGCGAGTCGAGTTTGCGGTCAGCAGCCGCCGAAGCGAAAATGGTGCTGTCCGACGGGGCGAATACCGACGGCGTTTCGCAATCGGCTTCGACCGAGGCGAAAAAGAACGGCGGAAAAGCCGTGGCATAAACGTACCGCTCTCGGCATACTTTGTCCTATAACGGTAATCGAGGCTGTAAATGAATTTTTTCGGAATGTATTGGTGGCAAGCACTTGTGCTCGGGCTTGTTCAGGGTCTTACTGAGTTCTTGCCCGTTTCGTCGAGCGGACATCTTATTCTCGTGCGTCAGTTTATGGGACTCAACGACGCTGCGAGTTCGCAGTTTAACAGACTGTTCGACATAATGGTGCATGTCGGAACGCTTGCGGCGGTTTTGATCGTGCTGTACAAAGAGGTTATTTCGCTGTTCAAAAAGCCGTTCAAGCGGTTGGGCATGCTTGTCGTCGCCTGTATCCCCGCTGTCATCGTCGGATTTGCGTGCGGCGATTTTATCGACGGATATTTTTCGGACGCGACCTATCTGTGTTTCTTTTTCCTTTTTACCGCAGTTATAATGCTCGTAAGCGAGATAGTTGCAAAGCGCAACAAAAACCCGAAAGAACTCGGCTGGGGCGGCGCGGTCGCCATGGGCGTAATGCAAGGCGTGGGGGTGTTTCCTGGAGTTTCGCGCTCCGGCTCTACCATATTCGGCGGCACGCTTGCGGGAACGGATAGCAAGAAGGTTGCGACGTTCTCGTTCCTTATGAGTATTCCCATCATATTGGGCGCGCTTTTTCTCGATACTATAAAGATAGCAAAAGCGGGCGCGCTTGCCGACATAGATTGGTTCAACGTGACGGTGGGCGCATTGTCGGCGTTCGCGGCGGGGTATTTTGCGGTGCGAGTCATGCTGAAGCTCATAGCGAAAGCAAACTATAAATGGTTTTCCGTCTATCTTCTCGCGGTGTCCGTATTTTCGTTTGTGTACTACTTTATTCCGTCGGTTATATAGCCGTAAAGGAAAATCGGGAATATTTTCGGGGTTCGCAAAATATATTGAAAGTTTACCCGTCGTACGAACGTATCGGCGGGTATCGTCATATACAAAATATATGATTATCGTGTTTTTCGGTGGACGGTCGTGCGAGCACGACATAAGTATTATTACCGGACTTCAAGCCATGTCGGCATGCCGTGATAAGAATACGGGTGTTTACATAGACGGCGACGGAGTGTGGTGGACGAGCGACGGTTTCGACAGCGTTAATGCCGTAAAAAACAAAAAGTTTTCGGGCAGGCGCGTGCATATCCGCCCCGGAGAACCGTATCTTTATTGCAAAAACAAGCGCTTGACGAAAATAGACGCGGCGCTTTTGTGTATGCACGGCGTACTCGGCGAGGACGGCGCGCTTCAAGGGCTTTTGGAAATGTGCGGCATACCGTATACGGGCAGCGGTGTGCTCGCTTCCGCGGTAGGCATGAATAAGCTGTATTCGAAGCGCATATTCGAGGGCGCTGGTATAGACGTATTGCCGTATGAGCCGATATCTCGAGCCGAATACGAATCGGACACCCATGCGGTGCTCAAACGTCTTACCGAA
Source organism: uncultured Christensenellaceae bacterium (assembly GCA_910587455.1). Lineage (GTDB taxonomy): Bacteria > Bacillota > Clostridia > Christensenellales > Pumilibacteraceae > Anaerocaecibacter. The sequence goes on along the minus strand of CAJULK010000002.1, from coordinate 194,187 downwards.
AAACTCGGGTATCCGATGATCGTAAAGCCTTGCAATCTCGGCAGTTCCATAGGCATTTCCATAGCCGACGACAATAATGCGCTTTATAAGGCGATTCGCGTCGCGTTCGAATGGGACGACACAGTGCTCGTCGAAAAAGCTCTTACCGATTTTACCGAAGTAAACTGCGCGGTGCTCGGCGACGGCGACGGCGTGATCGCGTCCGAGACAGAGCAGCCCGTGGGTTGGAAAAGTTTTCTCACGTTTAAGGATAAGTATTCGGGCGACGTCAAGTCGTCGCGGCATAAGATACCTGCGGACGTGTCGGCGGAAATAAACGACAGAATACAGGAGCTTGCGGTTCGCGCGTTCGGCGCGGTGGGGTGCTCGGGCGTGGCGCGGATAGACTTTCTCGTCAAGGACGGCAATATATACGTAAACGAAATAAATACGATCCCCGGATCACTTGCCAATGCGCTGTTCCGCAAAGATATGGATTTTTCGAGGCTTATAGACAGGCTTATCGAATGTGCCAAACGGCGTAAAGAAAAGTTCGACGGATTGAAACGCGTATATACGCCGCTCGAGCCGATAATAGGTAAATGACGTACGATCAAGCAACCTTTTCGGGTTGCTTTTTTGTGCTATGTGGAATAACGGCTTTCCCGCCGTCATAATATTATCGAGAAAGATATTGTGCGGCAAGGAGGTCACGTTCACAATAATGCGAAAAAAGATCATAGCCATTGCTTTGTCTGCGGCGTTCGCCGCGTCGATGTGCGCCTGTTCGGGCGATGAAAAGCAAGAAAAAACAAAGTACACCATAGACGCGACTTTGTCCGCCGACTACACGCTTACGGCGACCGTTAATTGCGATTACGTAAACAATAACGACGTGCCGCTGAGCGAACTGTGGTTCCATTTATACCCGAATGCGTACCGCGAAGGCGCTACGTACGAGCCAATAGACAAGTCGCATATAACGGCGGCGTATCCGTCGGGGCGAAGCTATTCCAAGCTCGATGTTAAGAGCGTGGAAGTGGGCGGGGCAAGCCGTGAAGTAACGATAGCCGGCGTAGATCAAAACGTGCTTACCGTACCGCTCGGCAGCGCGCTCGAGCCGGGCGAGCGAACGACGGTCACGGTCGAATACACGGTCGGGCTTCCAAAAGTGCGTCACCGCTTCGGATACACCGACAAATCGGTCAATCTCGCCAACTTTTATCCTATAGCTTGCGTTTATAAAGACGGAGCGTTCGTGGCGGACCCTTACTATTCGACGGGCGATCCGTTTTACAGCGAGATAGCCGACTACGACGTAACGCTCACCGTTCCCGAAGCGTACACGGGCGCATTCACGGGCACGGTTGATAAAAAGACGGAAGCCGAAGGCACGGTCACTTACGAAGTGTCGGCTCAAAACGTACGCGACTTTGCGGCGGTGCTCGGCAAATACGAAAAGATGAGCGGCGCTGCGGGGAAGACGATAGTCAATTATTATTATTATTCGGACGGTAATCCCGAAAGCGCGCTCGCGACCGCTATCGACGCTGTAAAAACGTTCGGGGAAATGTTCGGGGATTACCCGTATCCCGAATATTCGGTCGTGCAGACGTCGTTCGTGCACGGCGGCATGGAATATCCCTGCCTTTCGATGATATCCGACGGATACACCGGCGACGCATACAATGACGTCATCGTGCACGAGACCGCGCATCAGTGGTGGTACGGCGTAGTGGGCAACAACGAGGTCAAAAACGCGTGGCTCGACGAGGCGCTTGCCGAATACTCGACGATGATGTTCTACGAGGGCAAGGACGACTCGTATAAGTACACGTTTAACGGCAAACGCGCCGACGCGCTGTCCGCGTACGTCCTGTTCTGCGAGACATACAAAAACAACGGGCTGGGCGACACATCCATGAACCGTCCCGTAAACGAATACGACGGCGATATCGAGTATTCGTATCTGACGTACGTTCAGGGCGCTATCATGCTCGACGACATTCGCAACACGGTGGGCGATGCGTCGTTCAAGTCGGGAATGAAGCGGTACTATGAACAAAACAAATACAAAATAGCCGAGCCGCAAGACCTTGTCGGCGCCTTGGAAAAAGCGTCGGGGCGCAGGCTCGACGGACTGTTCGACTCGTGGTTAAGCGGAAAAATCAAACTGTTTTCAAATAACTGAGGCGGATGTTCGGCAGCAAAAAACCGCTGTTTGCACGCGGGTTATGCACTTATGCACAAAGTTATGCACAATCCATGTGCATAAACGGTCGAAAAATATCCCAAAAAATACAATGCCCGAGCGCTTTGCTGCGGATCGTAAAGTGTTCGGGCTTTTGTTTTAAGAGGTCGTACATGGCGTTTATAACCGTAAAAAAGAGAACGATAGTAGCTGTTCTCTCGATAGTTCTCGCGATCGTCGTTGCGGCGACCGCCGCGGCTACCGTCATAACCGCGTCGCAAGCCGACAACGGCATAACGATAGTCATTGACGCGGGACACGGCGGCGCGGACGGTGGCGTTCTCGGCGTGTCTACGGGTACGAAGGAGAGCGATATAAATCTTTCGATCAGCAAATATCTGATGAAATATCTGCGTGACGGCGGTTATAACGTCGTGCTTACGCGATCGGACGGCGGCGCGGTTTGCGGCGGAATAAAATACAACAAGCGCGAGGATATGCGCGAACGCAAGAATACCGTCAATTCGGCATCGCCCGATCTCGTTATAAGCGTGCATTGCAATTCGTATCCCGTTTCTTCTGTCAAGGGCGCGCAGGCGTTTTATGCGGGCGCTGCCGGCGAGAAGTTTGCCGCTACGCTTCAAAGCTATTTCAACGAAGTGCTCAACGAGAGGCCGCGCGCGGCAAAGGTGGGCGATTACTACATGCTCAAATGCACCGAGTATCCGTCGGTACTGTGCGAGTGCGGATTTTTATCCAATCCCGCCGAGGAAAACCTTTTGATTACGGCAAGCTATCAGGAAAAGGTCGCTTACACGATTTTCACCGCCGTAAATTCGGTGTTCGACGGCGCCGCCGCCGACAGATAGTTTTAATGATAATTTAATTTTCAAGCGCTTGCAAAAAGTGTGCGTATATGGTATAATCTGGAAAAACGGAGGATTATATGCAGTATTTATCATTGTCCGGCGGTGCGATCGCGGCGATAGTCGTTCCGATAGCCGTTGTGCTCATAATCGTTATATCGATCGTCGGTTGGTATATATCGACGAAAAACGGATTGATATCTTTGCGCAACGATATGGAAGAATCGTATTCGGCAATGGACGTGCATATGAAAAAGCGTTACGACCTTATTCCGAATCTCGTCGAAACGTGCAAGGGGTACGCCAAATTCGAATCGGATACGTTGCGTCGCGTTACCGAGGCGAGAAACGTCGCGCTTGCGGCTTCGCCGTCCGATAAAGCAGCCGCCGAAAAGATATTCGGCGAAGCGCTCACGTCGTTTTTCAACGTCGTGCACGAGCAGTATCCCGATCTTAAGGCAAATTCGCAGTTCAATAATCTTTCGTCGCAGCTCGAGCATATTGAGGAAGAGATCGCGCGCAGCAGAAAGTTTTACAATGCGAAAGTCAAGATATTAAACAACAAAATAGAAAAATTTCCGTCGAGCATAGTCGCTAACAAAATGGGTCTTGTGCGTTATTCGTACTTCGAACTCGACGACATTACTCAGCGTAACGCGCCGCGCGTCAGCTTTGACGACGCGCCTCGGACCCGTTTGTAAAAAATATGGCTGTCGCAAAGAAGAATACCGCTGCGGTAATAGTATTATTCGTCGTAGCGGTTCTGTTTTTTATAACCATACTTTGTTTTGCGTTATTTCTCGACGATTCCGCTACCGAATCCAAGATCATAGACGACGACGTCGAGTACACCCGAATGGATGTTTCGGTAGACTTCGACGCCGACAGAACGTGCTTTGTGAAAAACAGTTTCAGCGCGCGTTTCAAAACGTATAAACACGGGATCATCGTGGACATTCCCGTCAATTCAGGCGAGAAGGTGCGCGGGCTTAAAGTCGATTGCGCGCTCCCGTACGAAGTGGGGTACGAGGCGGGACGGAAACTCGTATATGTCAAGATAGGCGATCCCGACAGAATTCAGCCCTCGGGTTACGTTCTCGACTGCACGATCGCATACGATTACATTACGCCCGAGCATAAAAGCGGATCGGATATACTCGCGTTTATGCCGATAGGCGGCGGATGGGCGAGCCCGATACAGGACGCGCGCGTTACCGTCACTTATCCCGTTGCGCCGGATTTTTCGGCGGACGACTTAGACTACGGTATATATATCGGCGGACGCAAGATAGAGGACGGAGCGCAAGGCGTTTCGTGGAGTGCCGATAATAAAACCGTTACCGTGGATGCGGGGCGGCTCGCAGCGTATAACGGCGTCGAGATCGCGTATAAGATGCCGGACGGCACTCTCGAAAATCATTACGATCTCGGTTGGATAGGTATTGTTATCGCCGCCTCGGTCTTATTTGCCGCCGCGGTCGTCGTCATGATCGTTTTCGGGCGGGACAAACCGCTGACGCCGGTTTTGGAGTTCTATCCGCCGCGAGTAACGGGAAAGAGCAACAGATCGCGCTATATGCTGCCCGTACAGATGGGCAAGATCATAGACGGAACATGTTCTGCGGAGGACGTTACGTCGCTCATTTTCTATTGGGCGAGCAAAGGATTTTTGGCTATCGACGACAGAGAGGACGGAACCTATCTTCGCAGGCTGTCCGAAGTCGACGAAGTTACGCAGTATGAAAGGCGGTTTTTCGAGGCGCTTTTCGCAAAAGCAAAATGCAACGAAAAAGGCGAACGCGAACTTAAGATAACGAGCGACGGCAAGCTCGCTTCGGCGGTTTCCGCCGTATCTTCCGCAGTCAACGCCGAGTATCGCGGCAAGTTTTACAAATCCAAGTTTACGGCAATATCGGCAGCAATGTCGGTGCTGTGCGGATTGCTCGGCGTTTTGTCGGCGGTTCTCGTCACTCTTTCCGTGAGCGCGAGACTGTTTAATTTCGGCGGATTTCTCGTCGTTCTGCCCGTGTTTATTTCGGCGCTTCTCGGCGCGCTTATAAACAGATATTGGTTCAAACTGCCGCAGCACAAGCGCAGACTGTACATAGTGCTGTATTCTGCGGTAACCGTTCTTTTGTCCGTTGCGGTTATGTTTATAATCCCGACCGACGCAATGAGTTGGTGGGGCAAGATCCCGTTCGCACTGCTCTTGGGCGGCGCGGCGGCTATTGCGCCGTTTATAACCGTTCGCAGCGAGTATTATACGGAACAGCTCAATTCCGTAATGGGTTTTCGCGATTTTATACGCGACGCGGAAAAGGAACGGCTCGAACAGCTTCTCGAAGAAAATCCGCAGTATTATTACGACATTTTGCCGTATGCGAACGTGCTCGGCGTTTCGGATATATGGGCGGATAAGTTCAAGGACATCACCGTTCCTCCGCCCGCATACTACACGAGCACGCACAGCGTTCTGTTCGATATTTTCATGTTCAGAAGCATTACGCGAAGCATAGGAAGATCTATCTCGGCAGTACCCAAATCGAACAGCGGCAGCTTTTCGAGCGGCGGCGGTTTCGGCGGCGGCGGTTTTTCGGGCGGCAGCTTCGGCGGAGGCGGCGGCAGAAGCTGGTAGTATCGGCTGCGCCGCGCGCGTTAGGTGGTTATATGGCGATAGAATACATTACCGCAGGCGAGTCGCACGGCGAAATGCTGGCGGGCATAATAAAAGGGATTCCCGCGGGGCTGGGCGTGGACTCGCGGTTTATAGACGGCGAGCTGTCGCGCAGGCAGCTCGGGTACGGGCGCGGCGAAAGAATGAATATAGAACGCGACCGCGCGAAAATAATCTCGGGCGTTATCAACGGAACGAGCATAGGCAGCCCCATAGCTATTCTCATAGACAATGCGGCGCGCGACCGTGCGGACAAGCTCACCGCCGTGCGGCCGGGGCACGCCGATCTTTCAGGGGTTATCAAATACGGTTTTTCGGACGCGTCGCCCGTTGCGGAGCGCGCTTCGGCGAGAGAAACGGCTATGCGCGTGGCGCTCGGCGCGGTCGCCAAACTTTATCTTAAAACGTTCGGAATCGCGGTCGAAAGTCGTACCGTGGCGATAGGAAAAGTAAGGGCGGAAGCTCTCGATTCTTATACGGATATAAACGCGCGTGCGGATAAAGACGCCGTGCGGTGTATCGATGCCGCGGCGAGCAAGCGAATGAGAGACGAGATAGCGCTTGCAAAAGAGCGCGGCGATACTCTCGGCGGCGTTGCGGAAGTAACGGCGAGCGGAGTAGTTGCGGGGATAGGCAGTTATGTATCGTCGGATTTGCGTCTCGACGGATTGATAATGCGCGAGGTCGGATCCGTTCCGTCTGTCAAGGCAGTTGAAATAGGCGACGGCATAGACGGATCGACCGTGTTCGGTTCGGAGTTCCACGACCGTATATATGCCGCGGAAAATGGAAAGTATATACGCATGACTAACCGTGCCGGCGGAATTGAGGGCGGAATGACAAACGGCGAGCGAATAACCGTTCGCGCGTATTTCAAGCCAGTGCCGACGCTCGCAAACGGGTTGGATACGGTGGATATTATTACGGGAAAGAATGTGAAAGCGGCGGCATTGAGGAGCGACGTTTGTATAGTCCCCGCAGGCGGCGTAGCGGCGGAAGCCGCGGTCGCGCTCGCATTGTGTTCGGCGCTTTCGACTGTTTTGGGCGGAGATACAATGGACGAAGCGATCGAGCGCTACCGCAAAAAGAGGAGCGCCGAGTGAGCAGAGTATACGTCGGAAAAAATATAGAAAGCAAAATAAAGGCGGCGCTCGACGGGTGTGCGTTCACGGTTACGGACGACAACGTAGCGCGCATTTATCCCGAGTTCACGCGCGGCGCGTATGTGATCGAACACGGCGAAAAGAACAAGAACAAAGACGTGCTTTTCGATATTATAGGCGCGATGTCCGACGCAGGACTTACTCGCGGCGACAGGATCGCGGCGGTGGGCGGAGGCGTCGTCGGCGATATGGCGGGGCTTGCCGCGGCGCTTTACGTGCGCGGGATAGATTGGGTGTGCGTGCCTACGACGCTTCTCGCAATGGCGGATTCTTGTATAGGCGGCAAGACCGCAGTGGATTTTCGCGGCGTTAAAAATCTTGCGGGCGCCTTTCACTCTCCGCGCGAAATTTATATTTCGGCGCGGTTTGTCGATACTCTTGCGGACAGAGAATTTCTGTGCGGGTTCGGCGAAATGATAAAAACGAGCATGCTGGATCCGCACGCATACGAGCTTATGCGAAAGAGCGCAGACGGATTGCTCGCTCATGATTTCGAGTGCGTTTACGCGCTTTTGAACCGTTGCGTCGAAATCAAAAAGAGAATAGTCAAAACCGACCCCAAAGAAAAAGGCTTGCGTAAAATTCTCAACGTCGGACATACGGTCGGACACGCGCTCGAAAGCGTGGACGGATTCAGGCTGTCGCACGGCGAGTATGTGCTTAAAGGCATGATCGCCGAATTTTCGATGTGTAAATATCACATGCCGCCGTCGCTGTACGGCGAAGCGATAGAAACGTTGCGCAGGTTTACCGTGCCGCCGCGCACTTCGGGGCGTGCGGTATGCGAAACCGCGGTGCGCGACAAGAAAAACACCGACGGCAAAATTTCGTTGATGGTGCCCGTAGAGATCGGCAGGATAGAGGAAGTTCGGCTGTTCCCCGACGAGTTTATTTCGCGTTACGACGATGCGTTAAAGGAACTTAAAGAGATATGAGTTTCGTGACGGTAAAAAGTCTTTCGCATTACGACAGAACCGTTTTTTGTCCTGCGGACAAGAGCATATCCGTGCGCGCGGTTATCCTCGCCGCATACGCGCAGGGCGAGTCCGTGATAAAAAACCTGTCGCTGTGCGACGACGTTTATTCCGCTATCGACTGCGTGCGCAGGCTCGGCGCGTCCGTAGAAACGGTCGGTTCGGAAGCGCGTATCGTAGGCGCGCGGTTTTCGGGCTGCAAGCTCGACTGCGGCAATTCGGCAACGACGGCGCGGCTTTTGATAGGACTGCTGTCCGGACTTAACGGCGTGTATGAGCTCGACGGCGACGAATCGTTGCGCAGCCGTCCTATGCGCAGGGTCATCGAGCCGCTCGCCGCAATGGGCGCGAATATCCGATCGGACGACGGCAGACTGCCCGTAAAGGTCGTAGGCGGAGCGCTGAGAGGATGCGACTATACGCTTCCCGTGCCGTCGGCGCAGGTTAAGAGCGCGCTGTTGCTCGCAGGGCTCAACGCGTCGTCGGCAGTGACCGTAGGAAACTGCGGCGCGACGCGAAACCATACGGAAAATATGCTTGCGGCTATGGGTGCGAGCGTGCGCGCGAGCGATAACGAAGCGTGCGTCGCTCCGTCCGTATTGCACGCTGCGGATCTTACTGTCCCGGGCGACGCGTCGTCGGCGGCGTACCCGATTTGCCTCGCGCTCGCATTGCGCGGTCGGTGTACCGTAAAGAACGTAGGGATAAACGAAACGCGAACGGCGTACATAGCGCTGTTGCGTTCCGTCGGCGCCGATATAGAATACAAAAACGTCGTGACGGGTGCGGAACCTACGGCGGATATTTGCGTTTCGGGCGGAGCGTCTCGACCGTTTGTTATAGACGAAAATCTTGCGCCGCGGCTTATCGACGAGATTCCCGTACTTTGCGCGCTTGCGTGTTTTATAAACGGAAAGAGCGTGGTGCGCGGCGCGGGCGAGTTGCGTTTCAAAGAGAGCGACAGAATAAAGGCGACTGTCCAAGCGTTACGCGCGCTCGGCGCGGATATAGCGGAGACTGATGACGGTATCGTCGTTTGCGGCGGCAAAAAGCTCGGGTTCGGCACCGTCGATCCGCACGGCGATCATAGGATAGCGATGAGCGCGGCTGTCGCGGCTGCGTCGGGCGGCGGCGCCCGTATAACGGGAAGCGAGTGCGTTTCGGTGAGTTATCCCGATTTTTTCAAAACGGGGGCGGTGCTGTGACAGATAAAAAACATTATAAATACGCGCTTGTCGGCAACGATATTTCGTATACGCGTTCGCCGGAGATCCACAAGGCTATAGCGGACGTCATCGGAATAAACGTCGGGTTCGAAGTCGCGGATGTGCCCGCAGACGGGTTCGAACGCTGCGTGGAGCGGCTGATTGCAACTTGCGACGGTTTTTTCGTTACCAAGCCGTATAAACTGTCCGTCAAGCGGTTTTTGTCCGAAGCTCGCACGGGCGGCGGCGTCAACGTTGTCGACTGTAAGTCGCGCGTCGGATACAATACCGACGGGATAGGGTTTATTCGCGCCGTCGATTCGAATCTTACCGATTGGCGGAACAAAGTAAAAAGCGCGTTAGTGCTCGGCAGCGGCGGCGCGGCGTATTCGGTCGCGGAAGCGCTCGTAAAAGCCGGTAAACGCGTGTACGTGCTCAACCGTACGCTAATGAACGCCGCAAAACTGTGCGCGGCGGTCGGTGCGGAGCTGTATGTAAATCAACCAGCGGAGCTTGTCGTAAACTGCACGAGCCTCGGCGCAAACGGCGAAGACGCTTTGTCGGCGCTTTGCGTGCTGCCCGATTTCGAGTATGCGTACGATCTCGCGTATGTTCGGCGCACGGCGTTTTTGAACAGATGCGAGAGGACGGGCGCGCGCGTCTGCGACGGGCTTCCGATGCTTGTCTATCAGGCTATAGAGGGCGTTAAACTTATAACGAATGTCGATGTGGACGTAGAAGAAGTTTACAAAGGCGTTAGGGAAATACTAAAAAACTAAGGAGTGCGGAGATGAAGATCCTTATAGTTAACGGCGTTAATATAAACATGACGGGGCGGCGCGAGGCGGTATACGGCAGCGAAACGATAGAAAGTATAAACGCGCGGCTGTCCGAATTCGCAAAGGAACGCGGCGTCGAACTCGAATTTTTTATGTCCAATTCGGAAGGCGAGATAGTGGACAGACTGCAATGCGGCGGATTCGACGGACTTGTTATCAACGCCGGAGCATACTCGCATTATTCGTATGCGATAGCCGACGCGCTGTATTCGGTCAAGACGAAAAAAATAGAAGTGCACATGTCTAACATTCTCGCGCGAGAACAGCACAGGAGCGTGAGCGTGCTCGCGCCGAACTGCGACGGCTGTATAACGGGATTCGGCGCGGACGTATACTTCATGGCGGTCGAATATCTTGCGCGGCGGAAATAACGGCATGGCGACGAGAAAGATCGCGCTTATCGGCGCAATGGGCAGCGGAAAGAGTACGCTTGCTCGGCTGTATGCCTCGGCGACGGGCTATAAAGCGTTCGACTGCGACGATGAATTTACGGCGCGCTACGGCGATATTTCAGCGTTTTTCGATAGCCGCGGGGAGCGCGAATTCCGCGAGAAAGAGAGCGAGATACTGATTGCCGCGGCTATGTCCGATGCGCGCGTCATCGCGACGGGCGGCGGCGCCGTTATGTGCAGGCGCGGAATGAACGCGCTGAGAATGACGTGCGATATAGTGCATCTTACCGCACCGACGGAAACGCTTCGCGCGCGCATATCCCATTCGGACAGACCGCTCAAATCAGCGCTCGAACAAACGGTGTCAGACCGCGCGCCGTTATATGAAAAATATGCCGATTATACCGTATGTACCGATACGGACAGCGCGCAAATATCGCTCGCGGCGCTTTCAGGCGCTTTGAGAGAAAAACGTCCCAACCGTTATGATATTGTGCTTTGCGATGCGGACGATACCGTTCTCGATTTCGGAACGGCGATGAAATATTCGCTTATTCGTGCGGTGCGCGCTTCGGGGCTTAAGTCTGCCGACGCGCGCATAGTGTCTGAATACTCTAAAGTGAACGACGAAGTGTGGGGCAGGCTCGAGCGCGGCGAAATAACGCGTTCGGAACTTGACGACATGCGGTTCCGTATGCTTCTCGAACGGCTTGACGAGGTCGGCGACGCGGCGGCGCTGAACGATCGGTATATCTCGGAGATGATAAAGACGCGTTTCGTTCTCGACGGCGCGAAGGAATTTTTATCGGAGCTTAAGCGGCGAGGAATAAAGACTTACATAATAACCAACAGTTTCTACCGCATAGCTTCGGAGCGGCTCAAAGCGCTCGACGGATATATCGACGGAGCGTTTATTTCGGAAACGTGTTCGTTCGATAAACCCGATCCGCGCTTTTTCGAATACGTTTTCGCCGAACTCGGCATCAGTGATAAGAGCAGGGTCGCGGTGTTCGGCGACAGTCCTACGTCCGACATAGCAGGCGCGGCGGCGTTCGGTCTTGACTGCTGTTTGTATAAACCTGCGGGTAAAGACGTTTCTCGTGCCGACTTTGTCGCCGAAGATTATTCGGAGTTTTTGTCCGTGCTGTAATAGATAAATATAGATGAGAATAAGGTAAATTGCGCGGAAAATGCGCGAAAATACGCGAAAAGCATTTGTCAAAAGCGATAAAACGCGCTATAATATAAGCGATTGACAGCCGCGGCTTTGCGGACGGGGTTAAATAAATGAACGATTACGTCAAATTGAAGAGCGGAACGGATATTCGCGGTCGCGCCATTGCGTCCGACACCGCGCCCGCAGTGCTTACGGAAAGCGTCGTAGCCGATTTTGCGAGCGCGTTTGCACTGTGGATATCGCGCCGCGTCGGAAAGTCGAAATGCAAGATTGCGGTAGGGCGCGACAGCCGCCTGACGGGTGAGGCGTTCGAACGCGCAGTCGTCCGCGCGCTCAAAAATACGGGCATAGAAATTTTCGACTGCGGTATGTTTTCGACGCCCGCGGCGTTTCTCGTGACCAAGTTCCCGTCGATGTCGGCGGACGGCTCGATCATGATCACCGCGAGCCACCATCCGAGCCATATAAACGGGCTTAAATTTTTTACGGCGGACGGCGGAGTCAATTCGGCTCAGCTCGACGAAATAATCGCGCTTGCCGAGCGCGGCGAAAAGATATCGGTGTTTGCGCCGTCTACCGTGATACGGCGCGACTGCTTGAGACTGTATTGCGACACTCTTACCGACGCGATACGTAAAGGCACGGGGCTGTTCATGCCGTTAAAGGGCATGAAGATAGTGGTTGATGCGGGTCACGGCGCGGGCGGATTTTTCGCTAAGCGCGTGCTGCAGCCGCTCGGCGCGGATATATCCGCGTCGCAGTTTTTGGAGCCGGACGGAACGTTTCCCGCACATCCGCCCAACCCCGAAAACGCCGAGGCGATGGATTCGCTCAAAACTGCGGTGTTGGCGAACGGCGCCGATCTCGGCGTAATTTTCGACGCGGACGTTGACAGGTGCGCGATAGTTACGTCGGACGGTACGGAAGTCAACCGTTGCAGACTGATAGCGCTTGCCGCGGCTATGACTTTGCCCGAGCACCGCGGCGCTACGATAGTGACCGATTCCGTCACAACGGAAGGGCTGAGGCGGTTTATAGAGCTTAAAGGCGGCGTGCAGAAGCGATTCCGCCGCGGATACCGAAACGTTATAGACGAGGCGAAAAGGCTTTGCGATATGGGCATAGACGCGCCGCTCGCAATAGAAAGCAGCGGGCACGTCGCGTTTGCCGAACATTATTTTCTCGACGACGGCGCTTATTTCATTGCTAAAATACTGATAGCGTTTTCCAAACTGCGCAGGCACGGTTTTGCGCTTACCGATATGATCGCCGATCTCGAATCTCCTCTCGAAGAAGCGGACGTGCGATTGAGTTTTACGAGCGAAAATTGGCGCGAGCTTGCCGATAAAATAACTGCGCGGCTTAAAGCGATGTCCGAACGGATGCTCGAGCTTTCGTCGGATAATTACGAGGGGGTACGCGCATACGTATCGCACGGCGACGGATATTTTATAGTGCGCACGAGCGTTCACGATCCCGTTCTGCCCATATACATCGAATCGGACAAGGCGGGCGGCGCAAAGACGATAGCTCGACTTTTGTATTCGTTCCTCAACGGATTTACAGGGCTCGATTGCACACCGCTTTACGAGTATATTTCGGACGGGGAAGACCGATCCGCCGAGGAACCGCAAGCCGCAGCAGACGATATTCCCGTATCGACCGAAATATCCGAACTTTACGAAAGCGGAGAACAGACGGAATACCCCAAAGCGGGCGAAACGCCGCCCGACGTATTGCCGGAGTAGCCGTGCGCGCGGTAATAAATAACAAAGTAATTTCGGGCGACCGCCCAAGGAGTATACAATGACAAACGAAGAATTGACGGTATCAACTATCAGAATGCTGAGCGTCGACGCGATAGAAAAGGCGAACAGCGGACATCCCGGTATATGTTTGGGCGCGGCGCCCATGGCGTATACGCTTTTTTCGCGGCACTTGAAGCATAATCCCAAAAACCCGAACTTTTTCGACAGAGACCGCTTCGTGCTGTCTGCGGGGCACGGTTCCGCGCTTCTTTATTCGTTGTTGCACCTTTTCGGGTATGGGCTGACCAAAGAGGACCTTATGCGGTTCCGTCAGCACACGTCCAAGACGCCCGGGCACCCCGAACACGGCGTGACTGCCGGCGTTGAAGTTTCCACCGGTCCGCTCGGACAGGGGATAGCAAATGCGGTCGGCTTTGCCATGGCGGAGCGTATACTCGCTCAAAAGTTCAATATGCCCGACTGCAATCTCGTAAACCATTATACATACGCGCTGTGCGGCGACGGTTGCATGATGGAAGGAATAGAAAACGAAGCGGCTTCGCTTGCGGGCACGCTTAAACTCGGCAAGCTCATAGTCTTGTACGACAGCAACCGTATAACGATAGAGGGCAGCACCGATCTCGCGTTTACGGAGGATGTAGGTGCTCGGCACGAAGCGCTCGGCTGGCAGGTATTGCGCGTAAACGACGGCGAAGATACGGACGCGATATCCGCGGCTATAACGCTTGCAAAGAGCGAGACGCAAAAGCCGTCGCTTATTATCGTAAGCACCAAAATCGGTTTCGGTTCGCCGCTCGAGGGAACGTCGAAGTGCCACGGCGCGCCGCTCGGCGAAGCCAATGTCAAAGCGCTTCGCAAAGCGCTCGGATATAAGTTCAAACCGTTTGAAGTAGCGCCGCAGGTAACCGACTATCTTGCGGAGTTTGCGCCTGTGTTTGCCAAGTACGAAAGCGATTGGAACAAGATCGTTAAGTCGTACAAAACCAAATATCCCGAAAACTACGAAGAGTTCCAGCGCTGGCGTCGCGGCACGATCGACTTTTCGGAGCTCGATCATATTTACGATATGCCCGCCAAGAACGAAGCTACGCGTGCGTCGAGCTCGCGCATACTCAACGAGATAGCGGCGAAGAACCCGTTCGTTATAGGCGGGTCTGCCGATCTCGCGCCGTCGAACATGGTCGTGCTTGCGGACGGCGGAGATATGTCGGCTGCGGAAGCGGGGCGTAATATACACTTCGGCATACGCGAACACGCTATGGGCGCGATATGCAACGGCATGTATCTGCACGGCGGGATTTTGCCGTTCTGCGCCACGTTCACCGTATTTTCAGATTACATGAAAGCGGCAATACGCATGAGCGCGCTTCAAAATCTGCCCATCGTGTACGTACTGTCGCACGACAGTATCGGCGTGGGCGAGGACGGACCTACGCATCAGCCTATAGATCAGCTCGAAATGTTGCGCGCAATACCCAACATAAAAGTTTTCCGTCCCGCCGATTCCAAGGAAACGGCGGCGGCGTACGAATCCGCATGGACGGGCAACAGTCCGACGGCTATAGTGCTTTCGCGCCAGGGGCTTAAACAGCTCGAATGTACGGGCACGAACGCGCTTTACGGCGGATATATCGTAGAGGACAGCGAAAAGCCCACTCCCGACGTTATACTCATTTCCAACGGCTCGGAACTTGCGCTCGCAGTCGAAGCGAAGCGTATGCTTGCGCAGGATAATATCGACGCACGCGTCGTAAGTATGCCGTGCATGGAACTTTTCGACATTCAAACGCAGAAATACCGCGAATCGGTGCTTCCGTCCAACGTGCGCGCGCGCGTGGCGATAGAGGCGGGACGTTCGACAGGTTGGTATAAATACGTGGGGCTTGACGGCGAGTGCTGTTGTATAGACGCGTTCGGCATGTCGGCGCCCGCGGACGTAATGTTCGAGATATGCGGATTCACCGCCGACAACGTCGTCAAACTCGCAAAAAAGACGTTGCGCACCGCAAACAAAGCGGCGGCATTCATACCTGTTTCGGAAGACGAAGATGCCGAGTAAGTTTTTTGCGTTTCTCGACAGAATGAAGCTGATCGACAGATGGGCGCTCATGCGCAACACGTCGGTCGAGGATGTGGCGCAGCATACCATGCAGGTCGCCGTTATCGCTCACGCGCTCTGCATTATAGAAAACACCCTGTACGGCGGCACGCTCGACGCGGAAAAAGCGGCTGTGATTGCGCTTTATCACGAAGCCGCAGAGGTGGTTACGGGCGATCTCCCGACGCCTGTCAAGTATTACGACGGCGATATAAACCGTGCGTACAAAAATATAGAGCACCGTGCCGAAAAGAAGCTGCTCGAAACGCTTCCCTCAGAACTCGAGTCGGCATTCGCTTGTTATGTGCAGCCCGATAAAGATTCGCCCGAGCACAAGATAGTAAAACGCGCGGATAAACTCAGCGCGCTCATAAAATG
Organism: uncultured Christensenellaceae bacterium; assembly: GCA_910587455.1. Classification (GTDB taxonomy): domain Bacteria; phylum Bacillota; class Clostridia; order Christensenellales; family Pumilibacteraceae; genus Anaerocaecibacter. The sequence continues at coordinate 178,482 of CAJULK010000002.1, read as the reverse complement.
CGTAGAAGAGCTTGCCGTAAACAATATAGAATTCAAGAATGCGTACGACGTTACGCTCAAAGAACTGTCCGACGCGCCCGAGCGATCGGTAAAGTATTTTATGGACGTATTCATTCCCGCATATTCGATGAGTTTGGATAACCTGCTTGCGTAGGAAAGAACAACACAAAAACGGGGCTTTCGTTAAGAAAGCCCCTTAATATTGTACAATTTTTTATCAATCCATCAGCTTGTCGTGCGGTGTGTTTTTATAGCGCTTGCGCTCTTCGGTCTCGCCGAGAAGATAGTCGATGCTCGTATTGTAGAACCGTGCGAGTTTGATCAGTACCTCTGTGGGAAGATCGTTTTCGCCCGTTTCGTACTTGGAATAGCCGGTCTGCGACATGCCGAGCATTTTTGCAATTTGCGTTTGCGTCATGTCTTTGTCTTCACGTAAATCGCGTATTCGGATATACAAGATGTTTCTCTCCCAAAAGGGTTTTAGCAAGTATAATACGGTTAGGTGTCGAAATTTGTATTTTAATATGAATCAGATTAACAATTCGGATCTATGCCGAGTACGGTGAAAGAACGGTGAAAAAACTGCGTAAAGCACGTCAGCAATCGTTTGCGTCCGCCCGATCTTTTTTTCTGCGCCTGTTTTTTCGGGCGTTTGCCGCATTGTACGCACATGCCGCTACGAACAGTACGGAAGATACCGAAGCGCAAATGAACGTGACGACGGAAAAGCCTATCAGGGCGGTGAGTGCGAACATGGACGCGGAAAGCAGAAAGTATTTGGGCAGCTTGTCTTTGCCGAGCGCGTGTTCGAATGCGGCGAAGCGTTTCCGCTTGCGTTTTTCGAACTTGCGGTCGGGCAGGGCGCCGAGCGAAGCGAAAAGCGCGTAGGTGTCGTCTCCGCTTACCGTTTTGAGCGAGAATCCCTCGACGTCGGGCAGTGACGCCGGCGGAGCTTTGCAGAACAGAACGAGTTTTTCCGCACCGAAGTGTTTCGCTCGGGCTATTGCTCGGGCTGCAGATCTTTGCGACAGCTGCGAGTCGAAAGCGCAGAACGCCGCGGTCTTTCCGACGTAGACCGTTTTGCCTTTAAGCACGGCGGAAGCGCCCGCTCTTTTGAGCCCGTTCATGAGCAGGCGCGACGGCGCGGAGTCGTCGAAAAACATGAAGTCGTAGAACATGTCTGCGGCGGCTTCGGAGATCTTCAGCTTTTCGGCTTTGCGCTTTCCCGCAAAACCTGACATTATCAATACGCACGCAGTAACGGCGATTGCCGAAAACACGGCGTAATCGAGTGTCGTGTAGTATCTGAGAACGGCTGTCGCGGCGGCAAATATGAGTACCGCCCCCACGGTTTTGTCGACAATTTTCGCAAATGTGCTTTTCATGCTTGAAATTATCGCCCGCATGTGCTAATATTATACGTAACAACGGCGGAGGTTTGCTTTGAATACCCGAATCTTACAACCGACAAGCGCAAACATTTTGCGGTGTGCCACAAGGCTCGGCAGGGGGGAATTGGTTGCGTTCCCGACCGAAACGGTGTACGCGCTCGGCGCAGTAGCCACCGACGAGGCTGCGGTCAAAAAAGTATACGAGGTCAAGGGCAGGCAGTCCGACAAACCGCTTATCGTGGCTGTTGCGAAAAAGTCGGATATATCGGGCATCGCCAAAAACGTGCCCGAAAAAGCAAAGATGCTTATAGATAAATTCATGCCGGGCGCGCTTACGCTCGTGCTCGACAAAGCCGATTGCGTGCCGGACGCGGTTACGGCGGGCGGAAGTTCGGTCGCAGTAAGAATCCCCGACAACCCCATCGCTCTCAAACTTATAGCGTTTACGGGCAAGCCCGTGGTCGTGCCGAGCGCAAACACGTCGGACAAGCCCAGCCCGACGCTCGCGAGTCACGTGCTCGACGACCTCGACGGCAAGATCGAATACATTCTCGACGGCGGCGCGTCCGAGATCGGGATAGAATCCACCATAATAGATATGCGGACTGATCCGCCCGTAGTTTTGCGCGGCGGCGGAGTCACGGTGGAGAGTATAGAGCGCGAGATCGGACCGATAATTTCGCGAACGGGCGCCGAACGTTCGGACGGCGGATACATGCCCACCGCGGATATACTGTTTTCGGCGTACTACGACGGAATGGCGCAGAATATTTGCAAAAGGGCGGACGAACTGTCTCAAAACGGCAACCGCGTGGTCATACTCTGTCTGGACGGAAACGCAGACAAGTACGGCGAACGCAAGGTGTACGCGGTGGGAAAAACGTATTCCGACTATGCTCACAACCTTTTTGCTTATCTGCGCCGTGCGGACGCGGAGCATATAGATACCGTCATTGCAGAGGGCGTCGAATCGGACGGCATAGGTTCGTCGCTTATAAACAGGCTTATCAAAATGAGCGGCGGGCAGATAATATAGGAGTGCGCGATGATAATAGAAGAGGAAACAAAAAGAAAAACGAAAGTTATTTTCGTATGTACGGGCAATACTTGCCGTTCGCCGATGGCGGAATTCATGTTTAAGGACTATTTGCGTGCAAAAAAACGGTCGGGCGATTTCGTCGTTTCGAGCGCGGGACTTGTCGCGCAGCGCGGCGATACGCTAAACCCCACGGCAGATAAAGCGCTCGACGTGCTCGGCATCAAGCACAATAAAGACAGAAAAGCGCGTGTTTTCACTGTGCAGATGTCGCAGGAAAACGATCTGATAATAGCTATGACAGAATCTCATGCGGAGCGTTGCGGCAACGGCGACAACGTCGTATCGTTCGAACAGCTTATAGGAACGTTTGTCGGCGATCCTTACGGCGGTTCGCTTGCCGATTATCTCGATTGCGCGGCGCTGATGCGCTCGGCTTTCGATAGAATACTCGCGCTGTGCGACGGCTTGAAGTCGAACGGCGCCCGATAGCGACTTAAATGCGAGGCGCTGCCGCTGCTCGATCGGGCAGCGGTTTTCGTATGCCGACTGTTTGTCGGTGACGCGCGTTTCGAATGACAAACAACAACTTTATGCGATATTTGTAGTATTATTTGCCTAAAATGTATTGACAAATTATGAACAATATGTTAACATTTATCTGTGTAATCACATAAATGTGAACAAATTGTTAACAAAACAGAAGCCATTGGCGCAATCACTGTGAAAAGCGAGGCAAAAAATGGGCAGAAGCGTAAGCTCAAAAACATCGAAAAAAGGCAAAAAGTTACTCATCATTTTAATGAGTGCGGTCGTTGCGATCGCGCTCGGGTTGACTTGCGCGCTTTGTTTCGGCAACTCCGATCCCGTTAAGGTAAACACCGTCGATCCCGAAGTAAGCACGGCGACGACGTATACCGACAACAAATCGGGTAATCTTACTGCGCGCGGCGCGATTTACAGCGGTGACGTTATCAACTTTACGACTACTGGCATAAAGACGGTAACGCTGCCCGCCGGAACGTACCAATTCGAGGTCTGGGGCGCACAGGGCGGCGGTCAGGGCGGCAACTGGGTCGTCGGTTACGGCGGTTATACCAAAGGCACGATCAAGCTCACGACCAACACGTCGTTCTGGATCGTTGTGGGCGGCAAGGGTGCAAACGGCGTTGTCAATCAGCGCAACAACGACGCGGCGGGCGGATATAACGGCGGCGGCGCGGGCGGACGCGACGTATACGATATGAACCAGCCCGCGGGCGGCGGCGGCGGCGCTACGCATATAGCGACAGCCAAGCGCGGAAACGGGCTTCTCACCAATTACGGCAGTTACCGCGGCGATCTTCTTATGGTCGCGGGCGGCGGCGGCGGTACGAGCAGCGCCAATCCCAACAACGGACGTTACGGCGGCGGCGGCGGCGCCAATAACAGCGGTTACAACGGTTGGTCCACGACTCAGGGCAACGGCAATCTCCCGTCCAACAAGGCGGGCGGCGGCGGATCCACGGCTGCGAACAAAGGCGGAGCCGCAGGTACGTGTACTACCATAAGATTCAGCAACGGCTATCAGAGCTGGTGCCATAACGGCAGTGCAGGCGGCTTCGGTCAGGGCGGTTACGGCGGCGTCAACCACGCCGGCGGCGGCGGCGGCGGCGGCGGATATTTCGGCGGCGGCGGCGGCGGTGTTTACAACTGGAACGGCGGTACGGGCGCAGGCGACGGCGCGGGCTACTGCAACAACGCAGGCGGCGGCAGCGGCTATGCAAATACTTCCAAACTTACAGGTATATCCGGATCCAACGGCGTGCGCGCGGGCAACGGTTACGCGCGTATAACGGTGCTCAATCAGGCGCCCGAAACACGAAATAAGGAGATCTCGGGCGGCGTGCGCGGCGCGCATACGGTAACGATCAATGCTAAAGATATAGCTCGCGATCCCGACTGGCATCTCAGAACGAGCAATTCCACCGAGAACGACGTTTATTTTTCGGCGGGCGCAGCCAATCGCGACACGCTTCCCACCAATACCGCCGCGCTGTATCTCAATTCCGCGTGCACGGTTTCGGCTTCCAACTTCGTTACCTGGAAAGTGGTAAACAATGCGCGTATAGATATAGAAGAAATCAAGCGTTATCCGCGTGCCAATGCCGACGGCAACACGTCAACGGTAAACGGCAAGCTCGTGCTTTACGCACGGGTGCGCGACGCGTACGGCGCGAGTTCTACGCGCGGACTGTCTGTTATCAAGTTTACGCTGTCCGTAACAGATAACAACGTTGTTATCCGCGACACAAGCACGATGAATACGGGCGGCGTCAGCACAAACGGATATGTAGAGTATTCGAAGAATCTGTATTCGTACCGTTTGGGCATTTCCACAAGCACAAGCAAGACGACCGACTATGTTAAGGACGGTGGTATTTACAATACTGCGGAAAAGATCAAGACCGTGTTTATACCTCAGCCTCTCACGCTTAACAAAACGAGCGGCTATACTATAACCGCGGCGGATATCTTCAAGGATGTCGATGCAGATGCGGGCTACGATATAGTCGGATTCAAATCCGTCTCGTCGGCTTCGTCGAGCTATTACAGTATCAGAATAAACCAAAACACGAGCAAATACGGCTCGTCGGGGTTGGGCGAGTCCATAACCGTACTGCCCACCAATGCGCAGCCGTCCAAAACGGAATACGTGGTAGTTCAGCTTACCGCGCAAGCGTATGAAAAAGCCGCCGCGCAAGGCGGAAAGGGTGCGGGTGTAGTAATAGGCAACACGTCTACGATCGCTCTTTCATTCAAAATTTCCAATACGCGTCCCGTTATGAAAACCGAGTTGGATCTTTCGCTCGATCTCGACGATACCGATGCCAAGTATCCGAGATCGGTCGATATAAAGATATCCGACTTCTTGACCGATCCCGACGGCAATACGCCATCTTTCGTAATGGGTACGTCTACGGACAACATCAAAGTTCCGAGCAAAGAGTATGTATCGGTCAATAAAGAGAATACGGTGCTTTCTCTTGCCAACGGCACCAATTATAACAAGAGCACTGCCGTAAGCAATACATTGACGACGGGCGAGAATACATCGACGACGGGCGAGGGCAACGACGACACGGGCTTTAATTCACGCGTGCTTGCCGCCGCAGGTTCTTCCGCCGCGTCGAGCGCGTGCATAACGTATCAATACTTGGATTCGCAGACGCTTAGGATCACCGCGCGCGCCGCGACGCAGTATATGTACAAGAACCAGACGGGTCGTAAAGGACATTTGTACTTTATGGTGCGCATAAGCGATCCGGGCGAGCCGTCCGACAACGGAATTTGGTTCCCGATCGCGATCAAAGTCGTTTCTACCGCGCCTACTACGCCGCAGACTCCCGCGAACTTTACGATAGGATTCAAAGACGTAGACACGGGCGCTTCCGATACGAACACGGGATTGGGCGTTCCCGTTGTTATTACGCCTATAAGCTATACCGACGCTTCGGGCGTGCTCCACGGCATAGGAACTACCGGTTATGATTACAATGCGAATGAAAATCACGCAAAGCCGTTCGTGACCGACGTAGACGCTTTTTCATATCCCGTGACCGACCGTTATCAGGAAACTGCGGAGCTCAACGACGTTGTAGCCCTGCAAGGTTCAACAGTAAACACGATTCTCGATGCTACGCAGATCTCGCAGCTTCAGCATTTCTTTAAGGTCGAAACGGTTCCGCTTTATGCGGCGCGCAGCGTTTTTGCAAACCTTACCGACGCTCAGCTCGACGCCCTCGGCATACGCGAGTACGGAAACGACACGAACGGATATACTTTTACCGGACTCAAAATCACTCCCGTGCGTTCGACGGATAATTATTACTTCGAGTTGGACGTAAACGTGATTGACGCACATGGCGGCAAGAGCAAAATCCCCGTGTTTATACTCGTCGAAAACCGTGAGGTGGGATTGCGCCACGATCCTTCCGAGAGCACCGCGTATCCGTTTAACCTCAACGGCGGCAAATACGAGTACAATGCCGACAGCGGCGAATACTACATAAATTATTCCATAGAAAAATCGGCGGGCAACGATCCCGACCTCGTGATCACGCCCTATGACCTTGCATTCGACTTCGATACGGCAACCGTTTCGGACGTTTCGGGCATAGCGGGGGATGCGAACGGTGTTTTGAGCAACACCAATCCGAGCAACTCCGGTTTCTTCAAGACGGCGAGTGCGATCACCGGCACCTACACGGTCAAGCGCACGCAGACGCCCAATATCCTTTCTTCGGTCGCCGAAGAGAGCGTAATGTGCGGACAGCTTTCGTTTACGGGCATAGCGGGATTCAAGTCGCTCGCAAGCCTTTATACCGACTACTTCGAAGCGAATATCGACACCGACGAGAACGTTACCATAACGTCGGGCGGCAGAATTTTCGCAATTCCGAGCATAACGATCCGCGCAAAATCGCGTACGACTGCGAGTATTCCCGTACTCCGTTTTTCGGTCAGCGACGGTTATACTTCCGTTCCGTGCGTAATAGCGATAACGGTCGGCAATTCGAGACCTGTGCTCAACACCAATCTTCGCCCGTATTACAGCCTTACCGCGGGCGCGGGTGATGCCAACATAAAGCACGAATACGAATTCAGAATCGCGGACAGCTCGGGCACGAGTCAGGGCATAGTTCTCACGTACGACCTCGACGGCGATACGCCTACGCTCGTTTCCGATTCCGTTAGGATCGTCGCGTACGACGAAGACGAAGCCGTTGAAGAAAATAGATATAAACCGACCATCGTAAAGGACGGAGTTACGCATTATCTTTCCGATTATATTTACGCTGCGCCCACTATCGGTACGGGCGTTAATATAGGCGAGGAAGTAATACTCGTGCGAGGTTTGTCGTCTACTCAGATATTCGATCAGCCGATCTATCTCGAGTTTACCGTAAGAGACGGTTACAGAGCCAATCAGCGCGACGCCGTGTTGCACGTTCGTTTGGAAGTGCTCAATTCCCAAGCGGAAGTTATAACGGACACGTTCGTCAAGACGGGCGAAAACGACTATACGTGGCAGGTCAAGTATGACTATACTGTCGAGAAAAAGACCCCGCGCTATCTCGTAAACAGCGAAGCGCTTTACAATTCTTCTGCTATCGCTGCGTCGCCGTCGAACAAAGTGTTGCTGTTCTCCGATCCCGACGCGCAGCAAACTGTTCTTCTCAATCCGTCTTACCTTACCTCTACGGACAACCAGCTTAAAAAGGACGCCGACGGTAGTTATACGAATCTTCTCGTAGCTACGCTCAACAGCAACGTGGGCGAGGCGACGCCTCATCCCATTACGGAAGAGACGTTTACTTCCAACGATACTTTCAAGAGCTCCGCAGTAATATTTACGCCTACTTACACCGACGCGGAAAACGAAGCCGACAAGTTTATAAGCATGCGCGTCATTTATTACGACGACAACTTCGAGCCTATCGGCGCGGCAAGCGGCGAAGCTATTAACAAGAGCAAGTATTGGGCGATCGAAATAGTTGACAACCGCGAAAAAGACAGCGCGGGCTTGGCTGTTCAGATCGCGCTCGCCGTACGCGACAACCATTACAACACCGAGCTTCACAAAGCGACGGGCGCGAACAGCGTTTCGACGAGCAGTGACATTCCCGAAGAATCGCATTTCAACGTACTCAATATATTCTACAGGTATCTCGAGCCGGGCATTACGCCTATGCACGAGTATTACCGCACCGACGGTAACGCGGAATCCGCTACTTTGATAGACAGCACGGCTTCCGATCCCGATCCCGATACTTCGTCGACTACGCAACAGTATAACTATGTCGTCGATATAGACAGGCTTTCCGCTTCGCAGTTTGCCAACGGTGTGAAACCGGCAACTCAGGGCGCGTTGAAGTCCGCGATGTTTGCAGAGAATTTCGCATATCAGTATTTCGTCAACGTTCAGACTTCGGGCGATACGAAAGTCGTTCCCAAGACGTATTCGAGCACGCCGTTCTATTACAGACCTATACATGTGGGCAACAGCACCGTAAACGTGCCTATGAGTTATCTCGCAATGCCTCAGGGCTATACCGAAAACGGCACCGATAAGGTAGACGAAAAGACGCCCGGCGCGCACGTTATTTTCGACAACGCCACGACAAACAAAAACACGTATGATTCGGATCCCGATAATCTTCTGTACGATTCGGGCACAAACTACACTAAGTGGAATACAACGCTTGTATTCAGAAACATGCGGATATCGGACGGCGTAAGCACTTGGCGCGGAGATGTCGATCCCAAAGACGACATGTATATCACGAACAACCCGTATGTGACAATCGGGTATGTGACGAATGAAGAATGCATTATGTCCGATCTGTATCTCAATGATCAGCGCGGATATCTCGGCGACGACGGCAATACGCTTATCTCTTATACGGAGGCGCAGTGGAAGCCTAACGGTGTGAGCCGTTTCCGCGAGGATAAATTCGGATTCTCGTTTGTCAAGAAGAGCGGTGGACACCGTACGACCAACAGGCTTACTCTCACTGTTGACGTAAAGACTTCGGGCGAAACCGTTGGAACTACGCCTGTAAGCGTCGATCTTATAATAGACAATACCGATGCGAGCATATCGTATAAGGATTCGACGGGAGATTATACGCAGCAGAATAATTCCGTTACGTTAAACGTCGATATGACGACGAGCGTCACCGCGGGCAGATCGGTGGAATTGCTCAATCTTAACAGTTCGACGCAATCGAAGTGCGACGATCATATCGCATACAGAGATCCCGACGGAACTGACGAAGTGAGATTCTTTATGCCTGCTTCGAGCGATAAAAAACTTCCCGAAGTTCTGAACGGCGCCGAAAAGAATTATCTCGTCAAAAATCAGGGTGTATCGGGCAACGGCTATGCATCGTATCTCGGACTAAAACTCAGCAGCGATAACGTGATAGTTTACGACGACGGCAGACCTGTTGACATCGAATCGTATATCGAGGACTACATACCCAATCCAGGATATAAAAACTTCTTTACGGTTTCTCCCGAAGAGGGAACGGCTAACGTTATACGTTTCATTCCCAATGCAAAAACGCAGCTCAATTTGGACGGGTTGTCCGAATCTCAAAAAGCCGATGTTCTTGCAAAGAATCATTTGCTGTCCGATTCGCGCGGCATATACTATCCGTTCCGTGCGCTCATTTACGACGATATAAACGGTTCGGGACTTACTAACGGTTCGTTCATGTATGTGCTGTTCAAGGTGTATATCGACAACGATCCGCTCAAATTCGTCAACGATACCGATTACTTCAAGCCTGACGGCGCGAGCTCGGCGTTGATAGATACCTACAAGTATCAGATAGATCTCGTGAAAGGCGTTGGCTTCGCGCTCGACGTTTCGGCGCTGTTCACCGATAATGATATCATCTCGAGCGGTTCGTCGTTTGCCGTTTCGTCCAGCGCCGAATGGGCGGCGCTTCTCGGATCGGGCGACGCGCAGCTTGTTTCCGATAACGGTCAGCTTGTGCGCGACTACTTTATAATGCCCGATCTTACCAAAGGCGTCATACAGGGCACCGTCGATCACAACCCCGTCGAAATCAGACAGGGCAGCACTCCTACGACGATAATATTCAAAACCGACAGTGCGTTCAAGACCAAGAGCGATAACGGCATCCCGATTTTGTATACGTTCAGAGATTACGGCGGATCTTCGGTCAAGGTCGTATTCTGCGTAAGATACAACAACGAAGCGCCTACCGTCAATCCGGATACTTACGGCAACGCCGATACGATCAACATCACTATGAAGACGGGCGACAGCTTTACCGTACACGCCGCAGACTCCACGGTGTTCGGCAAGGATACCGACGGCGGATATTCGTCTCCTGCGAATTTCACGGCTAAGAAATTCGATTATCCGACTAAAGACGCGGCTACGCTTAAAGCCGACTTCAAGTATCTCAACGAGAACATAGCGGCGGCGGCAGTGAGCGGAAAGACGCTTAGCGGCACCGATTTGATCCTCGGATCGGACGATGCGCCCAGCACGCTCAGATTCAATTACCGCGGCAGCGATAAAAACGCGGTAGCAACATTCACCAACGGCGGCGACGCTATGATCGGGTTTGTGGCGAGCAATTATCTCGGCACCGAAAACAGCGTCTCGGACGAACGCCCGATGAGCGTAACGTTTACCGCGCGCGGCGTAACCAATACGGTTTGCAAGCTTACTCTGAGCGACGGCGAAATTTCTACGGTCGTTAACCTTAACATCACGGTAGAATCTACTGCGCCCGTAATGAACACCAAGAGCTTGCCCGAAAACGTGGAACTCGAAAAAGACGATAACGGCAAAGACGTATACGCCATTCATCTCGATTACAACCAAGAGTTCCCGCTCGAGCTCGAACAGCTCGTTACAGATCCCGACCGTAACGATATGCAGCATCTTACTGTACCTGCGATTTACGACGGTTCGTGCTTTAAGATGACAAACTCCGACGGCGTGAACGTTTCGGCGGTGGAGCCGCAGTTCGTACCCGAGGATGCCGGGAGCAAGATCCCCAAAATCGTGCTTAAGGCGATAGACTACATTCCAGTAAACGGCGGATACACGACGGTAACGTTCCGCGTCGCCGACGCTCACGGCGCTCAGTCCGAAGAAATCAATATCCGCGTATACATTGCGCCCAAAGAGCCGGAAGCGATTTCGGTAGTAGGCAAGGTCGCGGTCGTAAATCTCAAGAGCGTACAGAAATATTTGCTCGACGGAAGCGAAAACGCCGATACGCTCGAGATCGTTTCTTCCGACAGACGCAATGCCGCGATAGTGTACGATCCCGACAGCGCCGCGCCTTCAGCTATGTACAACGTAGGCGTGTATGCAGTATTCGACGAGACCGAGACGGGTACGGTCGATGCCGCCAAGATAAATGTTTCGGATATAACCGACTCCGACAACCTTATCATCAAGCGCACGCAAGCCGGTGTTACTTCGGGCGCTTCTACAAGACCGGGCAACAACGATATAAGCGAGTACATCGCCAATTTCTTTGAGATATCCATATCCGGCGACGGCAAGACGTTGACGTTTATGCCCAATTCAGCCACTCTCAAAACTCAAAAGATATTGCCCATATCGCTGTATATACGCGTGGGTAAACCGATTACGAGCGCTACGGGCATGTCGGAAGACAAGCAAGTAAACGTGTTCGCAAACGTTTCGGTCGCCAACTCCGCGCCGATTGCCGTGGAAAACCATGCAGCTACAGATCGTGACGATACCGACTTCCTTTCGTTTACGGGCGTTGCGGGTTCGTCTTATGCGTGGAAGCTGTACGATCTCGACAACGAGAGCAACGGTTTGTTCTACGACTTTGACAAACTCAATTATGCCGCGGGTTCGGAGAAAATCGAATACGTGAGCGGCAGAGTGCTGCCTACGTATACCTATACCGACGAGGAAGACAAGCGCGTAACCATCACGACCCCGACAGACGTAACCGCTACCGGCGATCCCGTGCTTTCCATATTTGAGAGCGAAGGCAACGGCGTGACCGTCAAGATCAACCGCAAAGTCAATCCGGGAGTTGCGTCGGCGGCAGGTTCGCCCGTATCGACTTCGGTGCCCGTCGAAATCAAATGTAAGGATTCTACGGGTGCGGAAGCGTCGACGGTACTCATCGTCAACGTATCTAACGACACTCCCGAGTTCAAAGCGGTAAGCGGCAACGATTATCAGTACACGCTCGAATATTCGGAATACAACGGATACTCCATGTATATTTCGATACCGACCAACAGATCGGTTTCCGTCAAGCTCGCGGATATACTCGAAGACGCCGATATCGATATGGACGTATATAAGTTCGACGCCGACGGAATCGAAAACGGACTAGTGGATCCCGCAGCGGATAAGCCCAACGAGGAACGGCTCGTGCCCGGCACGCAGATGTTCTCTTACAGAGTCGAAAACGGTCAGAACAAGTACAAGAATACCACGATGACGGGTATAACGTTCAAGTGCCTTTCGACCGAACGGCTCAAAGAAGCGGTCTGCCGTATGCGTCTTAAAGATTCGACGCAGAGAGCGAGAACGAGCACGCTTACCATTCATCTCATAGTCGGCAACACCGCTCCCGTCGCTATACCGTCCAAGTGCAATATCAGCATTATGGGCGTGCCCGTCGGAACTTCCGATGCGGACGTAGCAAAAGCGTCGTTTACGGATATAATCACGAATTACGTGACAGATATAAATGCTGGCGACATGGTAGACGCCAATGTTGACGGCAACGAAACAAGTACGACGTATATCTACCTTGCGTCCAAGATGTTGTATACGCGTAACGACGGTATGGGTACGGTCGTATACGGACCCGGGTTGCTCGACGAAAGTTCCGATACATACATGGGCGAGAACGATACCGCGTGTAATATAAATTGGGATATGCGCGCTACGGACACCGCCGATATGCATCAGGTGTTCACGATATCGCCCAAGCCCGGCGTTTACGGCGTTCAGAAAGTATTGTTCACGGTCAAGGACGACGGATATCAGAACGGATCGCTCGCGTTCGTCACCGACGGTATGCAAGCCGATCTCGAAATGACCATAACGATCGTGCGTCCAATATCCGATTTTGAGGACGATATCGAAACGGTTGATATAGCAAACGGCGTATCACGCGTGATAACGTCCGACGTGCTTCTCACAACCAAGTCCGATCCCGAAAAAGCGCCCGAACCCAACGCTACGGGTTACGGCACTATAAAGAACATAACCACCGCCTCTGCCGCATTGCAGGTCTATGCTCCCGAAAGCGCTTCGAAGAGCGGCGTTGCTACGGCTTCGAGCATTTCCAAGAAGCATAATTGGCGCGTAAAAGCCAAGTCGAGAGCGGCTAACGATGCGGTCATTACGGTCACGTTCGACGTAGGCGGAACCGACGTAACTCACGACTTCAAGATCAACGTCACGGATAACAGACAGCCTACGCTTCGTAAAGATACGGAAATAGGCTTGTTCAGCGGACTTGACAATAACGTTGCTATAATAACGCCCGATGATTGGTTCGTAGATCCGGACATCGACGACGAGATACGCTTCGTAAGTCCCGCAAGCACAAAGATTTCCGCTTATGCCGATGTTCATATCGAGCGCAACAGAGAGTACATAGACGCCGAAACGAACGAGAAGTATTATCAAGACGTTTTGGTAATCACGTTCAAGAACCGCGGCAAGACAGATCTTACCGTCCACGTTTCGGACGCGAGCAACAGGGTATATGCGTTCACGGTGCCCATCGAGTGTACGGACGCGCCCGAGGTTTCGTTCTGGAATACCGTTGTGGCGGCGTTCCAAGAAAGTCCGTTCATATGGTGGCCTATATTCGTAGGCATCCTCTTGCTGCTGCTCATACTGATAATCATCATCGTGGTCGTCAGCAAAAAGCGCAAGATGCGCAGAGAGATCGAAGCGTTGCTCGAATCGGAGTCCGAGCTCGAAACGGAGCTTATGCGTCTCGGCGGCGGTCCTTCGCCGTATCAGTCGTTCGGGTATTTGCCTCCGACTTCGCCGGCAATGAACGATCCCAATCTCATGATCGGGTCGCAGACGCCTCCGCCGCAGAACAGCTTGCAGCTCAATGCGGGTCAAACGCAGGTAGTCCAGCCGCAGCAGTCCGCGCCTGCGCCGGTGCAGAGCGTGCCCGGAAACATGCAGCCGCAAATTCCCGACGATTTCGATCCCGACGAGTTTTAACGGCGGCAGAGCTCCGAGAAACGATCTGTAATTACTGTACAACAACGCGAAACGCCGATACGAAAGTGTCGGCGTTTTTATGCGCGTTTTAATATTTGTATATTTGAACTTGCGAAATCATGTAAATGCTTGACAGTACGGCAAAAATTTGTTAAAATCAAAACAGTATGGAAATTTATCGTAAGCATGTTAAGAAAGAGAAATGTTCGATAGGTACAGTTCTCTTTTTTTTAAGTTGCGAAGGGGTAGTATGGAAGTAAATGCCGTATATGAACAGTGGCTCGCGCGTGCAACCGAATACCGTGCCGAGCTTGAAGATATGACCGATTCCGAAAAAACGGAAGCGTTTTATAAAGATTTGGAATTCGGCACGGCGGGGCTTCGCGGTATAATAGGCGCGGGTACGGACAGACTGAATCTTTATACGATAGGCAAAGTTACGAAAGGGCTTGCCGACTATTTGCTTGCGCATAAGAAAAAAGGTATCAAGGTCGCCGTAAGCTACGATTCGAGACACGGATCGACTGAGTTTGCCCGTCATGCTGCGGCGGTGCTTGCCGCATACGGTATAAAGTCGTATATCACCGCCGAGCTTAAGCCTACGCCGTATCTGTCGTTTATGGTGCGGCATCTCGGTTGCGACGCTGGCATTATGATCACGGCGAGCCACAACCCCGCAAAGTTCAACGGATACAAGGTCTACGGCGCCGACGGCTGTCAGGTAACGGACAAAGCCGCCGCCGAGATTTTTTCATATATCGGCAAGGTCGATACGTTTGCCGTAAAATCGGTCGATTTCGACAAAGCCGTAAAGGCGGGCGATATAGTAATGACGGACGTGACGCGCGAGTATCTCGATTGCGTATATGAGCGTTCCGTAGGTAAAGCACGAAAAGTCTCGGTAGTTTACACGCCGCTTAACGGTACGGGCTGCGACATCGTTCCGCAGATGTTTGCCGAGCGCGGTTTTACCGATGTTACGATCGTTCCCGAGCAGGCGCGACCCGACGGTGATTTCCCGACTGCGCCTTATCCCAATCCCGAAAAAGCGGAAGCGCTCGGGCTGGCGGTAGCTCTTGCAAAAAAGACTGACGCCGATATCGTTATCGGCACCGATCCCGACGCGGACAGATTGGGCGCGGCGGTAAAGACTGCCGACGGATACCGACTCATAACAGGCAACGAAATGGGCGTGCTTTTGATAGATTATATTTTCTCGCACGCAGTTGCGTTGCCCAAAGCGCCCGTTGTCGTAAAGACGATCGTCACGACCGATCTTGCCGCGCGCGTCGCAGAAAGTTACGGCGCGGAAGTCCGCGAGGTCCTTACCGGCTTTAAGTATATAGGCGAGGTCATAAAGAAGCTCGAAGAGAAAGGCGAGGGCGAACGGTTCGTATTCGGTTACGAAGAAAGTTACGGCTATCTTTCGGGCAAGTATGTGCGAGATAAAGACGCCGTCGTCGCGTCTATGCTTGTTGCTGAAATGACCGCCGACTATCTTGCGGAGGGCAAAACGCTTGCCGACGTTCTCGACGGGATCTATGCCAAGTTCGGCAAGTATTATCACCGCACCGTTTCGTTCACGTTCGAAGGCGTGGAGGGCGCCGCAAAAATGCGCGAGGTTCTCGCAGGACTCAGAAGCAACCCCGTATCGTCGCTCGACGGAATAAAAGTAATTGACACGATAGATTATTCGACGCAGACCAAGTACGATCTGCCCAAGTCGAACGTATTGTCTTACAAAGCGAAAGACGGAAGCAAGCTGATCGTCCGTCCGTCTGGAACGGAACCGCTTATCAAGGTCTATATCACGGCGGCAACGGGCGGCGACGCGCGTATCGACGCTATACTTTCGGAAGTCAAAAAGTATCTCGCATAAGGAAGGATTGGAAAATGATTTACACACAGAGCGAGTTTTTGGATTATATACGGGATAACGACGTCAAGTTCGTAAAACTTACGTTTTGCGATATGCTCGGCAGACAGCGCAATATTTCGGTGCTGTCGTCACAGCTCGACGACGCTTTCCACAACGGAGTTTCGATCGACAGCTCGGCAATGACGGGCGTGGGCGGTGTGGATCTGAAACTGCGGCCGGTGAGTTCGCTTCTTTCGGTATTGCCGTGGCGTCCCCATGCAGGTCGGGTAGTCAGCGTGTTTTGCAACATCTTCAATCTTGACGGCACGCCGTACTGCTGCGATCCGATGGTGCTTTTGGAAAAGCAGGTAAATCTTCTCTCGGCACACGGGCTTAAAGCCAAAGTGGGTACCGAATGTGAGTTTTACGTATTTAAGGATGAACCCGATTCGGACACTATCCGCCCGTTCGATCTTGCCGATTACTGCGCATGCGCGCCGTACGACAAGTGCGAGAATATCCGCCGCGACGTCATAGTCAGTCTCGAGGACATGGGGCTGAAACCCATTTCGTCGCATCACGAGCGCGGAAACGGGCAAAACGAGGTTGACTTCGAAAGCGCCGATCCGCTGTCGGCTGCGCGCAATTTTATTATGTTCAAAGCGGCGGTCAAAAACGTGTGCGAAGTAAACGGCACGCGCGCGTCGTTTATGCCAAAACCTATGGCGGATCAGTTCGGCAGCGGACTGCATCTTTCGGTCACGCTTTCGGGCGACGACGCGGAAAGAAAGGCGGAGGCGTTTGCAGAGGGCGTAATGACAAGATACAAAGAGATCACGTGCTTTGCCAACCCTACGCACAACAGTTACGAGCGGCTCAGCCTTGTCAGGGGCGTGACATACAGCGAGAACCGCAGCCGCGCGCTCAGGATTTTCAAGAACAACGGAAATACCGTCGTACAGCTCCGCACCCCCGATTCCACATGCAATATTTTCGAGGTGCTTGCGCTTGTGTTCGCTGCAGGACGCGAGGGCATAGAGAAAGGCTTGAAGCTGCGCAAGCCGGACGAGAAAGGTTTCTCGCTGTTCTCGTCCATAGACGAAGCGATCGAGTTTGCCGAGAAGAGCGATTGGCTTCACGAAAACATTCCCGTTCATCTCGACGAGGTGCTCGGCACGATGAAGCGGCGCTGTGCCGTCGCGCGCGGACTGAAAACCGAAAAAGACGTTTTCGAGTTCTACATGGATATTTGACGCACGACGGATACGGACTAACCGACAGCAATTACGGAGGTTGAATGGACGCGCTTATAGTAGCGAGCACACTTAAACAACAACAGTCGCTGACTGAGGTGTTGTACCGGGCAAAACTGAATTGCCTGGTTTGCTCGACTGCTTCCGAAGCGCGCCGCGCGGTGCTCTGTCGTACGTTCGACGTGTTTGTGATCAACAGCGGGCTTGCCGACGAGCACGGAAACGAACTTGCTCTTTCGATATCCGATTCGTTGTACTGCGGCGGAGTATATATAGACGATTATGCGCGGGTGGAGCGGCTCGAGGACACGCTCAACAGCTGCGGCATAGTTGCTCTGGCGCGTCCCATTACGAAAGACGCGCTTGTGGAAGCGGTAAAGCTCATAACGGCATGCAACGCGCGCGTGCGCGAGCTTAAAGCCAAAAACGACGCGTTGTCGTCCAAGCTCGAGGATATCAAATATATATCGCGAGCGAAGATAGTGCTCATGCGCACGTTCGGATACACCGAAGAGCAGGCACATAAATTCATAGAAAAAAAGGCGATGGATCTGCGTCTGCCGCGCAGAAAAGTTGCTGTCGATATACTTACTACTTATGAGGCAATCTGAGTGATTTACGGTAAACCAAAAGAAGAATGCGGCGTATTCGGAATAATCTCGCCCAAACCCATAGCTGCCGTTCCGCTGTCGGCAAGCGCGCTTATGGCGCTTCAGCACCGCGGCGAGGAGAGCGCGGGCATAGCGACGTTTGTGGACGGCGTGCTCAAATGCAAGAAAGGCATGGGGCTTGTTTCTGACGTCTTTACGTCGGATTATCTCGAATTTGCCGCTAGCTCTAAAATAGCCGTAGGTCACGTAAGATATTCAACTACGGGTTCGTGCAACATTCGTAATGCGCAACCTATAGAAACGGTACATTCCAAGATCTCGCTTGCGCTCGCGCACAACGGCAATCTTACCAATTCGGCGCGGATACGGCACGAGCTTGTTCAATCGGGCATGGTATTACATACTACCAACGATACAGAGATACTCAACATACTTATAGTACGCAATATGATCGAAACCAACGATCTCGAACGTGCGGTAGTCAAGGCTATGAATTTTGTAGAAGGTGCGTTCTCGTTAGTCATCGCTACAAAGGACAAGCTGATAGCGGTGCGCGACCGCAACGGGTTTAAGCCGCTCTGCATGGGCAAGCTCGGCGACGCGACGGTGTTTGCTTCCGAATCGTGCGCGCTCGACGCGCTCGGCGCAACTTTCGTGCGCGATGTTCGACCCGGCGAAGTCGTCAGCTGCGATCTTAAAGGAAATACGACGGCGTACATGCTCGACAACGCAGCCAAGAGCGGGCTGTGCGTTTTCGAGTTTGTTTATTTCGCTCGGCCCGATTCGGTCATCGACGGAATAAGCGTGTACGACGCTCGGGTGGAAATGGGCAGGTGTCTGTACCGTCAAAAGCCGACGGAAGCCGATTTCGTGTGCGGCGTTCCCGATTCCGGATTGCAGGCGGCGCAGGGGTACTCCATGGAATCGGGTATTCCGATGGCGCCGGCGTTCGTAAAAAACAAATATGTCGGGCGGTCGTTTATTTTGCCCGATCAGGTTGCAAGGGAAAATGCCGTCAACATAAAGCTCAACCCCATAAAGAGCTCGGTTGCGGGCAAGCGCATAATCCTTATCGACGATTCCATCGTGCGTTCCACAACGAGTACGCGCATTATAAAAATGCTCAGGCGCGCGGGTGCAAAGGAAGTGCACATGCGCATAAGCTCGCCGCCGTTTAAGTACGAATGTTACTTCGGAACGGATATAGACGACCGCGACAAGCTCGTTGCAAACCACTACGACGTGGACGGCATATGCAAAAAAATCGGCGCAGACAGTCTCGAGTATTTGTCGCTCGAAAATTTATGTTCGATTTCGCCGTCGACACGATTTTGTACGGGCTGTTTTACGGGCGATTATCCGGCGCAGGTCGAGCCTACTCTCAAAAACTCGTTCGATGACGAGTTGCGCAATAAAGGTTAGAGGTGAATATGGAAAGATACCTTATTATGAAAGACGGTACGGTGTATACCGGCACGGCGATAGGTGCGAGCGGCACCGTCATAGGCGAGGCTGTATTTACTACGGCTATGTGCGGATATTTGCTAACGCTTACCGATCCGAGCTATTACGGACAGATAGTAACGCAGACGTTCCCGCTCATAGGGAACTACGGCATAATCGAAGCGGATGCTGAGAGCGGAAAAGCGCATCTTTTCGGATATGTTGTACGCGAGGAAGAAAAAATAGGCTCGAACTACCGAAAGGATTGCGAGCTTGACGAGTTTTTGAAACGCAACAATGTAGTCGGCATCGCCGGCGTAGATACTCGGGCGATAACGCGCAAGATACGCAACAGCGGCGTAATGAACGCAATGATAACCGACGATATAAAAGATCTTCCCAAAAAGCTCGCGGAAATACGCAAGTACAGGGTGACGGGCGCGGTCGAATCTACGACGTGCTCGGAAATCCGTACCGTGAACGAAGCGGATTCGCAGCATAAGTATAAAGTCGTGCTGTACGACTTCGGCGCAAAGAACAATATCGAGCGGCTTTTGATGCGTTACGGGTGTAACGTGGTGCGCGTTCCCGCACATACGACGGCCGAAGAAGTGCTTGCCATTAAGCCCGACGGAATAATGCTTTCCAACGGCGGCGGAGATCCCGCCGACAACGTAGAGATAATCGAAGAACTCAAAAAACTGAACGCGCACGGTATACCGACGTTCGGTATATGTCTCGGGCATCAGCTATTGGCGCTGTCGTACGGTGCAAAAACGGTCAAGCTCAAATACGGTCACCGAGGCGCGAATCAGCCCGTCAAGGACGCAGTTACGGGTCGCACTTACATAACGAGTCAGAATCACGGGTACGCCGTCAAAGCGGACAGTGTGGCGGCGGACGTCGCGACGGTGCGGTACATAAACGCAAACGACAACACCGTCGAAGGACTCGACTATATCGGCGTGCCCGCGTTTTCGGTGCAGTTCCATCCCGAAGCGTGCGGCGGACCAAAGGACACCGAGTATCTGTTCGGTCGCTTTATAAAACTCATGGAGGAAGCTCGCAATGCCTAAGGATAAGAGTATAAAAAAGGTTCTCGTCATCGGCTCGGGACCTATAACGATAGGACAGGCTGCGGAATTCGATTACGCTGGAACACAGGCTTGCAGAACGCTGAGAAGCCGCAAAGTCGAGGTGGTTCTCGTCAATTCCAACCCCGCGACTATAATGACGGACAAGGCGATGGCGGACGCCATTTATATAGAGCCGCTCACCATTCCCACTTTGGAACGCATAATCGCACGAGAAAAACCGGACGGAATACTGCCGGGACTGGGCGGGCAAACGGGTTTGACTCTTTCCATGGAGCTTGCAAAATCGGGATTTTTGGATAAGCACGGAGTAAGACTTTTGGGCGTGCGTCCCGAAACGATAGATAAAGCCGAAGACCGTGAGCTGTTCAAGGAAGCAATGCTCGAAATCAATCAGCCTTGCGTGCCGTCGGAAGTTGTTACGGACGTTGAGGCAGCCGTCGATTTCGCGGCAAAGATAGGTTATCCGGTGATAGTCCGACCCGCGTTTACGCTTGGCGGCGCAGGCGGCGGTATCGCCGCCGACGAAGCGGAGCTTCGCGAAATAGCAAAAGGCGGACTCGAACTTTCGCCAATTCATCAGACGCTTATAGAAAAGAGCATTTACGGCTGGAAAGAAATAGAGTTCGAGGTCATGCGCGACCATGTGGGCAACGTCATCACTGTGTGCTCGATGGAAAATCTCGATCCCGTCGGAATACATACGGGCGACAGTATTGTCGTCGCTCCTACGATGACGCTTTCCGATAAAGAGTATCAGATGCTGCGCACAGCCGCGCTCGATATAATAACGCATTTGCAAATAGAGGGCGGCTGTAACTGCCAATTCGCATTGCACCCGACTACGGGCGAGTATGCCGTTATCGAGGTCAATCCGCGCGTTTCGCGTTCGTCGGCGCTTGCGAGTAAAGCTACGGGCTATCCCATTGCAAAGGTGACTACGCTCATTGCGCTCGGCTATACGCTCGACGAGATCAAAAACGCCGTCACGGGCAAAACATGCGCCTGTTTCGAGCCTGCGGTCGATTATTGCGTAGTCAAACTTCCCAAGTGGCCGTTCGATAAATTCGTGTATGCCAAGCGATCGCTCGGCACTCAAATGAAAGCTACGGGCGAAGTAATGGCTATCGCGCCGAGCTTCGAAGCGGGACTTCTGAAAGCCGTGCGCGGCGCGCTCGGCACGGGCACGCTCGACAACCCGCACTATTCCGCACTTTCGGACGAGCAAATACTCGATATGTTAATGCCCGCAACCGACTACCGTCTGTTCGTCCTGTACGAAGCGATCAAGCGCGGCATAGGCATAGAGCGCATAGCGGACATAACCAAAATAGATCCGTGGTTCTTGCGCAAGATAGAAAACCTTGTAAGGTACGAAAATTCCATAAAGGACAGAGCGATAACGAAAGCCGAATATCTGCAAGGCAAAAAACTCGGCTATCCCGACGATTCGCTCAAAAAGATATCGGGCAACGCTCTGCCGTCTCATCGCCGCGCCGTGTTCAAAACGGTGGATACGTGCGCCGCGGAATTCAAAGCCGAAACGCCGTATTTCTATTCTACGTACGACGACGAGAACGAGGCGAAAGAATACATCGACGCGGCAAAGAGCGACAGAAAACGCGTCGTCGTTTTCGGTTCGGGTCCGATCAGAATCGGTCAGGGTATCGAATTCGACTATGCGTCCGTGCATTGCGTATGGGAGCTGAAAGAACTCGGCTACGACGTTGCGATAGTAAATAACAATCCCGAGACGGTGTCTACAGACTTCGATACGGCGGACAGGCTGTATTTCGAACCGCTCACGCCCGAGGACGTAGACAACGTAATAGCGACAGAGCGCCCGTACGGGGTGGTTGTCGCGTTTGGCGGACAGACGGCTATCAAACTGACCAAGCATTTATCCGAGCGCGGCGTGCGCATACTCGGCACTTCCGCAGACTCGATTGACGCGGCGGAAGACAGAGAGCGGTTCGATGCGCTTCTCGAACGGCTGGGCATTGCGCGTCCGAAAGGACATACCGTCAAAACGCTCGATCAAGCGCTCGAAGCGGGACGCGATCTCGGTTATCCGGTGCTTTTGCGCCCGTCGTACGTGCTCGGCGGACAGAACATGATAATCGCGTTCTCGGACGAGGACGTAAAAGAATACATGTCGATAATTCTCGACGAGAACCCCGACAATATCGTACTCATTGATAAATATGTTATGGGTACTGAAATAGAAGTGGACGCGATCTGCGACGGCGAGGACATTCTCATTCCCGGGATCATGGAGCATATAGAGCGCGCGGGCGTGCACAGCGGCGACTCTATAGCGGTATATCCGTCGCAGAATATAACCGACAACATCAAAGAAGAAATAATCGAGTACACAAGGCTGCTTGCTACGGCGCTCGAAACCAAAGGGCTTGTCAACATTCAGTATATAGTCAGCAACGGCAAGATCTACGTTATAGAGGTCAATCCGCGTTCGTCGCGAACGATCCCGTACATTTCCAAAGTTACGGGCGTGCCGATGATAAAACTCGCTACCGAATGTATGATCGGCAAAAAGCTCAAAAAGCTCGGCTACGGAACGGGACTTTATCCGTCCGCACCGTACGTCGCCGTCAAAGTGCCGATCTTCTCGTTTGAAAAGCTGACAGATCTCGATACTCATCTCGGACCCGAAATGAAGTCTACGGGCGAGGTGCTTGGCGTGGGTAAAACGCTTGACGAAGCGCTGTATAAAGGACTTGTCGCGGCGGGATACAAGATGAAACGCAGCGGCGGCATCCTGATCACCGTGCGCGACAGCGACAAACCCGAAATAGCCAACGTTGCTAAAAACTATTACGAACTCGGATTCGAACTGTACGCGACAGAGGGTACGGCCGAAGTCATACGGCGCGCCGGAATGAAGGTAACCGTCGCGGATAAGCTCAACGAGCGCCCCGAAGAAAACACCATGAGTCTTTTGAATTCGGGCAAGATAGATTATCTCGTATCCACATCGACGCGCGGCAGAATACCCACGTTCGACGACGTGCGGCTGCGTTGCCGTGCGGTTGCGCTCAATATCCCGTGTCTTACCGCCATAGATACCGCAAACGCTCTGGCGCGCGCGCTTAAATCGCGGTACAGTCAATATAATACCGAGCTCGTCGATATCAACAATATGCGGACGGAACGGCAACGGCTCAGTTTTATCAAGATGCACGGTTGCGGCAACGATTACATTTACATCGATTGTCTTACGCGTCCGATAGCTAACATGGAATCGGTTGCGGTCAATCTTTCGGACAGACACTTCAGCGTCGGCGGCGACGGCGTTATCTTCATTTATCCGTCGGATACATGCGACGCTAAAATGCGAATGTTCAATTCGGACGGTTCGGAAGGCAAGATGTGCGGCAACGCCATTCGGTGCGTCGGCAAGTATCTTTACGACAACGGAAAAACAGACAAACTCGATATAACCGTCGAAACCGTTTCGGGCGTTAAGAGATTGAAGCTGTTCCTGCACGACGGCAAAGTGAATTCCGCAAAGGTCGATATGGGCGCGGTCGTGCTCGATCCCGAGCTGGTGCCCGTAAATCTCGACGGGGAAAGAGTTGTGGGCAGAGAGATAGATACGCCCGCAGGCAAGCTCAAAGTAACATGTTCGTCAATGGGCAATCCGCACTGTACGGTCATCGTGCCCGACGTAATGGCGTGCGACGTGGAGAGAATAGGCAAAGCGCTCGGCGAGAATAAAGAGCTGTTCCCCGAGGGCGTAAACGTCGGATTCGTGCAGATAATCGACAGAACGCACATAAAGGCGCGGGTGTACGAGCGCGGTACGGGCGAAACTATGGCGTGCGGCACGGGCGCTTGCGCTTCGGCGGTCGCGGCTGTCGAGAACGGATTCTGCGATAAGAACGAAGATATCAGCGTCAGACTGCCCGGCGGCGAGCTTACCGTCAGATACACCGACGATACCGTATATATGACGGGCGAGGCGCACGAGGTATTCAGAGGCACCGTAAGACTGTAAGCGGTGAATCGGATTTTGTACAACGAAAAACGAAGCAAAAAGACAAAACGGAGACCATAATGGAAAAGTATATATTCGTAACGGGCGGAGTCGTATCGGGGCTCGGCAAGGGAATAACGGCGGCAAGCCTCGGGCTTTTATTGAAGGCCAAGGGGCTGCGCGTGATAGCGCAAAAGCTCGACCCGTATATAAACATCGATCCGGGGCAGTTGAGCCCTATTCAGCACGGCGAAGTGTTTGTAACCGAAGACGGCGCCGAAACGGATCTCGATCTCGGGCATTACGAGCGGTTTATCGACGAAAATCTCAATAAATACTCAAATATCACTACGGGCAGGATCTACGATACCGTATTGAAAAACGAGCGCGCGGGCGTATACGGCGGCAAGACCGTTCAGGTCATTCCTCACGTCACAAACGAGATCAAGTCGTTTATCCGTGCGGTAGGCAAAAAGATAAACGCGGATGTCGTTATAACCGAGATAGGCGGCACGGTCGGCGATATAGAGAGCCTGCCTTTTATAGAGGCGATTCGACAGGTCAGCAACGATGTCGGCAGGGAAAACTGTCTGTTCGTTCACGTTACGCTTGCGCCCACTCTCAAAGCGGGCGGCGAGGTCAAGACCAAGCCGACGCAACATTCCGTTAAGACTTTGCGTTCGCTCGGCATTTCGCCCAATCTTATCGTTTTGCGTACAAAAGAACCGATTGATAAAAAACTTAAAGAAAAACTTGCGCTTTCCTGTAACGTCGAGCCCGATTGCGTCATAGAAAACCGTGACGCGGGACTTCTTTACGAAGTGCCGCTGCTGCTGCGCGACGACGGCATTGTGGAGATCGTTACGCGCGAACTCGGGCTTCCCGATACTCAGCCTGCGCTTGACGATTGGATTTCGATGATAGACCGAGCAAAAAACACCAAGGATTCGGTCAAAGTAGCGCTTGTGGGAAAATACGTTTCTATGTTCGACTCCTATCTTTCCGTCGCGGAAGCGCTCACTCACGCAGGCATAGCGAATGACGTAAAGGTGGAAATATCTTGGGTCAATTCCGAAAAATTGAATAACGGCAATGCCGCAGAAAAACTTGCGGGCGTCGACGCCGTTATACTTCCCGGCGGATTCGGTATTCGCGGCATAGAGGGTATGATCGCCACGGCAAAGTATTGCAGGGAGAACGATAAGCCGTATTTCGGAATATGTCTCGGTATGCAGATCGCCGTGATCGAATATGCGCGCAACGTGCTCGGTCTTTCCGATGCCAATTCGGGCGAGTTCGACGAACATTCGGCGCATAAAGTGATAGATATAATGGAAGGACAGGAAGGCAAGGTAAATACGGGCGGAACAATGCGGCTCGGCGCTTACGAGTGTATGATAAAACCCGATACCAAACTTTCGGAATGTTACGGAGCCGGCGTCGCGTCGGTTATGGAACGTCATCGTCATAGATTCGAGTTCAATAACGAAATGCGCAAGCCTATGCAGGATGCGGGACTTACGCTTTGCGGTTTGTCGCCCGACGGTAATCTTGTGGAAGCGGTCGAGCTTACGGACAAAAGATTCTATCTCGGCGTGCAATACCATCCGGAATTCAAATCGCGTCCGGCGAAACCGCAGCCGATATTCCGTGAGTTTATCGCGGCGGCAAAAGAATGCGCCAAAGCTCATGTTGCCGAATCGGGAGCGGACGGCAACGCCGATAACGAATAATACGCGAGGGCAAAATGAAGCTGAACAAGAATTTTAAGAATCTCGCAGACGATTACTTGTTTGCGGAAGTGGCAAAACGAGTGGATGACTATAAAGCGGCATTCCCAACGGCGGACGTTATAAGCCTCGGTATAGGCGACGCGACGCTGCCGTTGTCGCTAAAGGTCGTAGACGCGGCAAAGTCCGCCGCGACCGATCTCGGCGTAAAGTCGGGATTCCGCGGTTACGGTCCGTATGACGGTTATCCGTTTTTGAAGAACGCTATAATAGACTATTACACGCTTCGCGGCGTGTCGATAGAAAGCGACGAGGTTTTTGTCACCGACGGTGCGAAGAACGGAATAGGCAACATTCTCGATTTGTTCGACGTAGACAATACCGTCATGATACAAGATCCCGTATATCCGGCGTACGTAGACGCAAACGTAATTGCGGGGCATAAAATAGTGTTTGCGGACGCGACAAGAGAAAACGGGTTCGTGGCAATGCCGCCCAAGCGCGGAAAAGCGGACATAATATATTTATGCTCGCCGAACAATCCTACGGGCACGGCTTATACTTTGGCGCAGCTTAAAGAATGGGTCGATTATGCTCTCGACGTGGGCGCGGTCATCATTTACGATGCCGCATACGAAGCGTATGTCGAAAGCAAGGATGCCGCGCGTTCCATATTTCAGGTCACGGGCGCGCGAGACTGTGCGGTCGAAGTGTGTTCGTTCTCAAAGATGGCGGGATTCACCGGCGTACGATGCGGTTGGACGGTCATACCTATGGGTTCGCCGCTCAACAGACTGTGGTACCGCCGTCAGGCTATCAAGTTTAACGGCACGTCGTATGTCGTTCAGCGCATGGCGGAAAGCGCGCTTCGCGGCGGGTATGAGGACACTAAAAAAATGGTCGCGGAGTACAAGAACAACGCCAAGATAATAACAAAGAAGTTCGACGAACTCGGTATAGAATACACGGGCGGAGTAGACGCTCCGTATATATGGTTTGATTGCGGAGTTGACTCGTGGAAGTTTTTCGATCATTTGCTTAAAAAAACGCGGCTTGTCTGCACGCCGGGCAGCGGCTTCGGAATAAACGGCAACGGTTGGGTGAGACTGACGTCATTTAACTCAAAGGAACGTACCGAAGAAGCAATAAAACGCTTTGAACCTTTTTGGAGGGAGTTTATCGCTGTCAGAGATAAACTTTTCGAAAGAGTATGAAAAAAATAGTAAAGATTCCCAAGAATCGCTTGAGTGCGCCTATAGACTTTGCCGTAATGCTCGCCGACAAAAAGGCGTGCGGCGTAGCGCTCGAATATATCGAATCGGACCGTCTGCCTTTGGGCGGTAATGCCGTGTTGTTCGACGCTTACGCGTCTGCGCGCAAGTACAGCGCTTTTGACGTCGAGTTGGGTGACGGCGGTTATCCGTTCTGTCTGTGCTGCAAAACGAACGACGGTTCGCGCGTGGCGTATTGCGGACTGAGACTTTCGGACGAGCCTGCGCAAAAGTTCGAACTTATTGCGTCGGACGATTCGCTCGGCAAGCTGACGGTCGATCCCGATGCGGCGTCCGTTCCCATCAATTCGGGCGTTTGCTGTATAGCCGATAAATCGGCGTATGAGGAATACGTAGCGCATATCAAGGATGATATACACCCGCTTGCGGGATTGATCGTTCTCGACGGTCAGACGCATACTTCGGTGGAGCTGTTCGGAAAGAAGTACGCCGTTTATTCTACGGGTTGGGGAGACGGAAGATACCGTTGTTATATCGGGTACGCCGCCGACGGAAAACCCGCAACGCTACTTGTGGATTTCGGAATGATAGATTATCCCGAAACGGACGGTACGCTGGTGGACGTAGAGATAAACGCCGACGGCAACGATGTGTACGTGCCCGATCCCGACAAGTCCGAGCGCGAGAACAACGTCAAAAAGTGGACGCAAAAGGTCAAGGCGGCAAAAACGCCGAGCGAGCGGCTCGCGGCGTATGCGCGGCGCGGTTATGCGTATCATTCTTCGGGGAACATTGACGCGGCGCTCAAAGATTATCTCGCCGCCGTAGCAGAGTGTAAAAACGTAGAGAACCGCGGAGATATACTGCGGGCATGGGCGGTTTTCGATAATGCCGCGGAGATATACTGCGGGCGCAGCGATTACGAATCTGCGATCGGACTTATGAATACCGCGCTCGACGTAGGCGACGATTTTCATTCGGGCGCTTATTCGCGGCTTATAGACATGTATATGGCTACGAAACATACCGCCGATGCAAAGAAGACCGCGGAGAGAATGATTGCCGCGCGTCCCGACGATCCCGTTGCCGCTATCAAGTTTGCGGAAGTATGCGTGGCGGCAGGCGATTATGATTCCGCAGCGAAAACATACGAAGAACTTGCGACGAGATTCAAGCTGTTCGAAAATCTTTTCGACGAGGCGTCGTGCCTTATAGAACTCGGAAAGCTCGACGAGGCTGACGCCGTGCTCGAACGTTTTCCGACGAAAGAGAGCAGCGAGCAGTATTGGTACTATAAGGCTTATATAGATTTCAAAAACCGCAAGCTGTCGGACGCCCGCGAGAAAGCGGAAAAATCTATGAACATAGACGGCAAATACATGCCTCCGCTGTATCTTTTGATTGACATAGACTCGCTTATGCAGGAGTATCATTCCGTTGCAAGGTATGCCGAAGAATACAAAAAGATAAGACCCGATCACGAATACGGCTACAGCGTCTGCGCAGAAGCTCAGCTTATTTTCGGCAACTATTCCGAGAGCTCGCGCAACTATATGCATTTATACGACAATATCAAAAAGGACGATAAATACGCCGCGCTTGCGGCTATAACGGCTGCGGCAACGGGCGAAGGCAAAACGTCGCGTACGATGTTGAAAGCGCTTAAACGCAAACACAGCTCGTATTATTACGGCGCAGTATACGCGATATATTTTACCAAATACAGCACCAAAGACTCGGCACTCGATAAGGTGTTGTTCAAGCTGGGCGCCGACGACGATTTCCTCTTGCAGCTCGCAGTTTATTTTGCCGATACGGGGACGGTCATTCCCGCTGCGCGCATACTCGACACGCTGAGCAAGAAGAAAAACCCGCCGAGCGAAGTCATTGCGCAGCAGATAAGGCTGTCAGAGCGTATCAACGACCAAAAGCATTTTTCCATGTTCCTCGAATACTATATAAATAACTTCCTCGGCGTCAACATGCCGTATAAGGACAAATTCGTAGTAGCAAACAGATTTATTTCGAACAAGGAACACGGCAGTTGGCTGTACGGTTTGACGTCGCTTGTAAAAACGCCCAAGGGCGAAAAAACTCCCGCGCTCGAAATGCCTTCGCAAGATTCGGAGCAGGGCATAAACGCGACGGACGTAAAGCCTATAAGCCGAGAGAAGCTCGAAGCGGTCATGAACGCAGTCAAAAAGGAAAAGATCGGCAAAAAACGCTGACTATAATCAAAACGGGACGAAAATGTCCCGTTTTGATTATAGCGAAAAAAAGAAAAGAACGAAAGTGCGGCGACGGGACTATCACATAAATCGGGTTTTGTCAAGAGGTTTTGCAAAAATATTCACGAAAAAATTTTCGCGTAAGTGTTGATTTTGCACTCGAATCCGTATATACTATAATCAATCCTGCAGTGTACGGGACGACGCCACATTTATAACCTCAATTCATAAAAGGGATGGTGCGTACTCGGTGCTATGTCGGGCCTCAGTAATTTTACGCAAGTAAGCAGTGGATGGCAGAACACCGTGTCAGCCGACCCACCTGCCAAAAGGCGGGTTAGAATACGGATTAGTCAGCGGCACAGGCGGGATGATCGAAAAACAACGGACGGCGAAAGCCGTCCGTTTTGCGTAGCGTAAAATATCTGTTTTCTTTTCCGATAAGCGTTATTTTGAAAACGAAAAACGAAAAACAAAAAACCGAGACGGTCGTTCTTAGATGATCTCGGTTTTTAATTGCTGTCGTCAATTATTTTTTGAACAGTCTAGTAAAGAAATTCGATTTAGTCTTAGTTACCGTGGGCGTCGTCTTTTCCGTGGATTTAACTTCCTTGACGTCCGTTTGCTTGCTTGCCGTCGCAGGAGTCCCTCTCGTAGCAGTCGATGACGACTTTGAGGCAGGTGTGCTCGGTTTTGCGGCGGGTCTTACGGATGCGGCTGGTTTTTGAGACAACGAATCGCGAGCGGTAGATATTGCTTTTTGCGTCGCGGGTTTTGCCGAAGCCGCGGGCGTTTGCGGCTTGCTTGCGGCAGGCGTTGCCTTTTGTGCCGTCGCCTGTCTCGACGAAGTTGCTGCCGTGTTTGTTACCGATCGTCCGAGCGGTGCGCGCGGTGTGGTCGCAGGCGCGGGGGCAGGAGCGGGCGCAACGGCGACAGTGCGCGACGTTAACGTCTTTTTGGGCGTAGCGGGTGCCGGTGCGGTCGTGACCGTGCCTACGGATTTTCGCGGCGCACGCGGGTTATACAGCCCGTTTATCATGCTTTGAACATCTTGATACCGTTTCTTTTTGTCCACGGCAAGCGCTTTCATGAGCGCGTTTTCTACGCCGGGGTCGATGTCTATGCCGAGTTCGGACGGGCGCTTTACGGCTTCTTTATTCATCATTATGCGAATAGATTCGGGCGGCAGAGATCCCGTTATCGCATAGTACAGCGTTACGCCGAGCGCGTAAACATCCGTCCACGGACCTTGCTCGCCGTGCGAGTCGTACTGTTCGGGCGGGGCAAAGCCCTGCTTTAATACGATCGACAGCGATTTACCGTCGGGGTTGGAATACTTGGCTGCGCCGAAGTCGATCAGTTTGACTTCGTTATATTTGGTAATGAGAATATTGTCCGGCGATATATCGCGGTGGATAAGACCTATTTTGTGCACTTGCGTGAGCGAATCCATTACCGGACGCATGATCGTGAGAATTTCGTCAACGCTTATTTTTCCGCCCTTGCGCTGCAGATATTTTTTGAGCGACACGCCGTCGAGAAATTCCATGACTATGTAAGCCGTGCCGTTTGCCGAAAAGAAGTCTCGAACATTTACCACGCCGCCGAGATTTTTTATCTTGGCGAGCGCGCGCGCTTCTTCCACGAACCGTTTAAGACCGCGGTTGCTCGCGGCTTGGTTCTGTTTGGAATTGATTATGACCTGATTGCTCGACGCGACGCGGGTAACGTATCCGGACGGGAAGTATTCCTTTACGGCAACTTTTATGCCCTGCTGCAAATCCCACGCGAGATAGGTTATGCCGAATCCGCCTTCGCCGAGCGCTTTGCCTATGAGATAGCGGCTTTGCGTGCCTATCACCGTGCGCTGAGGCAGGTGATGCGGGGGCGACGGGGTGTCGTCCGATTTGTGATGACAGTTCATGCACACGCGGTTGCTGTCAAGGTCGCCGAAGCAATACAGACAGATATTTTTATTTGTTCTTACTCTTGCCATGATTTACTCTGTCAGTCCGTTACCATAGCTACTATGGCGGAATAATTGTCGTTGAATTTTGTAACTCGCGCAAGCAGGCGTTGTTCCATTTTCATGAGCGCTTCTTCGGGCGTGGCGGATGAGGCGAGATCCTCTTCCGCTTCTTCTTCGTAAACATATTCCCAAAAACCGTCGGTGCAAAGAATAAACGCGTCGCCGACTTCGAGCGGCATGTTTATTATGTCGCAGTCGGGCGGGATGTAATAGTCGGATCCGAGCACGCGCGTCAGCTTGTTTTGATCTTTATCCGAACGTATGTCGCGTAGCGGGATCCGCCCCATTTCTACTGATATTTGAGAAAGCGAATGATCTTTTGTTTGGAATTTGAGTTTGTTCTTTTTGAAGAAATATATGCGCGTGTCGCCTATATGTGCCATTACCGTGGAATTAAAGTCGGTAACGACGCACGCAACCGTAGTGCACGACGAACGTATTTTCGGATTTAGCTCTTTCTCGTCTGTAACGCAGTTGTGCGCGGTTTGGATATAGCTTTGACAAAATTCCGGTTTAACTGCGCGCTCGGGGTCGAGCTGTTTGATTTTTGTATACGATTCTATGATTTTTGTGGCGCATATTCGGCTTGCGACTTCGCTGCCGTAATACGAGCCTAACCCGTCGCATACGACGAGACAAGCGCCGTCGGGCGCGACTGTAAGATCAAGATAGTCTTGATTGTATTCGCGACCGCCTTGTTTGCATATCGAACTGGTTACGATTTTCATGGTATCCGCCTAATTAGTCTTATACTGCATTTATTATATATTATAAGCGATATTAAGTCAAGAGTTTTTACCCGATTGCGCGTCCTGCGGCAGGCGGCGGCAGGATGGATTTTGAACAAATGCGCACAAATGCAATGAAAAAATTTCGGGAAAAGGCGTGACATTCTTTTGCCTTTGTGCTATACTAAAACGGAACGCGATACAATGCGCGTGTGCGAGGAAACGGCGCTTTCGGTTTCTCGCTTTGACGCGCGGAATACCGACTGTTACAAATGGGCAATAAGGAGCGTATCTCATGATTTATATCGCTTGCGATCACGGCGGACTCGAACTCAAAAAAGCTATCAAGGACAAGCTGGCGGGGCGCGGTGAAGACGTGACGGATCTCGGAACAGACGGCGAAGCGTCCGTCGATTATCCCGATTTCGGTTATGCCGTTGCGAAAAAGGTTGCGCAAGACCCGAGTTCCAAGGGCATAGTTATTTGCAAGACGGGCGTCGGTATGAGTATATGCGCAAATAAAGTAAAGGGTATCCGCTGCGCGCTTTGCACTTCGGTCGATATGGGTCGGCTCTGTCGCGAGCATAACAACGCGAACGTGCTCGCGCTCGGCGCAGGAAACACCGATATAGGCACGGCGCTCGAAATAACGGAAGCGTTTTTGAATACCGAGTTTGCGGGCGGCAGACATGCCGCTCGCGTCGATAAGATCATGAAGTACGAGGCGTAGCGCGATGGCAGGCAAGAATACGCAAAAAGTCGTATACGAGGACCGCGAAACGCTCGATGCCGAACTCAACTCGGCTATTGCGGATATACTTTCCGCGGAGCACGAAGCGGCGCGCATAGTCGCGCAGGCGGAAGCGTCGGTAAAAGCCGTTCAGCTCGATTATGCAAACCGCGAGCGCGCGCTCAGAGAACGCGCCGCGGCGGATACGGCAAAATCGCGTGACGATGCCGTGTCGGCGGCTGCCGAACGCGCTCGATCGGAAAGCGCGAAAAAGCTCGACGCAACGCGCGAATCGGGCAAAAGGCTGTCCGACGAAAAGCGCAAACTTATAGACGAGATCGCGAAAGAGCTGTATGTTTCGCTCGGAGGCAAGAAGTAAATGGCAATAGCCAAGATGTCGCATATACGGCTTATCGGCTTGCGTTCCGATAAGAACAAAATAGTCGACGGTCTTATAAAACGCGGACTGTTCGAAGCGCGCGCCACTGACGGCGTGGCGTACGAGCTTGCTCGCGGCGGTGTCGAATCGCGCGAACTTAAACTGAAACAGAGCAATATAAGATTTGCGATAGATTTTTTGAAAGCGCGGCATAAGGCGATGGAAACGGAGCTAGACGCTCAAAAGCGCCGAGCAAAGTCCGCCAACAAAAGATCGGTCGGCGGCGGAACTGCCGATTCGGCAACGTCCGATTTTGTCTTGTCGAAAGAGAAGTATTCGGACGCGCGGATACTTATAACGCGCGCGGATTTTTCGGATGTGCGTGCGCGCGAATACGAACTTCTCGACGTGTGCGACAGGCTCGGGAAAATATCGTTCGACATCGTGGAGCGTCAAGCCGCAATTGGCACGCTCGCAAATACGGCAAAGGCATACGAGCCGTACATTCGTGTTCCGTGCAAGCTGTCCGAGCTCGGACGGCGCGGCGGGATCGTGCTTTCGGCATATTACAACCGCGCAGGTGTTTCGCCGTCGGCGGAACTCGACGGGCTTTCCTGCGCGTACGAAATATCGGTCGGCGACGGTACGCTTGTTACCGTTATATGCCGCGCGGAAACCGAAGACGAGATCGTCAAGCGCATGACGGCGCTCGGCTATACGCGCTGTCCGTTCGGCGACGACTGCACGGCTTCTCAAAAGATAGCCGCCGTCAACGACGAGATAGCCGACGGCAAAAGACATATTACTGAACTTACAAAGACGGCGCTCGGCTACGAAAAGTATCTTAAAGATTTGCGCATACTCTACGACGTGATCGAACTCGAGATCGAGCGTGCCGAAGCGGAAGCCGAATTTCTGAAAACCGACAGCACGTTTATACTCGAAGGGTGGTTGCCGGAGGACGCTTGCGAAACGGTTGTGGGCGACGTTAAGTCGGAATGTCCCGACGTGCTCGTTCAAATGCTTGCACCAGAAGAGCGCGACGAGCCGCCGACGCTCGTGCGAAGCAACAAAGTCGTTGCGCCGTACGAAACCATAACGGATATGTACAGCCCGCCTAAGTACCGCGAGATAGACCCCAACCCGATAATGGCGATATTCTATTTTATCTTCTTCGGGATAATGATAGGCGACGCGGCGTACGGAATTGTGCTTGCCGTTGCGGGATTCGTGCTCGGCTGTTCGAAAAAGTTCGACAAGGGCGTCAAAAAGGTTGCGCTTCTCGTCGCAATGGGCGGAATCTCGTCCGTTATTTGGGGAATTATATTCGGCGGGTACTTCGCGATAGATTTCGGGTCTGCCAAGATCGCGCTATGGTTCAATCCTATAAGCGAACCGATGATGATGCTCATACTGAGCATAGTGCTCGGTTGTGTGCAGATGACTGTCGGATACATTATAAAATTCGTCAAACTTTGCATGGAAGGCAAGCCGTTTTCGGCGATATTCGACGCAGGCTCGATAATACTGCTTTTCGGCGCTCTCGGCTGTTTGGGCGGCACGATGCTGTTCGACGGCGCTCCGTCGGGGCTTAAAATAGCGGCGATAGTTCTTGCGGTTACGGGGCTTGCGCTCATGATAATATTCGGCGGACGCAAGAGCAAAAACGTTTTCGGAAAGGTGTTCGGCGGATTCAAGGGCTTGTACGGGCTTGTAAACCTGCTGTCCGACGTGCTGTCGTATTGCCGGCTGTTCGGTCTCGGGCTTGCGTCTGGCGCTATCGGACTCGCTTTCAATACGCTCGGTTCGATACTGTTCGGGATTCCCGCAGTCGGCTATGTCGTAGGCGTTATAATACTCATTCCGCTTCACGCGTTCAATATAGGTATAGGCGTTCTCGGCGCTTATGTGCATAACGCCCGACTGCAATTCCTCGAATTTTACGGAAAGTTCTACGACGGCGGCGGACGGCTTTTCACGCCGCTCGGCGAGCGTACACGGTATATTAGGTACGAGTAGATAAACCTTTGCACGGCTGACGGCGGTCTAATTATATTCTGTCAATAAATTCTCAAAAGGAGATCAAACAATATGGAAATGGGCGTTTTTTACGCAATGCTCGGTGCGGCTATAGCCGTTTTGGTGGCGGGCATCGGTTCGGCGGTAGGCGTCGGCAGAGCGGGACAGGCGAGCGCTGCGCTGTTAAGCAAGCAGCCCGACAAGTTTTCCAATCTCATGGTTTTGCAGCTTATGCCGGCCACGCAGGGACTCTACGGCTTTGTCGTAGGCTTCATGGTCCTGTTCAGACTCGGCGCGCTGAGCGGTCAGCTTGCGCCTATCGACACGACTACGGGCTGGGTCATGTTTGCGTACTGCCTGCCTATCGCCATTGTGGGGCTTGTTTCGGCTGTTATGCAGAGTAACGTCGTTATCGGCTGTATCGGGCTTATAGGCAAGCAGGAGAAGCAGTTCGGTCATTCCATGGTCATGGTCGTTCTCGTCGAAATATTCGCCATATTCGCGTTTATAATATCCTTCCTCGGCGTAATGCTCATGGAAGTGCCTGCGGCGGCGTAACGACATGCAGGGCAAAGAAAAGCTCATAGACGACATTCTGTCTGCGTCGCGGCGGACGGCGGCGGCAATGATAGAAGAGGCGAACGCGGAATGTGAAGCGTCGCTTTCGGCTCTCGCAAAAGAGCTTGAAAATTCAAGATCGAGCGCGGCAGCGGAAGCCGAGCGCGCGGCGAACGATATGTATTCGGGCAAGATAAAACTCTGCGAATTGGAAGCGGGCAAGATCATGCTCGAAGCGCGTCAGAACTGTGTTGCCGAAGTTTACGACAGCGTTAAGAAAAAGATACTCGGCGCGCCTGATAAAGAATATCTCGAATTTTTGAAGGCTGTCGTTTCGCCCGTGCTTTCCGACGGTGACGAGATCGTCGCGGCAAAAGCCGATGAAAAGCGCGTGACTGCCGAGTTTGTCAAAAAGCTCGCCGCGGCAACGGGCAAGAAAATCACGCTCGCAAAAGAGCGCGGAGATTTCGACGGCGGCGTTATATTGCGCAGTTCTACGTACGACCGAAATCTTACCGCGGACGAGATAATATCCGATTTGAAAGAACGAACGGTGAGCGAAACGGTAAAACGTCTCGGACTGTTTTAGCGGAGGTTGTTCGGTGACAGCATCGACCCAAGTATACGCCAACACGTTGGCTATGAATATAAAGGGGCGTATCGACGGAGAACGTATTGTGCGCATTGTCGAAGCAAAGACCGTCGAAAGCGCTTTCAAAATGCTCGGTGATTACGGGTTTGCGTATACCGACGGTGCTACCGTGGACGGGTTTATTGCGGAGGACACAAACAGGCTTATCGAGTTTATAACCGATACGGTGCCTAACGAGAAAGCCGCTAAAGCGCTTACGGCGCGTTTTTGGTACAACAACGTTAAGCTCGCGTATAAATCGAGGTTTGCGGACGTGCCGTCAGACGGTTTTTACGCCGTAGAAGGCGACGCGGTGAAAGTGGCGCGCGGCGATTATTCGGACTGCGACAAATACCTTGCCGCGGCGCTCGAAGCGCTCGACGAGGCGCACGAAACAAAGCCGCAGGCGATAGATATTGCGCTGACGCGCGCGATGTACAAATTCGTGCTGTCGTGCGGCGTTTCGCTCATCAAGAAGTATTTCCGTGCCGAGATAGACATGAAAAACATACTCACCGCGGCGCGTGCGAAAAAACTCGGCAAGCCCGAGCTTGCGGAATTTTTGGACGGCGGAACGCTCAAGCAAAAGACGTTGGACGAAGCGATGTCCGCCGACGGCTGTGTCGGATTTGCCGAATGTTTCGAAAAAACTCCGTATGCGGCGCTTACCGAAAGTATTGCGGAAGGCTTCGATTTTCTCGGCGATTTCGAACGATCGACAGACGACTATCTTTTTTACATGACCGATTCCGCCGTGGCGAAAATAGCGTCGTTCGAGCCGTATCTCAATTTTTACACGCAGACGCTTATCGAGCTTAAGACGGTCAAGACGGCGCTCGTTTGCATCAAGACGGATTCGCGCGACGCGTTCTATGCGCGTATGCCCAAAATTTATGTCGATTAGACGGAGAAACAACCGTGGAAAAAACAGGTAAAATAGCCGTAATAGGCGACAGCGAGAGCGTGACCGCATTCCTTGCGATAGGTGCGTCGGTACATTCGGTTACCGACGAATATCAGGCGGCGGACGTATTGAGAAAGCTCGCCAAGACCGATGAATACGCGGTAATACTCGTAACCGAGAATTATGCCGCAAAAATGGAAGCTCTTATGCAAAAACTCAAAGAGCAACCGTATCCCGCAGTTCTGTCCATTCCCGGCGCAACCGGTTCGAACGGATTCGGACTGGCGGGACTGAAAAAGGACGTCGAAAAAGCCGTTGGCGTCGATATCTTATTCGGATGACGATATTCCGTTGGATATTTGTAAGACGCAATCGGATCAACCAGTAAATTCAATCGCAAAACCGTAAATTCGAGGGAACGATATGGGTAAGATAATCAAGATAAGCGGGCCGCTTATAGTTGCCGACGGAATGCAAGACGTCAAGATGTACGACGTGGTGCACGTTTCAGACAAAGGTCTTATAGGCGAGGTTATAGAGCTTCGCGGCGACCGCGCTTCGATACAGGTATATGAAGAAACAAGCATGCTCGGCACGGGCGAGCCTGTCGTTTCAACCGAGCAGCCGCTTTCGGTCGAACTTGCACCGGGTCTTATAGGCGGTATATACGACGGTATACAGCGTCCGCTCGAAAGTTTGCAGGCTCTGTCGGGCGACAGGATAGACCGCGGTATCCACGCGACGGCGATAGATCGCAAAAAGAAATGGGCGTTCGAGCCGACGGCAAAAAAGGGCGACGTCGTGCAAAGCGGCGACGTGCTCGGTACCGTGCGCGAAAATGAGGTCATAGTCCATAAGATCGCCGTACCTTACGGCGTTTCGGGCACGGTCGAAAAAATAGCGGGCGGCGAGTTTACGGTCGAACAAACGATCGCGGTAATAGCGGACGGAAAGACCAAACGCGACGTTTGCATGCTGCAGCGTTGGCCGGTGCGCCGCGGCAGACCGTATAAGGAAAAACTTCCGCCGACCGAGCCGCTCATCACGGGGCAGCGCGTAGTAGACACTCTGTTTCCTATTGCGCGAGGCGGCGTTGCGGCAGTTCCCGGCCCGTTCGGATCGGGCAAGACTGTGTTGCAGCATGCGCTCGCCAAGTGGTCGGACGCAGACATAATCGTTTATGTCGGGTGCGGCGAACGCGGTAACGAAATGACGGACGTTCTCAACGAATTTCCGGAACTTATAGACCCCAAGACCGGTTATCCGCTCATGAAGCGCACGGTGCTTATCGCCAATACTTCGGACATGCCCGTTGCGGCGCGCGAAGCGAGCATATATACGGGAATAACCATTGCCGA
Source organism: uncultured Christensenellaceae bacterium (assembly GCA_910587455.1). Lineage (GTDB taxonomy): Bacteria > Bacillota > Clostridia > Christensenellales > Pumilibacteraceae > Anaerocaecibacter. The sequence goes on along the minus strand of CAJULK010000002.1, from coordinate 139,488 downwards.
ATACTATCGCGACATGGGCTATTCCGTGGCTATCATGGCGGATTCCACTTCGCGTTGGGCGGAAGCGCTTCGCGAAATGAGCGGAAGATTGCAGGAAATGCCAGGCGAAGAAGGCTATCCGGCATATCTTTCGAGCCGTCTCGCCGAATTCTACGAGCGTGCGGGCATGGTGCGAATACTCGGCAGCGACGAACGCGTCGGATCTGTCACCGCTATCGGCGCCGTTTCGCCTCCTGGCGGAGATATGTCCGAGCCTGTAAGCCAAGCTACGCTTCGCATAGTAAAGGTGTATTGGGGGCTTTCGAGCGCTCTTGCATACAAGCGGCATTTCCCGGCTATAGATTGGCTTGTCAGCTATTCGTTGTATTCCGACAGGCTTGCCGAATGGTTCACGCGCAATGTGGACGCGCAGTTCAACGCGTACCGAATAGAAATAAGCAAGCTGTTGCAGGAAGAAGCGCGGCTGGACGAAATAGTCAGGCTTGTAGGTATGGACGCGCTGTCGCCGCGCGACAGACTCACTATGGAAGCGGCAAAGTCGGTACGCGAGGATTATCTGCATCAGAACTCTTTCCACGAGGTAGACACGTACACGTCGCTCAAAAAACAGTTCAAAATGCTTAAACTGATCGTCGATTACTATTTTCAGGCGCAGCGCGCGCTCGACCGCGGCGTCGCCGCAGACGCGGTGCTTTCCGTGCCTTGCCGCGAACAGATAGGCAGAGCGAAGTACGTAAAGGAAGACGAACTCGACAAGCTCGACGATATATCGGGCGAAATGACGCGACAGCTTGCGGAACTGAAAAAAGACGAATAGCAGTAAAGCAGCAAACTCGGCAAAATATCAACACGGAAAGGACATCGTATATGAGAAAAGAATACCGTACCGTAAAAGAGGTCGTCGGACCGCTCATGCTCGTCGAAAAAGTCGAGGGCGTAAAATACAACGAACTTGTCAAGATAATTCAGGACGGCGGCGAAACGCGTCTTGGACGCGTTCTCGAAGTGGACGGCGACAAAGCGCTCGTTCAGCTTTTCGCGCCCAGCCGCGGCTTGCAGATAGCTACGGCAAAAGCGGCGTTTACGGGCAAGGCGATCGAGCTGAAAGTTTCGCACGATATGCTTGGGCGCGTGTTCGACGGCATGGGCAATCCCATAGACGGCGGCGCCGAAATATTGCCCGAAAAAAGTCTCGATATAAACGGCAGCCCGATAAATCCCGTCGCTCGCGATTATCCCAACGAGTTTATTCAGACGGGCGTCAGCGCCATAGACGGGCTCAATACGCTCGTGCGCGGACAGAAACTCCCCGTGTTTTCCGCGTCGGGACTTCCGCACGCCGACCTTGCCGCGCAGATAGCGCGTCAGGCCCGTGTCAAGAACACCGACGATAAGTTTGCCGTCGTATTCGCGGCAATGGGTATCACGTACGAAGAAAGCGAGTTCTTTATTTCCGATTTCCGAAAAACGGGCGCTATAGACCGTACCGTTATGTTTCTCAATCTTGCAAACGATCCCGCGGTAGAGCGCATAAATACGCCGCGTATGGCAATGACCGCCGCCGAATATCTTGCGTTCGAATGTGATATGCACGTGCTTGTCATAATGACCGACATAACCAATTATGCCGAAGCGCTGCGCGAAATATCCGCGGCGCGGCGCGAAGTGCCCGGGCGCAGGGGGTATCCCGGGTATTTGTATACCGACCTTGCTACTATCTACGAGCGCGCGGGTCGTATCCGCGGCAAGAAAGGATCTATAACGCTCATTCCCATTCTTACAATGCCGGAGGACGATAAAACTCATCCCATACCCGATCTTACGGGATATATTACGGAAGGGCAGATCATACTTTCGCGCGAGCTTTATAAAAAGGGTATGAATCCGCCTATAGACGTATTGCCGAGTTTGTCGCGGCTTAAAGACAAAGGCATAGGTAATGGCAAAACGCGCAAGGATCACGCCGACACGATGAACCAGCTTTTTTCGGCGTATGCGCGCGGCAAAGACGCGAAGGAGCTCGGCGCCATTCTCGGCGAAGCCGCACTCGGCGATGTGGATAAACTGTACGCCGAGTTCGCCGAAGAATTCGAAAAACAGTATATAAATCAGGGCTTCGACTGCAACCGCAGTATCGAAGATACGCTCGATATAGGCTGGAAACTGCTTGCTATACTTCCGCGTTCGGAATTAAAGCGTATACGCGACGAATATCTGAACGAATTTTTACCCAAAGAGCAAAGGTAGACGCGTATGTCGAGAATGAATGTTAATCCAACCCGAATGGAACTGAGACGGCTCAAAGACCGCTTAAAGACAGCCGAACGCGGTCACAAGCTGTTAAAGGATAAGTCGGACGAAATGGTTCGGCAGTTTCTCGTGCTTATTAAAGAGAATAAGCAGCTTCGCGAAGATATAGAGGGCGAGATCGCGGAAGCGCTTAAAGCGTTTTCTCTGTCCGCAGCCGCACCGCTCGACGTCGTTCAGGCAATAGCGCTTCCCACGCTTACTGCGTCCATTTCGGTCGGAACAAAAAACGTCATGGGCGTGGACGTTCCGTTTATGCAGACAAAGCGCGTGGGAGAAGTGGAACTTCCTTATGCGTTATGTTCGGCGCCGGCAGAGCTTGATACGGCGGTGCTCAAATTGACCGCGCTTGCAGATAAACTGTTGCATCTTGCCGAAGTGGAAAAAACGTGCAACATGCTCGCGGACGAGATAGAAAAGAACCGCCGCAGAGTTAATGCGCTCGAATACGTAATGATTCCGCAGCTTCGCGAAACAATAAAGTATATCCTTATGAAACTCGACGAGAACGAGCGAGCGTCTATCGTTCGGCTCATGAAAGTCAACAATAAGTAAACGCATTAAATCGATCGAGTGTTCGCGTATTTCGATCGGCGGTGTTTGCGACGTGAGTATAATGCGATAATGCGTTTTTTTGGTTGCGCACCGCGACTATTTTCGTGACGGCATGTCTATCTTGTCCGTTATCATAAGTTTGATCGCGCGGGGAATGGCGGTAGGGTCGGGACGGCTGCCTGCGGCGTTAAAGTCGAAGCAATCGGCAAAAGCCCGAAGTTCCGATTCGGTTCGTTTAAGATCCCTTTTCAGTCCGCAGGCGAGTGCATAAAGAAACCGCGCGGTATTCTTGCCGGCATGAGCGGCGGCGTCGAAAAGCGCCGTCGCGTGCGTCACGCAATGCGTAGCCGCCGAAAACAGTTCGGGGAAATTGGGTTCGTTGTCGAACATCTCCGCAACCGTCATAAAATACCGAGGCATGACTTCTTCGAGATTCGAGCATATTACGCAGCCGCAATGACTGCGCAAATTTACGGCGGTCTTTTTCGCCGATTTTTTATCTGCGGGGATTTTGGCGATGAGATCGGCAAGTGCCGCGGCGCGCGTTTCGAGCTGAAGCGCAAGCCCGAGTTTGTTTTGTCCGGCATACATCGCGGCTATGTGACTTTCGCAAAAGCCTACGGCGTTTGACGCAGTTCGAAAGTCGGGATCCATGACGTTTTCTTCGAGATATTGTTTCACGAGCCGTGTTTCGCGCGCCGAATAAATTCGGCACAGCGGGCAGCCGTTTTCGCGGTACGCGTCCCACACGGGCGCGGTCTGGATCTGATATTGCATAATAATCCCGTCCGTCTAATATAATATTGCGATACACTTTTATCGGTGCGCATATATATTATACCACGGTCGGAGAATAAAGGCAAGGGACATGAAAGACTATCCATCGGGCGCATACATAATATCCCGCGGCGGGCGGCGCGGTTCGGGGCCGCGAAGTCCGCGCAGACGCCCGTCGCGTGCCGCGGGCATGCTGATAGTCATATTGCTGCTGCTTACGGCGGGAATATGTCTGCTCGTCCTGTTTATGCCCAAGCTGTCGGAGCGTGCGGACGGCAACGTTAACTTCAAAGGCAAAACTTTTTATTTCCTTTCGGTGGCTACGGCTACGGACAGAAGCGAGGCGCTTATGGGAGCGCAGAACGCGAGAGAGCGCGGCGGTGCGGGATATGTATTCAATAACGGCAGTTACAGGATCATCGCAGCCGTATACGACAGAGAATCGGACGCAAAAACGCTTGCTTCGGTAAACGACGGCGCCGATTATTTTCCTGTCGCGCTTCCGCCGCTCGCGTGTTCTGAATCGGACAGACTGCTGCTGGAGTGTATTGCGGGCGAGTTTTTTACAAGCGTCTTTACTGCGGCTACCGAACTCGACCGCGGCAACATATCCGATTCAGCCGCGGAGTTTGCGCTGTTAAAGGCGCTGAGCAAACTCGAAAAGCTTGCGCAAAATGCGGACAACGCCGCGCTTGCGCGTACCGTGCGCAATGCGCTCGAAAAGGACATTACCGTGGGGATGAGCGTGCTTTCGTTTGTAAGATACATTCAGGTGTATGTCGTGGCAGGTGCGTACGAAGCGTGCGGCGGATGATTTATATCAAAACAAATGTTGTGACACAATTAAGAAAAAAGTCGAAAAATGTGTGAAAAACGCTTGACAAACCTCGGGGGGGGGTATAATTCTTCTTATCAAGCGCATTTATAATGCGTTTAAGAAAATCAAAGGAGTAAGATTGCAAATGAAGAAAAAGATTGTATCGTGTTTTGTCGTTATGCTGTTGGCGCTGTCATGTCTGTTCGGCTTGACCGCTTGCGGCGGCGACGAACTCAGCGGAACTACGTACGACAGTTGGTACGCGTCAAACGGGCGGGCTATAAAAGGTTCTGTGACGTATACGTTCAACAACGGCAGCGTAACAATAACCGCACCGTCGCCCGTTACGAAAAAGTATATCGTATCGGACGGGCGCGTCGGTATTGTTTACGACGAGCAGACAAACTATTATAAAATAGTCGGCAATATGCTCATCCCCGACAAGGACGATCTCGGCGACAGTTATTTGTTTATGTGCAAACAGGGAGAAACGCCGGAAGGGTTCGACAGCATACATCACGCCTGAATATAAGTTGTTATCGAAGATACATATCGTAAAAGCACCGTCGTCGGGATATTCTCGGCGGCGGTTTTATATTGAGCAAATATTTCGAGTATATGCTTGTGCGCTTGATAAAAATTTTTGCGCATGGTATAATATAACGAACGACTCGTTACCATACGGAGCAGTATAGATGAAACTTTACGAAATCACAGCCAAGACGTCGCTCAATCCGACGGTATCGCGCATTGCGGTTTATGCGCCGCGCATTGCCATAAAAGCGCAGGCGGGGCAGTTCGTCATTTTGCGCGTCGATGCGGACGGCGAGCGTATTCCTCTTACAGTCGCCGATTTCGACAGGCGCGCGGGAACAGTCACGGTCATTTATCAGATAGTGGGAGCTACTACGCTCAAACTCGACGGTCTGCGCGTCGGTGAATGTCTGCATGACCTTGTGGGTCCGTTGGGACGCCCTACGGAGCTCGAAGGGCTTAGATCGGTTGCCGTTGTGGGCGGCGGCGTAGGCTGCGCCATAGCGCTTCCCACGGCGAAAAAACTGCATGAACTCGGGGCGACGGTTCATTCTGTTATCGGTTTTCGAAACAAAGATCTCGTAATACTCAAAGACGAATTTCAAGCCGTGTCCGACGAGTTCGTGCTGGTAACGGACGACGGTTCGGCTGGACGGAAAGGACTGGTGACGGACGCTTTGAAAGCGCTTATCGACTCCGGCAATAAGTATGACGAGGTGATTGCCATAGGCCCGCTCGCGATGATGAAGTTTATTTGCAGGCTCACCGAAACATACGGCATAAAGACGGTCGTTTCGATGAATCCTATCATGATAGACGGAACGGGTATGTGCGGAGGCTGCCGTATCACCGTCGGCGGAGAAATGAAATTCGCGTGTGTGGACGGGCCAGATTTCGACGGGCACAAAGTCGATTTCGATGAAGCGATCGAGCGCGGAAGAATGTATGCCGATTTCGAGCGCCGCGCATATGAAAAAGAATGTAATTTGTTAAAGGGAGCGCATGGTGAATAATTCTAAGCAGAAAAACGCAATGCCCGTTCAAGAGCCCGCCGTGCGCGCACGCAATTTCGACGAGGTTGCGCTCGGCTATACCGAAGAACAGGCGAAATCGGAAGCCGAACGCTGTTTGGGTTGTAAGACAAAGCCGTGCCGAAGCGGTTGCCCCGTGGGAATAGATATTCCCGAATTTATAAAGCACGTAGTTGCCGGCGAGTACGAAAAAGCGTACGGCGTTATCGAAAGATCGAGTTCGCTCGCCGCAGTGTGCGGCAGAGTTTGTCCGCAGGAGACTCAATGCGAGTCTAAGTGCGTACGCGGCAAAAACGGCGAGCCCGTCGCGATAGGCAGGCTCGAACGCTTTGTCGCGGACAGGCACAACGCCGCGGTTGCGGCAGGGAAAGTTTCGTCCGAACACTGCGTCGAAAAAAACGGATATAAGATAGCGATCGTAGGGTCCGGACCTGCGGGGCTGTCGTGTGCCGGGGAACTCGTAAGCCGCGGTTACGACGTTACCGTGTTCGAGGCGTTGCACACGGCAGGCGGCGTGCTCGTTTACGGTATTCCCGAATTCAGATTGCCCAAAGCGATAGTGAACGACGAAATTAAAAATCTCGAGGCGCGCGGCGTCGTGTTCGAACTCAACACTGTGATAGGGCGAACGCTTTACATAGACGAACTTTTCGACGAGGGCTATTCCGCCGTGTTTATAGGCAGCGGCGCGGGGCTTCCCAACTTTATGCGCGTCAAAGGCGAGGATCTTAAAGGCGTATACTCCGCCAACGAATTTCTAACGCGAGTCAACCTTATGAAAGCGTACCGTGACGGCTCGGATACTCCGATCAAGAGAAGTCGCGCCGCGGCGGTAGTGGGCGGCGGCAACGTCGCGATGGACGCCGCGCGCAGTGCGCTTCGGCTCGGTGCGCAGCGGGTAGTGATCGTGTACAGACGCGGCGAAGCGGAGCTTCCCGCGCGCAGAGAAGAGATAGAGCACGCAAAAGAAGAGGGTATCGAGTTTATGTTCCTTACCGCGCCGACAGAAGTGCTCGGCGACGAACATAAAAACGTGCGAGCGCTTAAATGTATAAAAATGGAACTCGGCGAGCCGGATTCTTCGGGACGGCGCAGTCCTATTCCCGTTGCTGACAGCGAGTTCGAGCTCGACGTCGATACCGTTATAGTCGCGATAGGCACGTCGCCCAATCCGCTCATAAAGGATACTACCGACGGAATAACAACGCGCGGACGCGGAATGATAGTTGTTGACGAAAACTGTATGACCGCGCGCGACGGAGTGTATGCGGGCGGCGATGCGGTCACGGGCGCGGCGACGGTCATACTCGCCATGGGCGCAGGCAAAGACGCGGCTGCGCATATAGACGATGCAATACGCGCCAAGAACAAAAGATAACGGAAAGTATTCCGTGCTCAAAAACAAAAAGCATAATAAATCAAACGCCCCGTTCGAAAGCCGTCGATCGGGGCGTTTGCGTTTTGTCGATAATTTGCGGAGCGCGTTATATTCTCGTATCGCCCGTAAAGAACAGTGCGATCGTTCCGGGGCCCGAATGACTGCCTATAACGTAACTGAGCGGCAATATCTTTGGCGTTATTCCGAACTTTTCGGTTATCTGATCGGCAAGGACTTTGACTTCGTCGTAGCAGTCGCCGTGCGATATATAAACTTTATCGCTTTCCTTGTTGTAGCGTTCTTCCATATAATCGAGGAGAGCGCCGACAGACTTCTTTCTGCCTATCACTTTCTTTATGGGGACGAGCTGCCCGATCTCATCCACGTGAAGCACGGGTTTTATGTTGAGTACGTTCCCGAAAAACGCAGAACCTTTGCTCAGCCTGCCGCCGCGTGCGAGGTATTTGAGGTCGCTTACGACGAAGTAATGCAAAACTCTGTCGCGAACCTCGTCCGCATACTTGCATGTTTCTTCAAACGACGCGCCTTCGATATTGCGTTTGTCGGCTACGAGCGTGACGAACAAGCCTTCGCCGCCCGCCGCGCATTTGGAATCGACTACGTATATTTTGTTGTCGTTCTTTTCGTTTAGTTCTGCTGCGACGCGCACAAAGTTGTCGTAAGTGCCCGACAGCGCGCTTGCGAACGACAGATACAAAATGTCCTTGCCTTGCGCGGACAGCTCTGTCAAAAACGTGCGAGCGGTTTCTTCGTTTATCATCGAAGTGCTTGTTCGAGAACCGTTGCGCATAGCGTCGTAAAATTCGTGAAATTCGAGCCGATTGGAATCGTCTTTTCCGTATTCTACGTCATTAACGTAGTAGAGCATGTTGAGCGATTCGACGCCTATATCGCGCAAAAACTCTTTGGAAAGGTCGCATGTGGAATCCGTAGCGATAAGAAAATTCATTTTGATCTCCTTGACTGACGAGTGGAATGGGGGGTATGTCTTTACAGTATAAAAGCTGGGGAAAGGTCTACGCCTGCGTCCGGCTCGAGCTCGAGCACGAACAGGGCGCGAACGTACCCGCGGTCAAACGATGTAGAATGTACATAAAACTGTTTGCCGTAATAGTAGCGTGCAAGTCTGTAATATTTGGAATTTGTATGGAGCGAGATAGCGCGCGCGCCGTTTTCTTTTGCGTACGCGACTGCGGCGTCGAGAAGCGCCGAGCCGAGTCCGCTGTTGGATATTTTGGGGCTTACTCCGAACCTGTATATGTACCACAGATCGTCGGAAAGTTTTCTGATACGAATAGACCCGCAAATTTCGCCGTTTCTCTCAACAACGAAAACCGCGTGTTCTTCTATATCGCGAAGCGTCGCTTCCGCCGTTTCTTTAAGCGCCTTTACTTCGTAGCTGACGTGCAGTTCGTCCTGATAGAGCGAAAACGATTCTTTCGTTACTTTCAGAACCGCTTGCGCGTCGTCGGGTTTGGCGCGGCGTATGGCGAGGAACATCATTTCTTACCCATAAGCAGGCACATGATTGCCTTTTGTACGTGCAGGCGGTTTTCGGCTTCTTCGAAAACGACCGAGCGCGTGGAATCGATTACCGATTCGGTTACTTCTTCGCCGCGGTGGGCGGGCAGACAGTGCATGAAAACGGCGTCTTTATTCGCCATTTCGAGCACGGTCGGATTCACCTGATAGGGCATGAGCGCCGCTTCTTTTTTGGGGTCTTTGGCTTGTCCCATGGAAAAGAATACGTCTGTATACAAAACATCCGCACCCGCAGCAGCTTCTTCTACACTGTCCGTTACGGTGACGCTGCCGAATTTTTGCGCCGCTTCGGTTATTGCCTGATCGGGTTCGTAGCCTTTGGGCGAGCATATGTAAACGTTCATTCCCGTCTTTGCGCCCGCGAGCATGAGCGAATGAGCCATATTGTTTCCGTCGCCGAAGTACGCGAGTTTGACTCCGTTGAGGTGCCCGTAATTTTCCGCTACGGTGAATATATCGGCGAGTGCCTGACAGGGATGAAAATCGTCTGTCAAGCCGTTAATGACCGAAAAAGTGCCGTATTCGGCAAGTTCTTCAACGTCAGACTGCAAGAATGTGCGTATCATCACGCCGTCTATGCCGTAACGCGACAGCACTCTCGCGGTGTCGGCTATCGTTTCGCCTCTGCCGAGCTGAATATCGTTTGACGACAGAAACAGCGAATGTCCGCCGAGCTGGTGCATGCCCATTTCGAACGACACGCGCGTGCGCGTAGACGATTTGGAAAATATCATGGCAAGCGTTTTGCCTTTGAGCAGCTCGTGTTTTTTACCGCGACGCATTGCCGACTTGAGCGATTGCGCAAGGTGAAGGATCTCGTAAATATCTGCGGCGGAATAATCGAGCAGATTCAAAAGGTGCTTATGCCCGATCTTGCCTTTCGGTTTATATGATGAAAAATCCATAATTCTCCTATGTCGAAAAGTAATAAATACTGTTTCATATTATACCATTTCGGCGCGATAAAATCAAGCAAAAGAACGGCGCATTTGCCGCCCGAACGGACATATATCCGACTTTACGCATGTATTTTTGCGTATTTCAAACGAAAACGCGCCCGTTTGCCGAGCGCGTTATGCGATTATTTTTATGCCGTCCGATCAAATATTCGTAGCCGCGCAAATTTCGTCGAGCGCCGAAATGAATCCGTCGATCTCTTCGCGCGTTATCGTGAGCGGCGGAACGAGACGGATGGTATTGTTCCCCGTCACGTTTACGAGATAGCCGCGCTCGCGAAGTCTGCCTTCGAATGATGCGGCAGACAGCTTGTCGGATAGCTGGATCCCGCGCATCAGCCCTTTGCCGCGTATATCGGCGATAAAGTTGTATTTTGAAAAATGCGCGAGCTGTTCGCCGAAGTATTCGCCCGTTTCGGCAGAGCTTTCGAGCAAGCCGCCCGTCAAGATTTCGAGAACTTTGTTTGCCGCGGCACAGGCAAGGGGATTGCCGCCGAACGTCGATCCGTGATCGCCGACGGTGAACGCCGTGCCGACTTCTTCTGTCGCAAGGCATGCGCCCATAGGTATGCCGCCCGCGATGCCTTTTGCGAGCGTGATTATATCGGGCTGTATTCCGAAATGCTCGAACGAGAACAGTTTGCCCGTTCTGCCCATTCCCGTCTGTATTTCGTCTATAACAAACAGCACGCCTTTGGATTTGCACAGCGCGTATGCGTTTACAAGGAAGTCGTTGGAAAACGGGCGCACGCCGCACTCGCCCTGAATGGTTTCGAGCATAACTGCGCCGACGTCGTCGGTGAGCTTCGACTTGAAATCGTCGAAATCATTGTATTCGAAGTGCGAAAACCCGGACGGCACGGGGGAATAGATGCGCCGCTGACTTTCGTAACCTGTTGCGGTAAGCGTGGCGAGAGTGCGACCGTGGAATGCGCGTTCGGCGCAAAGTACGGTCTTTTCGATGCCGCGGTTTCGGAAATATCTGCGAACGAGTTTTATCGCGCACTCGTTCGCTTCCGCGCCCGAGTTGGCGAGAAACACTCTCGAAAATCCCGACGCCTTGCACAGCGCAGCGATATATTCGGATTGAATTTCGGTATAGTAGTGGTTTGACACGTGTATAAGCTTGTGCACTTGCTCGCACACCGCCGCCGTAAATTCGGGATGATTGTAACCGAGAACGTTCGACGCTATACCGGCGACGAAATCGACGTATTTATTCCCGTGAATGTCGTAAAGACAGTTGCCGTCGCCGTGGTCTATAGCGATGCTCTCTCTCGAGAATACGGGCATGTAGTGCAAGCCTTCCGCTTCTTTGATCTTGTTGAAATTCATTTAATGTCCTTGTATGTTTATATGTTTATTTTAAGCGCCCGATCGGCGCACCCTATTATGTTTATGCCTAATGCAGAGCAAAATGCGCGAGCGGAGATTATTTTTCTATCATCGTGCCGACGCCGCTGTCGGTGAACAGTTCGAGAAGTATGGAGTGGGGAAGAGTGCCGTTGATGACCATTACGCTGTTTATTCCGCGCTCTATCGCGTCTATGCAGCTTTTGGCTTTGGGAACCATTCCGCCCGATATGGATCCGTCGTCTATCATGGATTGAAGTCCCGCCGCGTCGATGTGCTTGATCAGAGATTGCGCGTTGTCTTTGTTTAGCATTATGCCGTCTATATCGGTGAGGAACATCAGCTTTTCGGCGTGCACCGCAGCGCCTATGGCAGCCGCCGCGACGTCTGCGTTTACGTTATAACTGTCGCCCTTGTCGTCTGTCGCTATGGATGCTATGACGGGAATAAATTCGTCCTCCGCGAGGATTTCGAGCAGTTTTGCGTTTATTTCCGTTATTTTCCCGACGTAACCGAGCTTGTCGTCCAACGTTTCGGCTTTGATGAGCTGCGAGTCCTTGCCGCACAAGCCGATAGCTTTGACGCCCATAAGGTTGAGTTCGCCTACGATGTTCTTGTTGATCTTTCCGCACAGTATCATCTGCGCGATCTCCATTGTCGCTTTGTCTGTCACGCGCATCCCGTCGGCGAATTTGGGTTCGATCCCGAGTTTGGTCAGCATCTTGTTTATCTCTGGGCCGCCGCCGTGCACGAGTATGGGGTTTACGCCCACTATTTTCAATGCGGCGATATCTTGCAATATAGTCGTCGTGACGGCTTCGTCGTTCATCGCGTTGCCGCCGTATTTGATCACGAGCGTTTTGCCCGAGTATTTTCTGATATACGGAAGCGCTTCGCAAATGATTTTTGCGCGTTCGATCGTCGATTTGTATGCTTCTTTCATTACGGTTTCAACCTCTGACACTTAATTTATACGGGCGCGTACAGCGGAAGTCCCGCCGTTTCGTTCAAGCCCGCCATGATATTCATGTTCTGAACGGCTTGCCCCGCCGCGCCTTTGAGAAGATTGTCGAGTACGGACACGACTATGCCGCGCCCGTCCGAAAACCGCGCTGAAAATATGCAACGGTTCGTGTGCGCAACGAACGAGAGTTCGGGCAGCTCCTGACCGTATGCCGCAAACGGTTCGTCGGGATATGCGTTTTCCAAAACGCGTTTTGCCTCCGCGGGGTCGGGCGTATTGAAATAAATTGTAGACAGTATGCCGCGTTTTACGGGCAGAAGGTGTGGGGTGAATATGATCGGCGCGCCCAGCTTTTCGGACATTTCGGGCGCATGCCTGTGCCCGAATATGCCGTACGCCTTAAAGTTTTCGTCGAGCGCGCAAAAGCCGTACGCTTCGTCGCTTTTGCGACCCGCGCCGCTTACGCCGCTTTTCGAATCGGCGATTATGTCGGTCGCAAGTCCTGCTTTGCACAGCGGCAGCATGGGAAGGAGCACGCTCGTCACGTAGCATCCGGGGTTTGCGACGAGTTTTGCCGTTCGTATCGCGTCGCGGTTTTGCTCGCACAGTCCGTATACCGCGATATCGCAAAGGTCGGGACGCGGATGTTTGACGGAGTAGGTGCGTTCGTAAACGGCGACATCGTCGAATCGGTAATCGGCCGAAAGATCTATAACGCGCACGCCTGCGTCTATGAGCCTGCCGACGATTTCCGCTCCGGCGGTCTGCGGCAACGCTACGAATACGATATCGCAGTTTGCGAGCGCCTTGTCGTCGGCGTCGGTATAAACGAGATCGCAGGGGAGTGCGGGGAACACATCCGCAACGCGCTTGCCTTTGTGGGCGCGGCTCGTTACGGCGGTAAGTTCGACATGCGGGTGGTTTGCGGTAAGCCACAGCACTTCGGCGCCCGCATAGCCGTTTGCGCCTATTATGCCGACTTTTATCTTGGATCTTTTCATCGTAATCAAGTCTCTTTCCGTTTTATTCAGGATATTTATTATAATACAAAAGCCGACAAAACGCAACCGTTTGCGATGATGTCATTTTTGCTTCATGAAAAATAATAGTTGCGCAAATCGTTGACAAACGCCCGCGCTTATGATACATTACAGATGTGTATATTTTCGGTTGAAAAATACGCTGTATCCGTTGATTTTTATATGTTCGCAAGCGGACATGGGAGATATATGACATACGAAAAAATTGATTTGTACGCGCACTTCGGTGTGAAAAAACCGAAAGGCGCGAAAGGCACGCTTACGGTCATGATCCCGTACAATACGCCCGAACTTATGCCGAAACTCAGACCCGCCGTGCTTGTATGCCCCGGGGGCGGTTACGGCTTTATGTCCGACCGCGAGGGCGAGCCTGTCGCTTTGTGGTTTGCAAGCAAAAGCTATGCCGCATTCGTGCTCGATTATACTATATTCGCTAAGCATCCCGTTCCGCTTACGGAAGCGTGTTTGGCTGTGGCGTATATTCGGGAAAACGCTCGGAGCTTGGGCGTCGATCCCGACCGTATTGCCGCAATCGGATTTTCGGCGGGCGGACATCTTGTCGGCACGCTCGCCACGCTGTATGCCGACGAATGTATAAAAGCCGCGCTCGGCGATCATGCGAAAAACGCGCGACCCGACGCGGTGATACTTTCGTATCCGGTAGTGACCATGGGTATCGAGACGCACGGCGGCTCGCGCGACATAATAACGGGCGGCGATCCGGAGCTTTTAGATAAACTGTCCGTCCAAAAGCAGGTGCGCGGCGACAGCGTTCCCGCGTTTATTTGGCATACGTACGACGACGATTGCGTTCCCGTGGAGAACTCGCTCATGCTTGCCGAGGCTTACCGCAGAGCGGGCGTGCCGTTCGCGTTGCATATTTTCGAAAAAGGTTGGCACGGCATAAGTCTCGTAAATGCCGAGGTGCAGAACGGCACCGAAGCGGAAAAGGCGCTGCGGCATATAGGCAAATGGATAGAACTCGCATATGATTGGCTTACCGTTCGCGGTTTTGCCGTCTCCGTAAAAAATCAAGGGTGATATTATGAGTGAATTGAACAGTATAGCCGCGACGCTCGTTCGTTACGCAAAAGAAAGACTCGAACTCGATCCGCGCGATGAGATATTCGTACGCAATGCGCTGTCGGAGCTTCTCGGGCTCGTCGGTTTCTGCGGAGACGAAAAAGAAGTAAAATACGATTCGACGGACGGGCTTTTGAATATGCTCGCTTGCGAACTCGGCATAAAAGACGCGGAAGCGGAAGAGCTTAAAGACAAGGTAATGGGACTTCTTTCCGTTTCGCCGCGGGCTGTCGGGGATAAATTTTCGCGGCTGTGCCGTGAAAAAAACGGCAAAGCGGCGACGGATTGGTTCTACCGTTATTGCATTGCCAACGACTACATAAAGAAAGACAAGCTTGACAAAAACCCGCGCTTCGATTCGCACGGGCTTGTCGTTACCATAAATAAAGCAAAGCCCGAGTTTCGAGATCCAAAAAAGGCGGTGAGCGGCAATTCGGTCGCGGGCGGATATCCCAAGTGCACGATATGCCGCGAAAACGAGGGGTTCGGCGACCGCAACAAGCGCACTCTCCGTACAGTGGATATAGAGCTCGACGGCAATCCGTGGTTTTGGCAGTATTCGCCGTACGGCTATTTTGCCGAACACGGCATCGCCGTCAACTGCAAGCATACTCCCATGCATATCGACAAGCAGACGTTTTACAATCTAATGGACTTTGTCGATAAATTCCCGCACTATTTCTTGGGTTGCAACGCCGCGCTCCCTCGCATAGGCGGCAGCGTGCTCGCGCACGACCATTATCAGGGCGGCGGCGAAATACTCCCGTTGCAAAAAGCGTCGGTAAAGATACGTCTTAAAGACGACGAGTATTCGGACGTTAATGTCGGCATACTCGATTGGCCGGGGACGGTTATACGCGTGGAGAGCAAAGACCGCGACAAAGTGGCGGCGGTGTGCGAAAAGATCCGCAAAGCGTGGGTGGAATACGACGATCCGGCGCTCGGCATTATCGCAAAGGACGGCGACGGCGAGCATAACTCCATAAGCCCCACGGCGGTCAAGACCCGAAACGGGTACGAGATGAGCGTGATACTCAGGAGCAACATTACGTCCGAAAAATATCCCGACGGAGTGTTCCATGCGCATCCCGAATACCACGTTATAAAAAAGGAGTCGATAGGACTTATAGAAGCGCAGGGCTTGTTTATACTGCCGGGCAGGCTCGAAGCTCAGCTCGCCAAGGTCGAAGAGTGTGTAGCGAAAGGGAAGCTCGACGGCGATCTGCACGAGTTCGGGTCGGTTTTCGCCGAGGTTTTCGAGCTTTACAAAAGCGGCAGATTCGATACGGTGCACGACGCGATGAAAGACGAACTCGGCAGTATATGTTACAGGATATTGCAAAACACGGCAGTGTTCGACGACGCACACACGTTGTCGTTCTTAAAGGAGATAGGAATAAATGAACGGATATAAATACAAAGTGACCGCCGCAGGCAGGATCAATATCATAGGCGAACACGTCGATTACTGTGGAGGCAAGGTTTTTCCGGCGGCTCTGTCGCTTTGCAACACAGTATATGTACGGCCTAACGGCACGGATAAGATAAATCTGTCGTGGACGACTTTGCCCGATAAAGTGACGCTCGATATAAATAAGCTCGAAGATTACGGGAGTTTGAAATACGGCAACTACCAAGCGGGCAGCGCGTTTCTTTGGAAAGATGCGGGGCACGAAATAATCGGTTGCGACATGCTGCACGATTGCACAGTTCCGTTCGGAAGCGGGCTGTCGTCGTCGGCGGCTATTGAAGTTTCGACGATCGCAGCGCTTGCTACGCTCGCGGGAGAAAAGCTCGATCCCGTCGAAATCGCGCTTGTCGCTCAGCGTGCCGAACGCGATTATGCCGGCGTTAATTGCGGAATAATGGATCAGTACGCTTCCGCATGCGGCAAGGCGGGGCACGCCATGCTTTTGGATTGCAAGACGCTCGATTGCGAATACGTTCCCGTAAGAACGGGCGATTATGCACTCGTGATCGTAAACTGCAACAAACCGCATAACCTTGTGGAAAGCAAGTACAACGAACGCCGAGCCGAAACGGACGCCGCGCTCGAAATACTCAAACCGCTGTACGGCATATCCTGCCTTGCGGAGCTGTCGCCGTCCGATTTTTCGGCTTGCACGGCGCTTTCGGGCAAGATGTACGACAGAGTAAAACATGTTGTCGAGGAGTGTGACAGGGTAAAACGTGCCGAGCTCGCCATGAAGTCGGGCGATATGAAGCAGCTCGGGGAACTTCTCAACGCTTCGCACGAGTCGCTCAAAACGCTGTACGAAGTTACGGGTAACGAGCTTGACGCGCTCGCCGCCGCGGCACAGAGCCATCCTGCGTGCGCGGGGTCGAGAATGACGGGCGGCGGTTTCGGCGGCTGCACCGTTTCGTTAGTGCTTAAAGACGGCGTGGAGGACTTCAAAAAGTCGGTCGCTCTCAAATACGAAAAGGCGACGGGATATAAGCCGTCTTGTTACGATGCGACGATCTCCGACGGTATAACGGCGGAAACGCTGTAAAAATAAAGAGTAAAGGAAACGATAAACATGGTCAGCGATAAACTGTATTGCATGTACGGCGGCAGACAATGTCGAATATACACTATCTCGAACGGAGACGTCGAGGTCGGCGTGGTCGATTTCGGCGCTATGATAAACTTTATCAAAGTGGGCGGTACGGACATTACGCTCGGTTATAAGAATATCGACGACTATATGCGTTACGGCGGATATATCGGCGCTACCGTGGGGCGCGTCGCAAACCGAATCGCCGACGGAAAGTTTTCACTCGGCGGAAAGACGTATACATTGTCTTGCAACGACGGCAAAAATCACTTGCACGGCGGGAGCGTCGGGTTCGACAGAAAAATGTTCGAGGTTGCGGACAAGACGGATAACTCGGTGACGTTTAAGTGCGTAAGCGCGGACGGCGAGGAGGGATATCCCGGCAAGCTCGAGCTTACGGTTAAATTCACGGTTGACGGCAACGCGCTCGCTATAGATTTTACTGCAATAAGCGACAAGGATACTTTGTGGTGTCCCACAAATCACGCATATTTCAATTTCGACGGCGAAGCCGTAGGCGATACCTGCGACAACGTTTTGTATATAAATGCGGACAAGTATACGCCCGTAGGCCCCGGACTGATACCCACGGGCGAAAAGCGTTCCGTTTTCGGAACGCCGTTCGACTTTACCGTTCCCAAAAGGATAGGCAAGGACTACGGCTGTTCGGAGCTATCCGCGACAAACGACGGATACGATCACAACTATATACTCAACGGCGAGTATGCGGCATGTGCCGAATCGGCAAAGACTGGCATTTCCATGAAGCTGTACACAGACATGCCGTGCGTTCAGTTTTATTCGAGCGGATCCATGGGTAACAGCGAGGGAAAGACGGGCGTATACGGCAAATGGTACGGATTTTGTCTCGAACCGCAATATGCGCCCAATGCGATAAACACGGACGGCTTCGAAAAACCCATTCTCAAGGCGGGCGAAAGTAAATCGCATTATATAAGATACGAGTTTTCACGCAAATAAACGGGAAAGAAGTGACGCTTAATGAAAGACTGGTTGAAATTTTATTTTTTGTCGTTCTTCCGCAACAAGTATGCGAAAGAAGCCGATAACCGCCGTGCGCTCAATCTTTTGCTTTCGGCGGTGCTGAGTATCGTGCTGATATTCTGCGGGTTATTGCTCGGTTATACCGCGTCGTTCGACGCGCATTACGGCGGCGCTGCTGAATTCAGACAATTCGTGTATTCGGCGTTTGCCGAAGAGGGCAGCCGTATCCCCGTAAAAATAAAGAACGGCGTATTCGAAGCGGATCTGCCGTCGGGGCTCGATCATATCGATTCGTACGTAACGGGCGACTACGTTTACAAAGACCATAAACTCATTGTCGATCCGCGCGATGTAAGCATGACGTTCGACGATTTTTCGGCGTACTGCGTAAAGAACGACGGAAAAAACGAGAAAATAAGTTACGACGAATGGCGCGGTCTCGATAAATCGGAGCGCGGCAACTACAGCTTCGGTATAGATTACAGCGGAGTCACTCTCGATACTCTCGTAAAACTTAACGATTACGAGGATTGGCTCGACATCGTTTCGCGCGTGCCGACCGACGACGAACCGAACGAACATTACGACAAGACGATAGCTCAAGCGTATGCTACGGCTCTGGAAAAACTTGCGAGCGGCGAGATAGACGAAAGGCATTACGCTAACGTGGTGTATGCGCAGTATGTGCAAACCTACTATCCCGACATGTCGAGAATAGAATCTTTCGGCGCGGCGCCGACGATCAAGACATACTACATGCGCACCGTCAACAACGATAAAACGCGCAAGTATTTTATTCTTCTCGAGGATATGTGCGCCGTATCTTTCGTCGGCGCGAACGGAGTCAAATTGTATTTCGACGGCGGATATTCGGACGTTGACGTGGAAATAACGTCCGATATGTCGCGCGCGAATGCGGAAAAGCAGGTGGACAAACTTATCGACGGCGTATTTTCTGGCGAAACCTCCACTAATGCGGCGGTGTATCTTATGAACGTCGTAATGCTCTTTCCGTGGCTGCTGATCGCCTTTATTTTCTGCGCGTTTTTGATAATGCTGTTGTGCAAATTGCTCAAACTCGATTACAGACCCAAGATGGGCGGTGCGTGCAAGATAGTAGGATCGTTTCTGTTTATTTCGGGCGTCGTCGCATTCCTTCTTGCGATAATACTTTCGTACGTATGCGTTCGCGCGGAAGCATATATGTACACGGCGATAGGCTTCGGCGCGGCGGTACTCGCGCGGTCTATAGTATTCGTCATAATCGAATTTATTAAGACGAGAAGAAACGGAACGAACGGAGATACGGACGGCGGCGATCAAGCAAGCGCCGATCCCGATGTGTTCGAACTTGCCGATAAACCCAAAACAAACAATCCGTATCCCAATACGGAAACAAACAACGCATAATTATTTACCCAAGGAACGACTATGCAACACACGAAGAGCTATATAAAAGACTATCCGCGCCCGCAGCTCGTGCGCGAAAAATGGCAAAGTCTGAACGGCGTATGGCGGTTTGCTTTCGGCGACCGTATCGAGAATATTTTCGAATCGGACAGGACGGTAAACGTGCCGTTCCCGCCGGAGTACAAGCCGAGCGGCATAGGCGAACTCGCCGACGACGGTTACGTTACGTACGGCAGAAAAATAACAGTAAAAAAGAAAGCGGGCGAACGCGTTTTCTTGCATTTCGAAGGCGTCGATTACATAGCCGAACTGTTCGTGAACGGCAAGTTCGCGGCTAAAAACATCGGGGCGTACAGCCGTTTTTCGGCGGATATCACCGAGTTTGTCGCGGACGGCGAAAACTCGATCGTGCTTCGCGTATTCGACAGCTTGAACAGAGCGCAGGTGCGCGGCAAGCAGCGTTGGGAAAACAATAACAATGCGGTGTGTCATTACGTGCAGTACACCGGAATATGGAAGTCCGTGTGGCTCGAATATACCGGATCGGCATGCGTAAAAAGCATAGTGCCGCAGACGAAAGGTAACGACGTCACGTTTAAGATCGCCACCGACGGCGCTGACAGATATTCGCTTACGCTCACAGTGAGCCGCGGAAAAAAATCTTATGTCGCGACGGGCGAGTTCGATACGCCCGACGCAGAGCTGTCGCTCACCGTTGCCGACGCCGAAAAATGGTCGCCCGATCATCCCGCGCTTTACGACGTCGTGCTCGACGTGGCGGTAAACGGTAAATCGGCGGACAGCGTAAAGTCGTACTTCGGATTCCGCGACATAGCGGCGGACGGAAATAAAATAACCGTAAACGGCAAGCCCGAATATTTGCGCATGATACTCGATCAGGGATACTTCGGCGAGTGCGGCGCGACGCCGCCCGACGAGGACGCGCTCAGAAACGACGTGGAAATAATGAAAGCCATGGGGCTTAACGGCGCGCGCAAGCATCAAAAGACGGAAGACGAGCGGTTTTTGTATTACTGCGATCTTTTGGGACTGTATCTGTGGTGTGAAATGCCGAGCACGTACGGATTCGATTTGCTTGACCGCAAAGAGTTTGCCGACGAGTGGATAAGGATCGTCAACGCGCACCGCTCGCATCCTTGCGTTATCGCTTACGTGCCGTTCAACGAGAGTTGGGGCGTGGACGAAATAGCGGGGAACAAGGAAATTCAGGCGTTTGTGAACGATATAGTCGCACTCACAAAAAAAACGGACGGGAGTCGATTCGTAATATCCAACGACGGGTGGGAGCATACGAACAGCGATCTTCTTACCATACATCAATACGAACAGGACGCGGAAAAGTTTGTCCGCGGTTACGATTTCGAAAAGACGGTAAAGGAGAGCGAGCTTTGTTCGCGCCGTCCGTATTGCGAAGGGTACGGCTACGGCGGTCAGCCCATACTGTTTACCGAATTCGGCGGATGTTCGTTCAAGCGCGACGAGATGAACGACGCTTGGGGCTACGGTAATTCGGTTGCCGACGAAAAAGAGTTTGCCGCAAGGCTGAAAAGTCTCATACATGCGGTAGAGGAAATGCCGTTTTGTACGGGGTGGTGTTACACGCAGCTTACCGACGTACAGCAAGAGGTCAACGGATTGCTCGGCGAGGACAGAAAGCCTAAGCTGCCTATATCCGAAATACGGAAAATAGTGCTCGGCGGAAAACGCGGTATACTCGGTCGCGATTGACGCGCACAAAAACGATTCTATCTTAATAGTATCGGAGAAAGATATGATTGATTATTGCTCAAAAACACGTACGTTCACTCTTAACGGAAAATCTTTTTCCTACATCATGTATGTAAACGAAGTGGGCATGCTCCAAAACGTATATTACGGCGCGTCGGTAGCGAACGACGAGTACCTTACTCGCGTTTGTGCTTACGGACGTTCGCCCAAGCCCGACGATCTCAACCGCGATTACGTGCAGGATTACGTTCCGTTTGAGTACGGAGCATACGGCAGAGGCGATTTCCGTGCGCCGTCCGCGGTAATCGTTCGCAAGGACGGTTTCTGCGCGTCGAGACTGCTTTACAAATCGCATAAAATATACGACGGAGTGCCAGAAGTCGCAGGTATGCCTCATGCGCGCAGCGGCGGAAAAACGCTTGCCGTAACGCTTAAGGACGAGCTTTCGCCGGCGGAGATCACGCTTAACTACACCGTTTGGGACGACAGCGACGTGTTGGTAAGAAATGCCGTCATAAAAAACACGGGCAAAGAAAAATTCGTTCTCGACAGAGCGTATTCGTTCTGTACGGCGCTTCCCGATCACGATTACGACTTCATGCGGCTTCAAGGAAGATGGGCTAACGAACGCATCCCCGAAACTACGCCGTTGGGACACGGCACGGTTCGCATCGAATCGTCGCGCGCGGCTTCGTCGCACGTGATGAATCCGTTCATGGCGCTTATCCGCAAAAATTGCTCGGAAAGTACGGGGGAGTGTATCGGCATAAATTTGATATACAGCGGTTCGTTCGTTTTGACCGCCGAATGCAGTCAGGACGGGAATCTGCGCATACAGGGCGGTATAAACGAGCTCGGTTTTTCTTGGACGGTGGACGGCGGCGATTCGTTCGTCACTCCGCAAGCCGCACTGTGTTACAGCGCCGACGGACTCGGGCATATGTCGCGCGAGTTTGCCGATTTTTACAGGGATCGAATAATAAATCGGCAAAAGGCGTTTGCGCGCCGCCCCATAGTCATAAATAATTGGGAAGGCACGTATTTCGACTTCGACAGAGAAAAACTGTTTTCGATAATCGACGCCGCCGCGCCGCTCGGGATAGACACGTTTGTGCTCGACGACGGATGGTTCGGCAAGCGCGACAGCGATACTTCGGGGTTGGGGGATTGGTTCGTCAATACGAAAAAGCTGGACGGCGGACTCGCTGCCGTAGCGGAGCGTTGCAGGAAAAACGGTATGAAATTCGGGTTGTGGTTCGAACCGGAAATGATATCGGAAGACAGCGATCTTTACCGTGCTCATCCCGATTACGCCATAGGCAAGCGCGGAGTAGAACCGTGCCGCGGCAGAAATCAGCTCGTGCTCGACTTTACGCGCAGCGAAGTCGTCGATCACGTATTCCGCGTCGTTTCGGATATTCTCGAAAGCTGCGATATATCTTATGTAAAATGGGATATGAACAGAAACATTACCGAGTTCTTTTCTGCGTCGCTCGATGCGGAAAGACAGGGCGAGCTTGCGCATAGATATATCCTCGGCGTGTACGATCTTGCCGAACGTCTGACGTCGAAGTTCCCCGACGTGCTGTTCGAGGGCTGTGCCGGCGGCGGCGGACGGTTCGACGGCGGTATGCTGTATTACTTTCCGCAGATATGGACGAGTGACGATACGGACGCATACGAGCGCACGAAGATACAGTGGGGTACTTCGCTCTGCTATCCCGTGTCGGCGATGAGCTGTCACGTTTCGGCGTGTCCAAATCATCAAACTCAGAGAACAATAGATTTCTCGACGCGCGGAATAATCGCGTCGCTCGGCACTACGGGATACGAACTCGATCCGTCCAAACTTTGCGAAAAAGAGAAAGCTCTCGTAAAAACTCAGATCGAAGATTACAAAAAGATAGCGGAGCTTGTGCTGCGCGGCGATCTTTACAGACTCATAAATCCGTACGTCGATAACTATTTCTGCGAAATGTTGGTATCCAAAGACAAGAATCACGCATATCTCGCGGGCGAACGCTTTCACGGCGTACCGTGCGACTACGACATGTTCTTTAAGCTCGAAGGGCTCGATCCCGATAAAAAGTACATGGTAAAAGAACTCGGGATAACTGCGTACGGAAAGACGCTTATGCATGCCGGGTTGCTGTTGCCGAGGCTTCCAGACTTTACGGGATTCGCGTGGCATATCGACGCGGTCTGACGCGTTTGGGAGTAAAATGTCGATATAAACAAATATCGATAAAAATTTCGAAATACTATTGAATATCGCATAATTATGTGTTATAATAATGTCATAAACGACAGGGACGTGTATTATGCGACAGACGATCGGTTTTGCGTCCCGTTAAGGGAGCATTACATGAAAATCAAGTATCTCGGCACAGGGGCATTCGAGGGCGTTCCGTCCTTGTTTTGCGGGTGCCGTGTTTGCGTAGAGTCGAGAGAGCGCGGCGGCAGAAATTTGCGGTCGCGCTCTCAAGCGCTTATAGACAATGAATTGTTGATCGACTTCAATGCCGATACTGTTTCGCACTGTCTCCGCTACGGATTGGACCTCGGAAAAATTTCGGCATGTCTTATAACGCACTCTCATTCCGATCATCTTTACGTAGGCGATATAGAGATAGCCCGCGACTGTTATTCTCACGAACACGCGACGGCAATGTTTTACGCCGCCCGATCGGGGTACGAACTCATAAAAGAAATGACCGATCAGGCAAACAGCCGCGCAGACGTTGTGCTCGCGGAGGAAGGGAAACGCTTCGATGTTTCGGGCGGCAAATATACGGTGCTGCCGTTGTGGGCGGATCACGCGCCCGAAACTTCGCCCGTAATATATTCGATCGAAAGCAATGTGGACGGGAAACGTATTCTTTACGCAAACGATACGGGACTGTTTCCGCAAAAGACGTGGGAAGCGCTCGCAAAAGAAAAGCCGTATGATCTCGTTTCGCTCGATTGCACCGGGTGTTTGGGGCTTAAAGGCGATTACACCAGATCGCATATGAGCATGGGATCGTGTATGGATACGGCGGAAAAAATGAGAGGCATGGGGCTTGTGCGCGCCGACACGAAAATAGTGCTCAATCATTTTTCGCATAACGGCGGACAGACTTACGACGAGTTTGCGCCCGAAGCCGAAAAACGCGGCGCGATAGCGGCTTACGACGGACTCGAGTTGGAGCTCGGTTGACAACGAAACAAGTAATAAACGGCAGTAATGTCTAATAAGGAGCGAATATGAAGAAGAAAAAGTGCATCGCGATGTTGCTTGCGGGCGGACAGGGCACGCGCCTTTACGCGCTCACTAACAACGTGGCAAAGCCGGCGGTTTCGTACGGCGCAAAATACAGGATTATCGACTTTACGCTGAGCAACTGTACAAACTCGGGCATAGACACGGTGGGCGTTTTGACGCAGTATCAGCCGCTCGTTCTCAACGAATACGTCGGCACGGGCGAGCCGTGGGATCTCGACAGGAGCTACGGCGGCGTTCATACGCTTCCGCCGTATCAGGCAAAGGCGGGCGGAGAATGGTATAAGGGCACGGCAAACGCGATCTATCAGAATATGCATTTTCTCGACGAATACGAGTCCGAAAACGTGCTCATTCTTTCTGGAGATCATATTTACAAGATGGACTATTCCAAAATGCTCGCCGAACACATTTCGCATAACGCCGATTGCACTATCGCCGTTATAGACGTGCCGAAAGACGAGGCGAGCAGATTCGGCATAATGGATTTCGACAAGACGGGGCGCATAACGTCGTTTGAAGAAAAGCCAAAGCAGCCGAAAAGCAACCATGCGAGCATGGGCGTTTACATATTCAAAAAAGACGTCCTTGTTAGGGAACTTATAGCCGACGAAGCGGACAAGTCGTCCGTTAACGACTTCGGAAAAAACATCATACCCAAAATGCTCGGCGCGGGTTGCGCACTGTACGCATATTCTTTTTCGGGGTATTGGAAGGATGTCGGTACGGTCACGAGCCTTTGGGAAGCCAACATGGATCTTTTGGGCGACGATCCCGTATTCGATCTTGCCGATCCGTCGTTTAAGATATACTCGAGAAACGAACCTCTGCCGCCGTCGTATATCGGCGAATCGGGCAGGTTCGTGAACTCCGTTATGACAACGGGCTGCGAGATATACGGCACCGTTATAAATTCGGTGATCGGCGAGGGCGTTACCGTCAAGGCGGGCGCCGTTGTGGAAAACAGCGTCGTCATGCAAGGGTCGGTGATCGGAGAGAACGTAAGAATGAATTACGGCATGGTGGACGAAAACGTCGTCATAGGCAAAGATTCCGTGATCGGCGACGAAACGTCCGATAAAATGCATATAACGCTGATCGGCAGGAATACCGTTATCCGCGACGGGTCCAAGCTCAAAGCGGGCGAGATAGTAGAAAACGGAGGCGCAAAGGCATGAAAACTCTCGGAATAATATTCGCAAATCTTCACGACAAGGATATAGGCGAACTTACGTCTGTGCGCTCGATAGGATCGGTTCCGTTCGGCGGTAGGTTCAGGCTGATAGACTTTGTTCTTTCCAACATGGTCAACAGCGGCATAACCAAGGTCGGCGTAATAACCAAAACCAACTATCAATCGCTTATGGATCACGTGGGCAGCGGAAAACATTGGGACCTGTCGCGTAAAAACGGCGGACTCATCATGCTTCCGCCTTTCGGTGCGGGCGATACGGGTCCGTACAGTTCTCGGCTCGGCGCCATCAGGAACATAGAGCCTTTTCTGCGCCATTCGGACGAAGAATACGTCGTTATGAGCGATTGCGACAACGTTTGCAATATTAACATCGCCGCCGTCGTGCAAGCGCATATAGACAGGCACGCCGACATAACCGTAGTCGCGCGAAAGAAAGAACTCGTAAACAAAAAGCCGCGCACGATAATCGAAACCGATTGCGACGGACGTGTTACCAAAGTTATCAACACGGATAAAGCGAGCGGCGAAAAAATCGTTTTCGCAAACATTTTCGTAATGAACAGAAAGTTTTTGCTGTCCGTGATCGAAAATTCCGCAGAGCACAATTACAACAGTTTTTCGCGCGATGTGCTCGTCAAGGGCGCAAAAGACTACCGCATATTCACATATATGCAAGAGGGGTATTTTGCGAATATAGACAATATAGGCAATTATTACAAACACTCGCTCGAACTGCTCGACAAGCGCATACGCGACGAATTGTTCTACCGCGACGGAGCAAACATATATACGAAAGTGCGCGACAGCGCGCCGTGTAAGATATGCAGCGAAGCGGTCGTGACAAATTCGCTCATAGCCGACGGCTGCGTCATCGAGGGCGAAGTCAAAAATTCCATACTGTTCCGCGGAGTAAAGATAGCCAAGGGTGCGAAGATAACCGATTCGATAGTGTTCCAAGATTCCGTAATAGGCAGGAACAGCACGCTTAACTGCGTGATCGCAGATAAACTCGTAACTATTTTGGAGGGCAGAACGCTGTCAGGTCACGAAACTCATCCGTACTTTATAGCAAAGTGCGCAGTCATCTAAAAAATAATATTTCGGAGATAATCATGTCGGAAGACAATAAGAACAAAACCGTAAAATCGGCGGTAAAAAAACCGCCCGCAAAAAACGCCGCGTCCGCAAAATCGCCCGTAGTAAAGTCGAATCGATCGGACGTTAAACCGCAGCCCGTAGTAAAGACGCAGCAGTCTGCCGAGAAGTTAAACCGCAAAAAGCGCAAGATACTTTTCGTGTGTTCCGAAGCGTTCCCGTTTGCGGGCACGGGCGGACTCGGCGAAGTCATGGGCAGCCTTCCGCGCGCGCTTAACGACGGCGATAAGTACGAAGCGCGCGTCATTCTGCCGTTGTACGGCAGTTTTCCGCAAGAACGCCGCAAAGATTTGGAATTCGTTTGTTGGACGTTCGTGCAACTGTCTTGGCGCAATCAGTATTGCGGTCTGTTCCGGCTCAAAGAGGGGAACACCGTATTCTACTTCATAGACAACGAGTATTATTTTAAGCGCAACGGCTTGTACGGACATCACGACGACGGCGAACGTTTTGCGTTCTTTTCAAAAGCCGTGCTCGATATTCTGCCGCGCCTCGACTATATGCCCGATGTTTTGCATTGCAACGATTGGCAAACGGCGCTCGTGCCTATTTATTACAAACTGTTTTATATGTACGGCGCGGAAGGCTACGGCGGTATAAAGACCGTTTTTACCATTCACAACATAGAATATCAAGGCTGGTTCGCCAAATGTATGATCGGCGACGTATTCGGTATTCCCGAGCACGAGTTCGGCAGTATAGAGCACTTCGGCGAAATAAATCTCATGCGCGGTGCTATAGACTATTCCGATTGCGTTACGACCGTGAGCCCGACTTATGCCGAAGAAATACTCGGCGGGGAATACGGGCGCACTCTCGACGGTATACTCGTAAGGAATACGCACAAACTCCGCGGTATACTCAACGGCGTCGATACGGTCTCGTACAATCCCGAAACAAATCCCGCGCTGTTCGCGCATTATACCGCAGATGACAAAACGGGGAAAGCGATAGATAAAGCCGAGTTGCAAAAAATGCTCGGATTACCCGTCAGTCCCGATACTCCGATAATCGCCATGATAACTCGGCTTGCCGCGCACAAGGGCTTGGATATCGTTAAAGCCGCGATGAACGATATTTTGTCGCGCGACGTTCAGTTTGTTGTGCTCGGAACGGGCGATCACGATTATGAAAACTATTTCCGTCACATGCAAGAGCTTTACGGCAACAAGTTGTGCGCGGTAATTGCGTTCAATAAAGATCTTTCGCACAAAATATACGCAGGCGCGGATATCTTTTTGATGCCGAGCAAGAGCGAGCCGTGCGGTCTTTCGCAGATGATGGCGTGCCGTTACGGAACTATCCCGATCGTTCGCGAAACGGGCGGGCTTAAAGATTCGATCACCGACGCATATAACGGTGATTTCGGCAACGGGTATAAGTTTGCGAGGTATGCCGCCGACGATATGCTCAACGCAATAGACCGCGCCGTCGGACTGTATAAGTATTATCCCGACAAATGGCAGAGCCTCGTAGACCGCGCCATGCGTACCGATTTTTCTTGGAACGTCAGCGCCAAAGAGTATGAGCGGCTTTACGACGAGCTTAATTGAATATCCCTCAAAGCATCGAAGAATGATTTGTTATGCGGGGAATCACGGAACTGCTTTTCGACGCGGCGTATTTGGTTTTTGCCATGACCGTCGGAATATAGCTCATCGTCAGAGATAAAGGAAAATTTTTCAATATGGCGCAGCTGACGGACGGAATAAATACCGATCGACGGTAAAACGGCGGAAACACGCAAATCGCGTCATTCCGAGCGCCGCCGATAATCTCGTGCTAATTCCAATTCGGTATCGAAGTACCGTTCTTGAAAATCTATATAACCTTTTATTTCGTCGCGAGAAAAATCCGCGCCGCCTATCGCCGCGATGAGTTTGTCCTCTTCGTCGTCCGATCTGTATACGACGGCGATGATTCGCGCGCGGCAAGACTCGATGCTTTTGTTTTCGTCGAGAATGTAAACGTCTATCGGTTCGCCGTCGCCTGCGCGCGTATTCGGAATGTAGCCGTAATTTATAGGGTATACGATTCCCGAATCGGTAGGGTGCGTGCTTCCGAGCGGTCTGTCTACGATAATGTCGACGGTCTTTCCGAGATACGAGCGTGCGCGGATCTTTTCGAATATGCGGTTTATAAGCGCGTCCTTGCCCAAAGTGTATGACAGCCGATCGTTCGGATACTTTTCGGCGAGCGATATTTTAAGCGCTTCATACGCCTCGGCGTCGCGCGGGTGTGAGGCGAGGAAATCGCGGAAGTTTATATAATTTTCAAATTCAGGACTGTTTTCAAGCGCAGCATGTATGAAATGCGTTTGAATGTTGCCCGTGCCGTCGCAATAGCTTCCGCAAGCGAAAAGCAGTTGTCGAACCGTCGAAAAATCTACGGGCGGCGGGATGATCTCGCCCGAAGCGTCTATCGCTTGACGGTAATGAATCCCTCTTTTCGACAGTGCGTCCTTAAGCTCGAGAAGCGCCCGAAAATCGGTGACCGCTACGGCTATATCTATTATGGGCTTGGCTTTTATCGAACGCACGGACGTGCTGCCGACATGCCGAATATCGACGGCTACGCCGCCGAGTACCGATTTGAGAACGGAGATCGTTCGTTCGGCTTCGGATTCCCATCGCGGGTCGTGATCGCACAGTTTGACTTTATTACGCATAAGACCTATCATAAAAATCTCCCATCGACGGTGTTGAATTACCGCATATACATGTCGGCGCCGATGATTTCTCCGAACGTCGATTTTACTTCTTCGTATCGGCGCGGATATTTCGCATATAAATACGTGGATTTAACAGTGCCGTCGGTGAAGTAAACGGTAACGGTTTCGCTGCCCATGTCCGAAATTTCTTCGGTCGTTACATAACGGTCTTTCCAAGTGTAGAAACCGAGCGATTTCGCTTTATTTACAAACCCGTCGGCTTTATCGCCGTCGAACGTTGCGACGGGCAGGGGATTGTTAAAAAGATCGCGCTTGCTTTCGGGTACAAGCTCTTCGACTGTATTAGGATCGGCGACGCGCATGTCTGTGATCGTGTACGCTTCGAAGTCGAACGTGCGCAAATACGAACAGGGAAATGCGTCCATGCCTTCCGTCCGAACGGTTTCGATCTTGGTTATCGTTTTGCCGTCGTATTCCGTTTCGGGTGTGCAACCGACGAGAGACAGGCACAATAGCACAGCGCATAAAGCAGCGGTTATCGAATTTGCGGTCTTTTTCATAATCACCTCGCCGATATCGTGTCGGAGCCTCGCTCACTGTTATAACACTTCACGGCTATTGTCTGTCTCGTTGATGAAGCATTTTAATGAAATATCATTTCGAAATTGCTTGTGTTATCGTTCGGGCAAGACTTTCATTAAAAGCCTTGTTCCCGTGCCTACACTATATCATGAAATGCGCAAGGTTCGGATTGCAACTGATAGTCGGCGGCATTTAAGGTTTGCGCTTCGGATCGTTTTTCCACGGGCGGTTTTTCCCGAGCCACCCGTTGTCGAGCCAATACTCGTTATCGAGACTCGGCGCGCCGATTTTATGTATTCGCTTTTGTATAAAACGACATAGCGCGAACTTGACCTTAGTCGATATTTTTGTGCGAGCGGGTTTTGAATAATCTATTCTTGCGAATTTTCGGGCAAGTTTATTGACTTTGTCTGTAAAATCTGTGCGCTTTTTTTCGGGCAGATCGTTCCATGCGATGCCGCTCATAAGCGCGCCGCGAAATACTGCGATTTTCGAGATGCCCCACCAAGACAGGCTGTGTCTGATGTCGGTTGCCGTTGATTTTGCGCCTGCGCCGAGACATTGCGTAATAATGACGGCGCGTTTTCCGAACATTTCCGCGGCAGGTCTATGCGGCATCCAACGATAACCGAAATGATCTAACAGCGCCTTCATTGCGCCTGTGGTGTGCATGACGTAAGCGGGAGAGGTCATTACGATCAAATCGGCTTGCATAAGCGATTTTTCGACTGCGTTTATGTGCGTGTAATCTTTACAAGTATCTTCGCCGCGCATAAAACAACTTGTACAGCCGGCACAAAATGCGGGGCAGTCTTTAGGCAAATAAAATTCCGTTATTTCGGCAACAGACTCGAAATTTCGTAAAAACAGTTCTTTGAGCTTATATGTTACGCCGTGCTTTTCGGTGCCGTTTATAACGGTTATTTTCATATGCCGATCTCCAAAATATTTTAATGTGACATTGCGTATCGAAATCTTCGTGTCCGATTATGCCGTTTGCGGTTTTCCGATCGCAAGCCGAGTGCAACGGCGGACTTATGCGATGTCGGCGACAGTGAAATCAAAAAACAGCCTTGCCGATAACGACAAGGCTATTGACGAATTAAAGGTTCAACCTTTATCGTCTTTGGTGCCGGTGATCGGAGTCGAACCGATACGGGTTATTAGCCCACCGGATTTTGAGTCCGGCGCGTCTGCCAATTCCACCACACCGGCAAAAGCAAATTGAGTGTACCATATTTTTTCGGGTTTTGCAAGCATTTTGTGCTTGTTGGACGAAATTCTCTTTATTTTCGGTCGGCATTTTCGCAAACGCAAAAAGATCCGAGCGGTTTTTATAAAACCAGTCGGATCTTCAAATGAATTTGCGGCTTGCGAAAGATCTATCTGTTGAAGGTGTCGTCGTTGTTATGCGTATCCGGATCGAGATTGTATAACAGCTCTTGCGCGAGTTCGAGCTGTAAAAGATTCGCCGCTTGATTTTCCATGCCGAGCATGCCCATGGACGACGTGACGGCAAGCACTTCGTATGCCGCTTCGGAATCGAGTCTGCGTTCGCGATCTTCGGGTGCTTCACCGCCGTCTTCTATTTCAGCAGCTTCTTTAATGGTATCATGATAATCGTGATGTTGTTCTTCCATGCGTATAGTGTGCGCAATTTTATCGATTATATGCGCGTCGGAGGATGACCGATGTGTCCGCATGCGATTAATCGGAATACAAGTCGATCATGCGCTTGGCTTCCTCTTTGAGTTTTTCGGCAAGTTCGTCGGGCTGCAATATCCTGACCGACGACCCGTACGACAGCAGGCGTTTTACGAGTGAATCGGTATACGGAACTTCGGCTATCGCTACGAGTTTCGTGCCGCGTTCTGTTATTGCGTCATGCCCGAGCCAATCGGACACGCTTTCGGCAACGGCGGGGAATACTTCCATTTCGAGATCGATATACACCTCGTTGTAAAATTCGAGTTCGAGTTTTTCTATCAGCTTGCTTTCGCATTTTATAAAACGTTTGCTCGTTATTCGTATATCGCTTATGCGCGAAATTTTGAATAGCCGAAAATCGCCGCGAAGCCTGCACATGGCGTATATGTACCAAGCGCCTGCTTTGAATACCACCGTATACGGCTCGACGGTGCGGTAGGATACGTATCCGCGCGCGTCGGTGTACTTTATGTCGACTGCGCGGCACTGTTCTATTGCGGACGAAAGACTTTTGAGTCGCGCGCGTATCACAGCCGACTGTGCGTAATCGCAGTCGATATACAGTTCGTCCTGTTTTATTACGTAATTGTCGCGTTCGCGGCTTTTGTTTACGTTGTCGAGCTTGGCTATTATCGCATTGTTTACCTTGTCGTCAAAGTGCGCTGCCGTCTTTTCGAGCGCGGATATGAGCCTGTTGGTTTCCGCTTCGGATAAAAATGTTTTGTCTATAGTATAATCGTCGGTAAGCGTCACGCCGCCGTTTCTTCCGGGCACGGCTACGATCGGAACGCCCGCATCTTCCAAGATCGTCAAGTACCGCGATACCGTGCGCGTGCTGACCGAAAACCTTTCGGCGAGGTACTCGCGCGAAACCTTGCGCCGTGACAGCAGGATCATCAGTATCGAAAAAATCGTCGATTGTTGCATAATGCTATTATAACCGCAGCATGATCCTCTGTCAAGATAAAAATTTTGAAAAAAGCGGTCATTTTAATTGTAATAATCGCCGAAGTATGCTAAAATATCAATATAACTATTATTGTATTCGGAGCAGTAATGAGTAACGAAGAAACCTTAAACGAAAAAGATACCGAGCTTAACGATACGCCGGAAGTCGCGGAGACCGAGCAAAACGACGGAGCGCAAACGCCCGACGAATCGGTTGCCGCCGCGCCCGTGGATGCGGACATGCCTGTCGAACAACCGACCGAGTCCAAAAAATCGAAAGTCGCGAAGCCCGAAAAGAGCAAGCCCGAAAAAACGGGCGGCATGAACAAACTTTTCAAACGCATTTACTATCCGGTAATTGCGTTGTTTGCCGTTCTTATGCTCGTGTTTTCGGCGATCGACGGAGCGTACGGTTACAAGCCTTCGGCATACGACGGAGATTATTACGATTCGGTCAACGCCCATATAGTAAAACTGTGCGAGACCTCACGTTCGTCTATGACGGCGGACGGAATTTCCGCCGCGCGCGATTATATAACGGGCGAACTCGAGAAGGGCGGTTTTACGCTCGTTGACGAGGATAAGCCCGACGACGACAACAATGACGATCCCATAGTTACTCGTACCGATTGGGCGCGAAACGGCAATCTGCCGGTGCCTACCGTTACCGTTCAGACATCGGTGCTTTCCGCCGAAGCTCAGACTCGGTTGGGATACGACGCATATCTCGTAGGAACGGAGCTGACGAACATAATCGCGGCGATACCGTCCAAAGCAACTGCGGACGGCAACACGTCCGACGCGATAATAATCACGGCGCGCTACGACGCGCGACCCGATACCGAGGGCGCGGTGGAAAATTCGTCGTTTGTGGCGAACCTTATGCAGACGCTTTCCGTATACGCAAAAGCCAAGACCGAATTTGCAAACGATATTATCGTCGTTTTTACGGAAGACCTTGACAACAGCTTCGGCGCAAACGCTTTCTTCGAATCGTTCACGGGGCTCGGCGATGCCGTGTCGCGGGCAAAAGCGGGGCTTAGCCTGGATTCGTTCGGCAATGCCGGAACGCTTGCCGTTGTGGACGCTTCGAACGCCGGGCTCGATTATTTCAACGCTTATGCAAAAACTTCGGGTAATGCGCTCAATCTGTCCGTAGTGCCCGATTCCGTTGCGGACGAATACAAAAACAAAGGCGCGATTGCGGTATTCGGGGAAGTGCCGGCGATACAGGTCGCCGTGCTCGGCGGAACCGACGCGGCGCAGTCACAGCTCGACACCGCCGCGAACTTGTCGCAATCGGTTGTCTATCAACAGGCGGCTTTTTTGAAAGATTATTTGGATTCGATAGGGAATTCGACAGACGTTTTCGCCGCGCCCGACGCAAGCGGCGAGCTTGTATACTTTACGTATCTCGACGGCGGCACCGTCGCGTACACGGCAACTGCGTCATACGTGATAGGCGCTGTAATCATTGCTCTCGCGATTGCGGCGGTCGCCGTGCTTGCCGTTAAAAAAGCGTTCTCTGTCAAAAAACTGTTCAAAGCGGCGGTCGCAAACCTGCTGACCGTGATTTGCACGCTTATCGCATCGTTTGCCGCATATTTTTTGGTAACGCTTATGCTTTGCGGTTTCGGCGTGCTTCCCATACACTCGATCATAAGCGTGCGCCATTTCAATGCGGGTATCCTCATAGCCGCAATGCTCGTGTCGCTCGCAGGTGCGTTCGGATTCTCGACTGTTTTCAAAAAGCTGTTCAAAGTAACGTCATCCGACGCCGTTCGCGGCACGGCAATGCTGTTTGCGCTCGTCGGCGCCGTAATGAGCTTTGCTTGCCCCGCATATTCGTTTGTGACGTCTTGGCTCGGCATGCTTCTTGCAGCGGTTCTTTTGGTTTCGGCTTGCTTCAAAAATAAGTTTAACAAACGGTTTGGGTTCGGAATGGACAGACTGTTCCTTTATGTCATACCCGTCACATTCTGCCTGCCGCTCGTTATGCCGACGATAGTTGCGCTTACGGGACTCATGCCGCTCGTGCTTTTGCCCGTTATCATGACATTGTTTACGGCGACGCTCGGAGTTGTAGCGCCTTACCTCGACAGAACGAAAGTGTTGTTCGACAAGGTCGCCAAAAAGCTGCCTAAGCGTACGATCCGCGTTCAGCGCGTCGTCACCGAAAGGGTGGAGGATCGCGCCAAAAAGGGCAAGTTCACCGAACAGACGGTCAAACGCATCGAGAAGGAAAAAGTCGCAGTCAATTATAAAAACTATTTCGGCATTGCGGCCGTATCGGTTATCGCCGTCATCGTCGCGCTTTTCTCCGGCGGTTTCGGAGCAGACTATGCCAAGTCCGTAACTTCGCCGTACGCGTATACCGATTTTATCTATAACGATTCCATGGTTTACGAATTGACGTATTCGGGCGATACGCCGACTCAGCGCATCGTAGTAAGCGATCTTATGGCTTATAAGTTTATCCGCAATTCTGTCGATCTCGAGTGGGACAGCGAAAAAGGTTATTACTATAAATCGGTCAATTACAATACGAGCGAGATTATAGATAAAACCCCGTCTATCACGCGCAGCGGCAAAACTTATTCGGTTTCCACGTACGAGGGCAACCGTTCGATAATCACGTTGACTATCCCGTCGGCGCGTTCGGTCACCAAGATAACGCTTAAAGCCGACGGATCTCTCGACGAGTACGAGTACAGCTTTAACGGCGTCGAAACGAT
Organism: uncultured Christensenellaceae bacterium; assembly: GCA_910587455.1. Lineage (GTDB taxonomy): Bacteria > Bacillota > Clostridia > Christensenellales > Pumilibacteraceae > Anaerocaecibacter. The sequence continues at coordinate 104,153 of CAJULK010000002.1, read as the reverse complement.
AACTTTGCGTTTGCCTTACGGTTTTGCTGACAGCTTCACGCTCGAAGTGGACGGCGGAACGCCGAACAAGATCGAATACACGGAATACAACCCCGCTACAGCTTGGAGTACGGATAATGCGATAGATCAGATCGACGAGTGGAATACGGCGCTGTTGGATAACAGAGAGGCATATCTGGGAAACAACTTGCGAGGAGGTATAGTGCTGAAACGCACGTTCGGAAGTCTTTAACTCAAAGCCGCGCATTGCGCGGCTTTTGCTTTACATAGCGGTTCGACGGCGAAAACGGACAAGCATACGTAAGTGTTTTATCGGGTCGATAAAAACAGCTCGGCGACATAACGGTGCCGTAGCAAGCCGATTTCGGCGCTAAAACGGCTTTTGTTAAAGAAAAAAGCGTTTTTATGGTTAAAAAAGAGCGCGGAACAGTAGACAAAAGCGTAAAAAAAGTGGTATACTTGTCAACGAAAACATAAAAGGAATAAGAGGTAGTTTTAATGGCAGTTGCACGAAAACCGAAAAATACACTTAAATTTTCACAGCCTTCTTCGTGGTGGGGGAGTCAATGGCGCGAAGGGTTGCCGCTCGGCAACGGTGTTATCGGCGCGTCTGTGTACGGCGGTGCTGCCAACGACGTCATAATGATCACGCACGGCGATCTTTGGTGGCAGGGCAAAGATTCCGTTTTGCAGGACGTAGCGGATAAGCGCGATGCCGTGCGTAAAAAAATAGACGACGGTGATTTTATCGGCGCCGAAAAAATTATGTCTACCGAGCTTATACGCAAAGGTTACAGACCGCAACTTTCGTCTCCTCTGCCGCTTTGCGATTTTATTATAGATATGGATCTCGACCGAGCCGCCAAGGAGTACACGCGCGTGCTCGATATGGACGGTGCGGAAGCGTCGGTGTCGTTTAAGGACGGCGCTACGCGTTACGAGCGCAATATGTTCGTTTCGCGCGCACGCGATATAATCGTGTACGAGATCACGCGTGCGGGGCAAAAGAGCATCGACGCGAGTTTCAGATTCGCCATGCACGACAAGTTCAATGCGAGAACGCCCGTAGCGGTCAGCGCCACGCCAGAAAACGTTAACGTCAAATGCGAAAACTTTTTGCTGTATTATTCGGCGCGGTCGTCCAACGGAACGGATTTCGGCGCCGTCGCAAAGATCATACCGTTTCAGGGCAGGCAGGAAATCGTCGGCGACAGACTTGTGTTCAAGGGCGCGGAAAAGATTCTCGTTATAATAAAACCGTTTGTCGAGGGACAGCGCGACAAAGCGTGGAAAGAATGTAAAACCGCCATTGCGGAGATCAAACTTCCGTACGACAAGCTGTTCAAAGAACATCAAGTTTTACATCAAAAACTGTTTTACTCCGCGGAACTCGATTTCGACGCAGACGCGCAAGATCGCGATATGTTTGTGGATAAGGCGATTGCCGACGCCGTTCAGAGCGGCGATACCGAATCCGCGCTTATGGAAAAACTGTGGGCGTTCGGCAGGTACTTAATGATCACGGGTACTCGTCCCGACGCGCGTCCGCTTGCTCCGTACGGATTGTGGTGCGGAGATTACAAAGCCGTAGACGCGCAGATAAATGCGTCGGGCGATCTGCAAGCCGTATACGATATGGCGCTCGGCGGCAACCTGTGCGATTTTGCTGAAAGCGTTTTTGCTCACTACGAAGCCAACATGCAAGCGTTTAAGTATAACGCTACGCGCTTATATGGCTGTCACGGTATATTCGTGCCGTATACGATGTCGCCGTCTACGGGGTATCCGGGCGACATAAGCGAAGCGATGTTGCATTTTACGGGCGTTGCGGGCTGGCTTGCGAATTTGTTCTACGATTATGCGTTGTTTACCGACGATCAGAAATTCTTAAAGACGCGCGCTATCCCGTTTATGGTTGAGGTTGCGAGATTTTACGAAGATTTCTTCAAGCTTGTCGATCTCAAATATTACGAATCGTCGCCGTCGTATTCGCCGTTTACCACGCCCGGCAATCTTGTCGGATCGGGAGAAGAGCATGCTATAGCAAAGAATGCGACGATCGACTTTGCGGTTGCGAAAAGTCTTTTGACAAACCTTGTCGAGGGCGCGAAAGCTGCGGCGCTCAATAAAGCGGACGTCATCAAGTGGGAAGACATGCTTAAAAAGATCCCGCCGTTTAAGTACAATAACGACGGTACGGTAAGTGAGTTCATAGACGACCGCTGTACCGATAATCCCGCGTCTCCGTCGCTCGCGCTGTACTATCCCGTATATCCCGATTACCGTAGCCGAGACGACGCCGAACTTTGTAAGGCTATGAATACGACCGCGCGTAAAAAGAATATTACCGCGCGCGGAAATATGACGGCTAACGCGCTCGCGCGTTATGCCGATGTATATGCTCGGTTGTGCGACAGAGATCAAATGTACGAAGAAATCAACGCTCTCGTTCGCGGCATGGCGATGAACAATCTCATGTTTGCCGATTGCGATTGGCGCGGCATGGGCAGCGGCAAAAAGGACGTATGGGCGCAGCCTGTTCCGTACGTGAATATGATAGTATCTGGTGCGATACAGGAGTCGCTCGTCCAGTCTACGCCTAACCTGATTCATTTGCTGCCCGCGCCCTGCAATGCAATGGGCAAAGGATCGCTCACCGGTTTTCAGACTCGTGCAAAAGTGGAAATCGTTTCCATGGATTGGGATATTCCGAGAGGCTCGCTTACCGTCAAACTCAAAGCGCACAGAGCAACGACTATCGACGTGCAATTTCCCAAGACGGCAAAGCCGCCCAAAAAGGTCGATGCACAGAAGTTCGACGATACGCAGGGGCTTTTGATAGGGCTTAAACTTGCCGCAAACAAGGCAGTCCAGCTCGACATCAAGTTTTAATGCTTATAAAAAATCACCGCCTGCCGCGGTGATTTTTTAATTTACCGAATTTATTATATCGTCCATGTCGTACATGCCGCTTGACTTTACGCTCAAAAGTAAGTCGGCGGCTTTGAAAGCGCCTGCCGCAAACAGCTTTCGCGATCGCGCAGAATGTGATAGGGTAACGATTTCGTCGTCGCCGTAGAAGCCTATCTCGTGTTCGCCGACGACCGTTCCGCCGCGCACCGAAGTTATTCCCACTTCGCCGCGGCTGCGTTTGCCGAATCTGTTGACCGTTTGATTTTCTCGCGGCGAGAGCGCGTCTGCAAGCATGAGCGCCGTGCCCGACGGATTGTCTATTTTGCGGTTGTGGTGCTTTTCGACTATTTCGATATCGAAGCCGTCGCCGAGTATCTTCTGTACCGTTTGTGCCGCCGCTTTTACCGCGGCTACGCCCAAGCTCATATTGCCAGATCTGAATACGGGCACTTTTTGGGAGAGCATGCGAATCATTTTCAGCTCGCTGTCGTTATAGCCTGTGGTGGCTATTACCGCAGGAACGCGCTTGGCGTAGGCGAGAGCGACGAGTGCCGCAAGCGTGCACGGTATGGAAAAATCAATAATAACGTCGAACGGCACATTCACGTCGCGAATGTCGGTAAATGTAGGTATCCCGTCCGCAGGCACTTTATCGAACCCGCCCGTGATCTCGTATCCGAAATCCGCGGCGCGCGCGACAAGCGTTTTGCCCATTGTTCCGCTTATGCCGAAAATAAACGCCTTTTTCATTTCAGCACCCCCGCGGCGCGCATTGCGTTTTCGAGCACGATCGCGTGTTCCGGCTCTATTTCGGTAAGCGGCAGGCGAGGCGCACCGACGTCTATTCCGATAAGCTGCATCGCTTTCTTTGCGGGAATGGGATTGACTTCGCAAAATAATGCATGGATAAACGCAGACAGTTTGAATTGAAGCGCACGTGCCGCAGCATAATCGCCGCGTTCGCACAAAGCGCACAGTTCGGCCATTTCGCGCGGGGCGGGGTTTGCGGCAACGGAGATTATTCCGGACGCACCCAGCGCCATTGCGATCGTGGTAAGACTGTCGTCGCCGCAATAAAGTTCGAAGCCCGTTTTGTCGCAAATTTCGGCAACCGCTTGAAATTGATCTATGTCTCCGCTCGCTTCCTTGATGCCCGCAATGCCGTCGATAGCGGCGAGTTTTTCGACCGTTGCCGGAGCAATGTTTACACAGGTGCGCGTCGGTACGTTATATGCGATGACGGGTAAACCGACGTCGGCTACGGCTTTGTAATGTTCGAGTATGCCGCGTTGCGTGCATTTATTGTAGTACGGCGTTACGACGAGCGCGGCGTCTGCGCCAAACCGCTTCGCGTCGGCAGTGTGCCGAACCGCCGTTGCGGTGCTGTTGCTTCCCGTTCCCACTATTACAGGTACTCGGCGGTTGACCCGTTTAATGATGAAGCGGGTAGCATTTTCGTATTCCTCGGGCGTTACCGTGGCAGGTTCGCCCGTAGTGCCGAACGGCAAAAGCGCCGCCGCGCCGCCGTCGAGAAGAAAGTCTACGTACTTGCCGAGCACGTCGCAGTCGATATTGCCGTTGCGGTCGAATGGCGTTACCATGGCGACGCCGCAGCCTTTGAATAATGACATAGGTTACCTCGTGTTGGGTTTGGAATTTTATACGTGTTTGTGCGGCTGATTTCCGCGCGAACGAAGAAGTTCTGCGATCTGAACGGCGTTGGTCGCCGCGCCTTTTCTTATGTTGTCCGCAACAACCCAAATGTTGAGTCCGTTTTCGACGGAACGATCCTCGCGTACCCGACCGACGAAAACCTCGTCGCGACCTTCCGCGTCGAGCGGCATGGGGTAGATATTGTTTTGCGGATCGTCGCGCACTACAATGCCGGGCGCCGACTTTAACGCCTCGAGCGCGGCTTTGCGCGTTATCGCTTTTTCGAATTGTATATTGATGCTTTCGCTGTGGCCGTAAAGCACGGGAACTCGCACCGTCGTAGCGGTGATCGCGAGCGAATCGTCGCCGAGTATTTTACGCGTTTCGTTGATCATTTTGATTTCTTCCTTGGTGTAACCGTCGTCTGTGAAAACGTCGATGTGCGGAAGAATGTTGTATGCGATGGGATAGGGGAACTTTTTGGGTTTTACGCCGCTCACGCCCGCCGCAAGATCTTCGCAGCCGAGCCGACCCGCGCCCGATACCGCCTGATACGTGGAATAAACAATGCGTTTGATCTTAAATTTGTCGTGCAGAGGTTTTAATGCTACGACCGCTTGTATGGTCGAACAGTTGGGATTTGCGATTATGCCGCGGTTCTCGAATGCCGCGTCTGGATTGACCTCGGGCACTACAAGCGGCACGTCTTTGTCCATACGCCAGCAGCTCGAATTATCTATGGCGACGGCACCCGTCTCGGCAAATACCGGCGCATAGCGCTTCGAGACGTCCGAGCCTGCGGAAAACAGCGCGTACCCAACGCCCGCCGCGCGGATATTTTCGTCGTTTAATTCTTTTACCGTAATTGCTTTGCCGCAGAAATCGACGGTGCTGCCCGCGCTGCGTGCCGATGCGAAAAGATGTATTTCGCTTATGGGGAAGTTGCGCTCTTCGAGCACTTTCAGCATCGTGCGCCCGACAAGACCCGTTGCGCCGACTACCGCTATTTTATCGTTCATGTTATGCCTCCGAAATGATTCGAACGTATAAATGATATCATTTTATCCGTACATATGTCAAGCACGCGCGGCTTATTTATTATTATATGCCGTTTATAATTGCGCCGATAAAGATGCTCGTTTTGCTTGAAAAAAACGTCGGCGTGTAGTATAATGTAATTATGGATAGTATGTCTTTGCAGTACCTTACGGAAACACGCCGCAAATTGCACGCGCTTGCCGAGATTTCGGGGCACGAGTATAAAACGTCGGAGTTTATCGTAAGCGAGCTTAAACGCTTCGGGTACAAGCCTAAAATGATAGAAACCGGCGTTTATTGCGATTCGGGCAGCGGCAAAGGCAGACTTGCGTTCCGCGCCGATATAGACGCGCTTCCGATAACAGAAAATACAGCCGTTACAAAGGTCGGGTTCGCGGCACACGACGGAGTTATGCACGCGTGCGGGCATGACGGACATACGGCGAATCTTCTCAACGTTGCGCGCATAGTCGGCGCAAAGTCAAACGTACCGCTTAGGTTTATTTTTCAGTTCGGCGAGGAAGGGATAGGCGGCAGCGAAGTCATGATAGAGCGCGGTGTGCTCGACGGTGTGGATGAGATCTATGCTTTGCATGTCTGCCCCGAACTCGACGAAGGCGAAGTCGGATATTGCTACGGCGGCATGTTTGCCGGTTGTTGCGAGTTCGACTGTGCGGTAAAGGGCGTATCTTCGCACTGCGCCGTGCCGGAAAAGGGCGCAGACGCGGTAAGGGCGTCCGTAGAGATCGCAAATGCCGCATATGCCGCCGCGGCTGCGCAAAACACGCTTATTAACCTCGGCAAAATAGAAGGCGGCGCGGCGCGGAATATAATTTCCGACAGTTGCGCGTCCGAGTATACGCTTCGGTTTTACGATATGAACAAATGCGAAGCCGTTATGATGGATATAGAACGCGCGGCGCTCGCGTGCGACGACAGATTCGGCACAACGCACGATATAATTACACGCAGCGTATATCCGCCGCTTATCAATCACGCGCTTGCGGTAGACAAAGTCCGCGCGCTTATGGGCGAGCAAGCCGTAGAGGTGGCGCCGAGAAACACCGCAGAGGACTTTTCAAACTATCTTTTGAAAGTTTGCGGATGCATGGTGTGGTTGGGCGTCGGTGCGGAAGGGCGGCGTTCGCCGTTGCACAGCAATACGTTTTCGTTTGACGAGCGTGCTCTTCTTACGGGTACCGATCTATTTATGAACATTATTGCCGAACGCGCGGCATAGCCCGCGCCCGACAGACGCTTATCGAAGATAAAGGAGCTTTTATGGCCAAAGCTAAGACAACCGAAAAAAAGAAAAAGAAATCGCTCGTACAGCGAATGATGTTCGGCAACGACAATAAGCCCGACCTTACGCCGGAACAAATGCAGATGTCTGCATGGGGAATGTTCAAATATTTGTTCTTCCGCCGTTTCGGCACCATGGTCGCGTTGAACCTGTTGACTTTGCTTTTCGCTCTGCCTGCGATAGCGGTCATACTGTTGACGTTTATGAACGTTACGATCAGCAACAGCATGATCGGATATTCGTCCAACTTGTTCGTAGGTTATCCCGTTGTGATAGACGCCGTACAGCAAGGTCGTGTGCTCGCGTTTAATTACGAGATTTTCCAATATGCCTTGCTTGTGCCGTGCATAGCGGTATTCGCGCTCGGCGTAGGCGGAAATCTGTACGTTATGCGCAAACTCATATGGGAGGAGCCGACGCGCACTTTCAAGGATTTTTTCCGCGGTATAAAAAAGTGCTGGCTTTCGTCGCTGTTTATAGGTATCGCGTTCGGGCTTACGCTTTTGCTGTTCATGTTCACGATAGGCTATTTCGAAACGTATGAGTTTTCCGTCGCGCTTCGTGTGATATGCACAATTCTCGCTTGCATAATGCTTGTGTTTATGACGTTGTTTACTGCGTTTTTTATAACGCAGAACGCCGCATTCAAAATGCGACCGATGGTGCTTATCAAAAACTCTATCCTTTTCGTGCTCGGCACAAACATTCAGTCGATACTGTTCGTCGGCATAGCGATAGCGCCTGCGCTGTTGGCGCTCATACCCGGCATAACCATGTTGCTGACTATACTGTACGTATTTTTGGGCTTTTCGTTTACGGCGCTCGTTCTAACGGTGTACTGCCATTCGTGCTACAAGAAATTTCTTTACAACAAAGTGGACGGTGCGCCAACGCCGTTCGTCAAGCGCGGCAGCGATATCGACGAAGAATCGGCTTCGCAGCAAACGGGCAAGAAGAAATCGCCCGTGCCGTATAAAAACCCCAAAAAGCGTAAAAAGTCGATAGACGAAGGCTCTTCGATCACGCCTCTTACTCCGATGTTCAGGCGCGAGGATCTTGCCAGGCTCGAAAAAGAGCACGAACAGGTAATGCTCGAAAGCAATGAGGACGAATACGGTGAAGCGGACGGAAGCGGCGCGGAAATTGCGGAAGAAAACGTTCGCGGCGAACATGAAACCGAAAACGTAAACTACTCAACAGAAGTCGAAAACGGCGCCGACGTCGAAGCGAACGGCGAATCGGACGGTGCGGTTGTTTCCGAATCGAACGCGACAGCCGAAAACGCCGACCAATAAACCGCTTAGTTTGAGGAACGGTTATTAAGTGATTACGAAGTTTGACAAAAACGGCATAGCCGAGCATTTCAAAACGCGGTTCGCGGAATGTCTGGACGAAGAAGATTTCGAAGGGGCTATCGATTATCTTCTGAAATTTTCGGACGAATGTGATAATCCCGAATTTCATCTTGCGCTCGGAATGATGTATTTGCTCATGGTTCAGGACAGCGACGACAATGAGCTTTTGACGCTTGCTTTCCGCGAGTTTATGATGCATATACGTCGATATCCCGATTGCGACGCGGCATATCGCAATCTTTTGGCTACCGTGATTCTGCGCGAAGATCCGCAGTCTATAATCGAGTGCATAGAGTGGATCAAGTCGCGCGGCGGCAATCTCGACGAGTATCTTCTCGATATAGGCGAAGCGGGTATAGACATATTGGGCGTACAGGATTACGGCATAATGGACATAGAAGCCATGTATGAGCCGGGCGAGTTCGGCATGATAGAAAGCGGGCTGTCTCGCGACGAAGCGCAAAGCGCAGACGAAGCTCCGCAGCCGTCCGCGCCTCACAAAAATAAGATTTTGGCGTTTGCGGGCGGGGCTGCGACCGACGATTCGGATCGGGAAGCGAAACGGTGCGACGTTGCCGAAAGTCCGATAGAATTCGAATTCGACGTTCCGCATGGCGCGATGCGCGACGGCACAGGCAAAACGTTTGCGGACGACGATGACGAAAGACTTTACGAAATAAGCAGAGTTATTCTCGATACGATAGAAGCGGATGCGGAGGCTGCGTTCGATTACAATGCGGGCACGCACGGCTACGACAACGTTCGCAAGCTGATGGAGCAAGCCGAAAAATACTTCGGTCGAAAAGATTACGACAAAGCGCTTGCCGCGCTCGATAAAATACGTCTCGACGAAGATCCGTTCTATTACAGTGCGCTCGCCATGCGCGCGTATATTTTGATGGAAGCGGGAAGATATCCGGAATCGGACGAAGCGCTCAAAGCAGCGCTCGAAATACGCAAGAACGGCGCGCTTGCCGGTACGCTTTTGTGCAGACTGTACGAACTGACCGGGCAGTACGACAAGATACCGGACGTGCTTAAACAAACGGACGTGACGGATTTTGTCGATTGCGATCACGTGTACAGAGCGTTCAAGCTCGCGATAGAATACTGTACCGCGAAAGACGCGATAGCGCTTGCCGAAAAATATATCGAAGAATACAACGTAATGGATATGCGGCGGCTGTACGCGCAGTTGCTGTATAATTCGGGCGAAAAAAAACGTGCCGCCGACGAGTTGTATAAACTGTCGCGCATATTTTACGACGATTTCAATGCGATGTATTACTATCTTTCCGCGCGGTCCGATGTAACGCGAATGCCCGTAGACGAGGAAGCGCCGCAGGATGTTATAGGCGCGATAGTCGAAAACCTGATGCTTGCCGTGGCAAGATCGGAACTCGACGAAGAATTTATTTCGAGCGATATATTCGCGTACAGCCTCGAATTTTTCCTGACGCTCGAGTATCATAACAGCAGAAAACTCGTCGTATCCATGTTCGATACGCTGAGGAAACTTTCGGTTACGGCTGGAATAGAGGACAAAATGCTCGACGCGCTCGTGTCGCCGTACGTCGAGCCGATAGTAAAAGCGGTCATTCTTGCGGGGCTGTATTCCGCAGACAACACGCGAAGCGTTTATCTCGAGCTTTCGTACAGCCCGGTAACAGTGTCGCGCGCTCCGCTCGGCAACGGTTATTCGCAAGGTTATTATGCCGCATTCGCACTGTACGTTACGCTTGCGCGGGGAAGCGCCGAAAGTTTTGCCAAAATCGCAAAAAAAGCGAAATCGCATCTTAAAAAAAGCGGTCGCGACGAAAAGCATATAGCGTATTACGTGTTCAAAAAAGCGTGGGACGAAATCCGTCCCGACGCCGCGTTCGACGAAAGAGTGGTTTATGCGCTCGGATTTTCGTCCAAGGCGGAAGCCGTGCGAGCATTTGCCGAAATAGAAAAGTCGGCGGGCGCAAAAAAATAGTATAGACAAGACAAGGAGATTTACCGTATGATAAGCAACAGAGACATGTACTTTATTGATTTCGACAAACTGTTCGAGAATTTTGCCGATAAATATTACAACGAGCATGAGGACGAATACGATTCGCCCGACGATTTTGCCAAAGATTTGGACAAGATCTATCATGCGTGGGCAACGTCGCCGGCGCAATCGCTCGGCGGAATATCTCCGTCGGAGTTTTTCAATCATATTCCCGTAACCGAACTTGTCGGGATACTCAAAGAATCCTGTATCGGCGACCGCAATCCCAATTCGCTTCTTTTCGACAGGATAGCGACCGAACCCGATCTTATCGACGAGCTTCAGGCGCTTGCGCTGTCGTCGGACGACGAGAAACTTCTTACGGTCACAATGAGTCTTATAGCCGAACTCGGCGGCGCAGACAGTTCGTTCTATCTCGAAATGACGGAGCGCGATATTGCCGACGACGTTAAAGAGCAGTGCGTCGAGATGCTGTGCGACCGTGCGGACGAAGCGCGCGACGATCTTTTGGAGCGCGCGGCGCAGACGGACGACGTTAAAAAGCTGGCGCTTTATGCCGAGCCTCTTACGTTCTGCGAGAAGGGCGACGACGATATTCTCGCAGTGCTTCGTCGGTTGCTCGCGGAGGGCGATAACATCGCGTATGCCGCGGCGCTTATGGGCAGATACGGCGACGAACGGGCGGCGGACGATCTTTATCCGCTGCTCGATACATGTAATTTTGCCGAGTTTATGGAAATACGTTGCGCTATCGAACAGCTCGGCGGAACGGTTGACGACCATTACCGCGATTTTTCGGACGATCCGTTATATCGAGTATTGAAAGGTAATAATAAGAAGTAATATGGAAAAACTCGTAACGCTCGCCGACGTGAAAGCCAACGACGAGGTAAACAAACTCGTCGAACTGAGCAATTCCAACTTAAAAGTTTTGGGATATACCGAGCACGGGCTTAGGCATGTGGGATATGTGTCCAAGACCACTTCGAATATTTTGAGTACGCTCGGTTACGATTCGCGCACTGTCGAGCTCGGCGCGATAGCAGGTTGGATGCACGATATAGGAAACGCGATAAACCGCAAAGATCACGGTCTTACCGGTGCGATTTTGGCGTACGACATTCTTATACGTATGGGCATGTCGGCAGGAGAAGTCGCTCAGATAATAGCTGCTATAGGCAATCACGAGGAGGAAACCGGCACGCCCGTAAATGCGCTTGCCGCGGCACTGATAATCGCCGATAAATCGGACGCGCACAGATCGCGCGTGAGACGCGAGACTGCCGATATCAAGGATATCCACGACAGGGTAAATCTGTCTATAAAGAAGAACTATCTCGCTATCGACAAAAAGGTAAAAACAATACGGCTCGTGATCCAAATGGACAACACGTCCGCCACTATGGAATATCTGCAAATATATCTGTCGCGCATGGTGCTTTCGGAGCGCGCGGCGGCATATCTCGGATATTGGTTCGAGCTTGTGATAAACGGCAACGTAATAAACAGGCGAAAGCCCGTGCCGACAGAAGTAAAACCGAAAGCTGGCGAGACCGAAGTGTCGGAAGATTGAAAGTATCGTACGGGCGTTTCCGCGCCCGTTTTTATATGCGTAAAATACACTCGTCGGCAATGTAAAATAAAACGGATCGTACCGGCATACAATAGAACATGTTTAAGTCGTTTTTGCGTTCTATGTCGGTAGCAATGCTGATCGTCGGAACGATGATAGGCGCGGGATTCGCGTCGGGTCGCGAAGTCGTATCGTTTTTCGGCGCAGTGCCTAACATGTTTATCGCGCTCATCGCCGGCGTACTCGTTTTCGGGTGCTCGGTGCTTTTTCTGTTTGTGGGGAGGCGCGTAAAAAAGAGCGATATCGGCGAAGTGAACGGCGCGGTGTTCGGCAAACTGCGCCCGTTTGCGGATGTATTCATGCTGTTCAATTCGCTGTCGGTGCTCGGCGCAATGCTTGCTGCAACGGACAGTATTGCGGCGGAGTTTATAGACATTCGTCCCGCAGCGTCTATTGTTTTGGGGCTTATATGCGCGGTCATAGCCGTAAAAGGTCTTAACGGCGTTATAAAGGCGAATGCCGTGCTCGTTCCCGTCATGGTAGGTTTTTTATGCGTATGCTCTATATGCGCAATCGATTTTCCGTTTAAGGCGCAATCGTCGTCGTTGCGACTGTATTCGATCGTGCTTTACGTATCCATGAACATGATACTCGGCGGCGGCGTATTGACTACAGTAAACAAACTGTCGCCGAGGGAAATAATTCTTTCGTCGGCGGTTGCATCGGTAATAATATCCGCGCTGCTCATGTTCATAATGGGCGCGCTGCAATCGTCGTCTGCGGCACATGCCGATATGCCGATGATCCTTATAGCGCTAAAAAGCGGTAAGGCGATGTATTTCGTGTGTTTGCCCGTAATAGCCGCGTCAATATTCACTACGATGCTGTCCGCATACAAATCGCTGTACGACTATCTGTGCGGTTTTATAAAGCATAAATTCATTGCCGCGGGCGCAGTGCTGATAGGCGGGCTGTTTGTCGGCGCGTTCGGATTTTCGGGCGTAGTGGGCAAGCTGTACCCGATAATAGGCGCGATAGGTATTTTATATTTGATATGCAACGGATGGTTCTTGATCAGAACGCGCGTGAAAAGAAAAGTCAAGCGCAAAGCGCGCCGTATAAGATCGGCGGTCAAGCGCTGCGGCAGGGTGCGCGCCGATCGTTAGACTGCCGAAAAACAAACCCGAACGGTACCGATAGTGCCGTTCGGGTTTGCGGTCGCGTCAGTCGATGCGGTACCGTTTTTTTGTCAGACGTTCGATGCCTGCCACGCCGAGATACATCGCCGTTGCGAGCAGACACAGAATGACGGTGCTCGCCATAACGAGGTCCATTTTGAACACCTGGCTGCCGTATATTATAAGGTAGCCGAGCCCCGCCGTGGATACGAGATATTCGCCCATGATAGTGCCTACCCATGCGAGACCGACGTTTATTTTGAGCATGTTTACAAGCGCCGGGACGTTTGCGGGCAGAATCAGTTTTGTCAGTATCTGAAACCGCGACGCGCCCATAGATTGCATGAGGAAGATCTTTCCGTCGTCCACTGCCATAAAACCGTTCAGCACGCTTATTACCGTTACTATTATGCATATAAGAACGGTCATCACGATAATAGCCTGAGCGCCTGCGCCCACCCAAATGATAATGATCGGACCGAGCGCTATTTTGGGCAGTGCGTTAAGGACTACGATGTACGGTTCGGCAATGCGCCGAAGTTTGGCGAATCTCCATAGGAGCACGGCGATCGATATGCCTATGAGGCTGGCTACTATAAATCCGACTATACATTCGAGCAGCGTATAACCTATATGCTTGAAAAGATCCGCCGCTTCCATGCCCGACAGCGTTTTTACTATGCGCGACGGACAGGACGTAATAAACGAGTCTATCCATTCGAGTTGTGCCGCAAGCTCCCAAATGCCTATGAGCGCGACGAGGACGCCTATTCTCCACAGTATAACCGTTATTTTATCGTTACGACGTTTTGCGATGTATTTTTGACGCGGAGTTTTGACCGTCGGCATCCGACAGGGTAATTGTCCTTTCATCTTCATTGTTTAACTCCTTCCGACTAATCGGATCAGTTTCGGATAGGGAATACAATACAGATAAAGCGTATCTATTGTTTTTCCGATTGTTCCGTCGGTTTGTCTTTTTTGAGCACTTTTCCGATGTATTCGTATGCGCGTTTGCCGAGATCGACTACGTATACGCACAAATCTTTGGCGAGCGTTACGCAGTCGCCGAGAACCTGTTTTCCCGTAACTTTTTGTGCTGTCATGCGGACACCTCCTTCCATACTTTATCGAACCATTCCGAAAACCTCGGGCTTTCGCGGCGTTTAAGCGGCGTGGGCGCGTCGATGTCAATGCGGAACACCGTTTTGACCGTTGCCGGACGTTTTGTCAGCACAACTATTTTGTCTGCCATCGAAACGGCTTCCGAAATATCATGCGTTACGAGGATTGCGGTTTTGTTCTCGCTTTTTATGATCGAATGTACGTCGTCGCACACCGTCATGCGCGTTTGAAAATCTATAGCGGAAAACGGTTCGTCGAGAAGAAGCAGCCGCGGTTTGAACGCGAGCGTGCGTATAAGCGCGGCGCGCTGGCGCATTCCGCCCGAAAGCTCGGTGGGGTACGAGCCGGCGAAATCGCCGAGCCCGTACTTTCCGAGCATATCGAGCGCGTACTTTTTAGACTCGTCGTTTAATTTTTTCTGCACCGACAAGCCGAGAAGCACGTTTGATTCGATAGTCCGCCACTCGAAAAGATTATCGCGCTGAAGCATATACCCGACGTTGCCCGATTTGGCGGAAACCTCGTTGCCGTCCACCGTGACGCGCCCGTTTGTGGGCGGAAGAAGCCCCGCTATCATGGAAAGTACGGTTGTTTTGCCGCACCCCGACGGACCTACGAGCGCCACGAATTCACCCTCTTCGGCATCGAGATTCAGATCGCGCACCGCTTCGGTTTCGCTTTTTTCGGTTTGGTATATCAGATCCACGTGTTCGATTGCGAGTAGCGACATTTGCGTTTTCCTCTCGTTACATACCGAGCTCTTTGACAAGCTCTTCGGCTATTGTATTGTCTACGACCTTTGTAAAGTCGGCGCGGGTGGGAAGAGTGCCGGCGTTTTCCATTATGTCCTGAAGTCTGTCGAACGCCGTCTTTTTCATGACGGGCGATTCCGCCCAAGCGTCGATTTCGACGTAGCTCTTGACGGCTGCGGCGATAGACGTTTTCTCTATGCCGACAAACGATTTGGAAAGGGAATCGGCTACCTTTTCGGGCGTATTGTCTATCATGAATTTATAGCCGCGGAGCACCGCGCGAAGAAACGCTTTGGCTGTGTCGTTGTTCTTGTCGAGCCACGATTTTTGCGCGGCGAATGCGGTATAGGGAACTTCGCCGGACGCTTCGCCGACCGACGCTACTATATAGCCTTTCCCGAGCGCGACGTATTCGGACGCGGTGGGTTCGAACATAGTGGTGTAGGCGACCGTTTTATCGGTGTCGAAAGTGCCGACCATAGCGTCGAACGCGACCGACGTGTCAAACAGCGGCGTGTCGGTATCGACGCCGTTATTGTTGAGTACCCATTGCAAAGTCATTGCGGGCACGCCGCCCGCTCTGCCTGCGAGTATGCGCTTGCCCGCAAGGCTCGACCAATCGAAATTCGGTTCGGCATTGCGTCCCACGAGGAACGAACCGTCGCGTTTCGTAAGCTGACCGAAAATGACGGGGTAGTTTTTGCTCCCCTCCAAATGACAGTATATCGCGGCTTCGGGGCCCATGAGTCCGATGTCGGAAGAGCCCGAAATGACGGACGTCATCACCTTGTCGGCGCCGCCGCCGTTTGACAGTTCGATCTTGATGTTTTCTTCGTCGAAATAGCCGTTGTTGACCGCGATGTAAAGCGGGGCGTAGAAGATAGAGTGCGTTACCTCGCATAGCTTTACGGTCGTTTTGCCGTCGTCGGAACATGCCGTGACGAGCGGGCAGAACAGCAGAGTAAGCGCGGTAATAAGTGCCGTGAGTTTGATTTTCATGTTTTCCTCCGAACAATAATATATTCCGGTTTATGCGCCGTATCGGATATGTGTGAGCGCGGCATGTAAATACTGTTTTTGTGCATATTGTGCGATTTGCCCAATTATTTGTATAAATTTGCTATTGACAATACACAGCCTGTTGATATATACTGTTATTAAGGAATTTATGGAGGTAAAAATGGGAAAAAGTGCAAAAAAGAGCAAGAGCACGAACAAAATATTGGGTTTTGTGTTTCTTGTATTGATAGTGGCGGCATTGGTACTCGTCATAGTCGGTATGTGCGTGGACGTATTAAAGGTTACGACAACGGTCAAAAACATTTTGGGCGGCGGCGAAACCGAAAAAGTTGTTAGTTACAATCTGTTTGGCGAGCATTGGGACAGCTTCAATAAACTTGACATTTCGAATACGTTCCTGTTGATTTCATTCATTATTGCTATGGTCGGTTGCGTCGCGCTTATCGTCGATTGCATACTGCGTGTGTTCTTGAAGAAGAATTTCAAAATATTCCGCGCGCTCGGCGCTTTTATAACGCTCGTAGGCGCTGTTCTTATTCTCGTGGCAGGGCTTGTGCTTGCAGGCAACTTCAACGATCTCGGCGGTGAAAGCGGCGACGCGATCAAAGATTTTATTTCCAATTTCGGCGCGGAGTCGAACTGGTCGGCTGCAACGGGCGTGTGGCTCGGTTTCGTAGGCGGGCTTGTCGGTGCGATAGCGGGCGGCGCACAACTAGCCAAGGCATTGAATTGACGATTTTCCATCCCCATAAGCGAAAGCGGACGCGGTCGGTGTCCGCTTTTGTTTTTGTGATATAATGATCCGAAAAGGCTGTTTCCCGCTTGCATTTTGAATAACTCTGTGTTACAATGAATTATATACAGTGGGGTATTCCGCATAACGGATCGGCGCGTACGGCGGTGAGTCGTCGCGTATGCCCGCTACGCATTTTTATTGGAGCGCGTTATGGAAAAAACATACAATCCCAAGGATTTCGAAGGGCGAATTTACGCACGGTGGACGGACAATAAATGCTTCGAGCCGCGCGTCGGCAAACGTAAAAAGAAGTTTTCGATAGTTCAGCCGCCGCCAAATATAACAGGTCAGCTTCATATCGGACATGCCATGAACACGACTATACCCGACGCGATCGTTCGCTATAAGCGAATGAAAGGGTACGAAACGCTGTGGCTTCCGGGAATCGACCATGCTTCCATCGCGACCGAAATGAAGGTCGTGGAAAAAATGCGCGACGAGGGACTCTCGAAAGCGGAAGTCGGCCGCGACGGTTTTTTGGAACGCGCTTGGGATTGGAAGAACAAGTACGGCAACCGTATCGTCGAGCAGTTAAAGGTGCTCGGGGTCAGTCTCGATTGGTCGAGAATGGCTTTTACAATGGACGAGCGATGCTCGCGCGCCGTTCGCGAAGTGTTTGTCGGATTATACGAACAGGGCTATATTTACCGCGGCGACCGCATTATAAATTGGTGTCCCGGCTGCAAAACGGCTATATCCGACGTGGAAGTCGATTACGATACCGAGCCGTCGCATCTCTGGCATATTCGTTATCCGTTTAAGGACGGCAGCGGATACATAACAGTCGCTACGACACGACCCGAAACGCTTCTCGGCGATACCGCCGTTGCGGTAAGTCCCAAAGACGAACGTTATGCCGGCATGGAAGGCAAGCTCCTGGTTCTTCCACTCGTGGGGAGGGAGATCCCCGTGGTGTACGACGAATACGTCGAAGCCGATTTCGGCACGGGTGCGGTAAAAATAACGCCCGCGCACGATCCCAACGACTTCGAAGTCGGTTCGCGGCACGGTCTCGAAGTTATCCGCGTGATGAATGACGACGGTACGATAAATGCAAACGGCGGCAAGTACGAGGGGCTTGACCGCGCAGAAGCGCGAAAAGTCATTGTCCGAGATTTGGAAGCGCAGGGCTATCTTGTCAGGATAGAAGATTATTCGCACAATGTAGGGCATTGCAGCAGGTGCAAAGAAACGGTCGAGCCTATAGTTTCGAAGCAGTGGTTCGTAAAGATGAAAGAGCTTGCTGCGCCCGCCATAGAAGCCGTAAAGTCGGGCAAGATCAAGTTCATTCCCAAACGTTTCGAAAAAATGTATTTTAATTGGATGAACAATATACGCGATTGGTGTATATCGCGTCAGCTTTGGTGGGGACACCGCATACCCGTTTATTACTGCGACGGCTGCGGAAAAGAGATCGTAAGCAAGACCGATATCGACGTTTGTCCGCATTGCGGCGGCAAACTGCGACAGGACGAAGACGTGCTCGATACGTGGTTCTCGTCGGCGCTGTGGCCGTTCTCGACTATGGGATGGCCTGACATTACGGACGATCTCAAAAAATATTATCCCACCGATCTTCTCGTTACTGCGTACGATATAATCACGTTCTGGGTTTCGAGAATGATTTTTTCGGGGCTCAAGTTTATGAGCGACGTGCCGTTTAAGGAAGTGTATATCCACGGACTCGTGCGCGACGGCATGGGCAGAAAGATGAGTAAATCGCTCGGCAACGGCGTAGACCCTATGGAGATCATAGACGCCGCAGGCGCGGACGCGCTCAGGTTTTCGCTCGTAAACGGCATTGCGCGCGGCGGCGACGTATGTTTTTCCAATACTACGATAAACACGTACCGCAATTTTATGAACAAACTGTTCAATGCGGCTAAGTTCGTTATAGGCGCGTGCTCGAACGGTTACGCCGAAAAACCCTCTGCGCTAACCGCCGCCGACGGATGGGTGATCGGCAGGATCAACGAGCTTATAACGGAAGTAAACAGGTCGATGAGCCGTTACGACGTCGGGCATGCGGCGCAGCTTTTATACGATTTTATTTGGGACGAGTTCTGCGATTGGTACATCGAGTTTGCCAAAGTGCAGATAAAAACAGGCAATGCCGAAAATACCGCAGGCGTATTGCGCTACGCGCTCATCACGCTGCTCAAACTCGTGCATCCCATAATACCGTTTATAACAACGGAGCTTTACGACAATATACAAGGCACGTCTGGCGAACTTATGCTTTGCGATTTTCCGACCAAAAAACGCGGCGATTATGCGGCGGCGGTTAAACTTACGGAACGGCTCAAAGACTGCGTGCGCGCGGTTCGCAACCTCAAACAAACCAATTCCGCAGTTGCCAAGTCTCCCGAAGTGTTTTGCGAGGGCGACGCCGAGCTCGCCGAACTTTTGAAATATTACTTGCCGACGCTTGCCAAGACGGCTGAAGTCGCAGACGGCCGCATCGAGAACGGCGCGCTGATAGCGCTTGACGGAATCAAGATTTTCGTTCCGCTTGCCGATACGCAGAAAGAGCGAGAAAGACTCGAAAAAGAACTTGAACATTGTAAAAGCGAATTGCGGTTGGCGCAATCTAAGCTGAATAATGCGGGGTTCTGTCAAAAAGCGCCGCAAAAACTGATTGACGCGGAAAAAGAAAAGGTGGTAAACTATACCGAGCGCATCAAGGTCTTGACCGAAAAGCTCGGGTAGAGTGCGGTCTCGACCGTATATTCGGAATAGGACTTTAAGCGACGCTCGCGCCGCCGTGAGCCGACATAGGCATAAAATATTTCGAAATGTATTTACTTTTGTGTTCGATTGTGTTATACTCACAATCGGTGTCCGAAAAAAATTGCGAGGAGATGGGTTTTTGGAGCCTGCCGACGAAGAACTTATCAATAAACTTATCGTATTGTTTGTGTTCGACAAGATGAATATAGCGCTCGACGAGAAGACTGTAATCAGTATTTGTTACACGCAAAACGGTTGGATGATGCCGTTGTATTGCATGGACGCGATACAGCGACTTGTCAAGCAGAAGTTTTTACATCTCGAATCGCGCGGCAGGGAAAAGATATACTCGCTTACCCCGGACGGCAGGGGCTGTCTTGCCAACTTTTATTCGCGAATACCCGAATCGCTTAGGCAGGAAATAAGCGATTACGTAAAAACGAATCGTATGTCGTACAAGCGTCAGCAGGAATACAAGCATACATATTATAAGAACAGAGACGGAACTTATACGGTATGGCTGCGCGTCGTAGAACCGTCCGCGACGCTTCTCGAATTGAAGCTCGTCGTTGCGAATAACCGCATGGCGAAGTTCATTCACGAAAATTGGGAAAAGAAAGCGGCGAGCGTGTATATGAATCTTCACGACCAACTTACCGAAGAAGATTGATCGCGCATCCGTATATCCACCAAATGCAAACGGAGAAGTTTATGGAAACTTATAAGACGAGCGGTACGTGCTCGCGTGAAATCATTTTCGACGTCAGAGACAACAAGATCGTCTCGCTCAGATTCATCAAAGGCTGCAACGGCAATACGCAGGGTGTGGCAAAACTCGCGCTCGGTCGGGATATAGACGAGGTGATAGGATTGCTCGACGGTATACAGTGCCGTAACGGCACTTCGTGTCCCGATCAGCTCGCTCGCGCGCTCAAAGAATATAAGACTAAGAACGGGAAGTAGTTTATGAACACGAAGCGTTTGGTCTACATTGCCATATTTACCGCGCTAATAATCGTAGGCGGGTTTATAACGGTACCGGTCCCGTATTCGCCGACGCCGCTGTCGTTTCAGACGCTGTTCGTTATCATGGCGGGGCTTGTCCTCGGCGGGCGTGACGGCGCGGCGGCGGTGCTCGTGTATCTCGTGATGGGACTTTTCGGTTTGCCGGTGTTCACGCAGGGCGGCGGTGTAGGATATGTGTTTAAGCCGTCGTTCGGATATTTGATAGGTTTCCCGATAGGTGCGCTCGTTTCGGGCGTTTTGTGCTCGCGTATCAAGCGAATGACTCGCGGCAAAGTGTTTTTGTCGGCGCTCTGCGGAATGGTTCCCATCTACATTATCGGTATAACATATCAGGTGCTCATTGTATATTTGTATTTGGGAAAGACGTTTGCCGCGGCTGTTGCCGGAGTGCCCGCCATACTCGTGCTTGCAGTAAAAGACGCCGTGCTGTGCGGACTTACGGCTTCGGTGTATCCGTCGCTTAGGCGTGCGGTCAGGCGCAGACCATCGACCAAAGCCGTAAAAGATCCGGTATCTTAATAGAACGACCGTGCAGAGCGGACGGCGCAGAGCGAAAGCCTGCGCCTTTTTGTGCGCAGATAAAACGGCGGCGCGCAGGGTAGTCAAAATGTACAAAACGACGGCGTTAAATTTATGCAAATTTATATTGATTAACGCGCGCTCGGTGTAGTATAATAATAAAAACAATATTCATAAGGAGAAAATCATGGCAAGTTTGTCTTTAAGACACATTTTCAAAGTGTACGCGGGCGGCGTTCGTGCCGTCAGCGATTTCAATCTGGAAATCGACGATAAAGAATTTATAGTTTTTGTCGGTCCGTCCGGTTGCGGCAAATCCACCACGCTCCGCATGATAGCGGGATTGGAAGACATTTCTTCGGGCGAGCTTTATATCGACGATAAACTCGTTAACGACGTCGAGCCCAAAGACCGCGACATCGCGATGGTTTTCCAAAACTATGCGCTGTATCCGCACATGACTGTTTACGATAACATGGCGTTCGGATTGAGACTCCGTCACGTGCCGTCCAAAGTCATTGACGAAAAGGTGCAGGAAGCGGCGAGCATTCTCGGCATACAGCACCTTTTGAGCCGTCGTCCGAAAGCTCTTTCGGGCGGTCAGCGTCAGCGTGTCGCGCTCGGCCGCGCAATAGTCCGCGAGCCTAAGGTATTCCTTCTCGACGAGCCGCTCAGCAACCTCGACGCGAAACTGCGCGTTCAGATGCGTACGGAGATCACAAAGATCCACCACCGTCTTGCAACGACGTTTATTTACGTCACGCACGATCAAACCGAAGCTATGACGATGGGTACTCGTATAGTCGTTATGAAAGACGGTATCGTTCAGCAGGTCGATACCCCCACGACTCTTTACGACAACCCCGCCAACCTCTTTGTCGCGTGCTTCCTCGGCTCGCCGCAAATGAATATCTTCAAAGCAAAAATAGTCGAAGAGAACGGAAAAGTATATGCGCTTATAGGCGAGACCAACAAAGTGCTCATTCCTCAGGCGCGTGCGAAACGCATTATCGACAACAGCATTTTCGGTTCGGAAGTCCTTCTCGGCATACGTCCCGAAGACGTCCGTTACGAGCAGGCGCTTATCGAAGCTCATCCCGAATCCGTAATCGAAGCTACCGTTGACGTAATAGAAAACCTCGGTAACGAAACGATCCTTTATCTCAACATAGAGGGCAAGGACGACTACACGATCGCGCGCGTCAATTCGCGTTACGTGTTCAGCCAGGGCGACAGAGTCAAGATGTATCTCGCCACCGAACATGCGCACTTGTTCGACCCGACGACCGAACTCACTTTGATGGGCGTACCCGATTACAACCTTATACCGGCTCAGTGTGTTGCCGTAGACGGCGGATTGGAAGTCATTTTCGGCGATACCCATATTCCTCTGCCGAAGTCTCTTATAGAGCGTATTACCGACAAATCGGTCATCAATAATGCCGTAACGCTCGGATTGGCGCCCAAAACGTTCAAGGCGGAAGAGGACTTTATCGTTCCCGAGCCCGTCGCGGGCGAGGAAGCCGCAGAGAGCGCAGAAGCCGTCGCCGCGGAAGTTCCGAACAAGGACGATTATATCAAGATCGAAGGCGTTGCGGAATTCTTCGACGATTATCCTCGGTTCAGAGCCGTATACGCGACCGTATCGGGCATGCGCAATTATATGATTGCGGCGCGTCCGTTAGACGCTAATTTCTCGGCGGGTAAGCCCGTAACGTACTATATCGATCCGAACACGATTCAGTTGTTTAACGAAGATGGCGAGCGCCTCGTTGCCGACGCGCCCGTAAGTGACAACGGCGCTACCGGTACTGCTGTCAACAATCAGGGAGTTTATAACTACCGCGTCGCGGCTGCGGACGGCAGAAAGAACAAGTTTGCTTACGAAAACTTCGTTATGGAACCCGACGCTTCCGGCGCAAAACAGAAAAAAGAGCTGTTCGACGATCTCAAGACGTCCGAAACCGATACGGCTATCAATATCGACCGTCACGGCTTCTCGATCGATAAAGAGGTTATCGCAAAAACGCCCAAAATGGTTGTTTCGGGCAACATTACGCGGCTCGACGAGTACCGCAGAGACGCTATTATAACGGTAGACGTGCCCGGATTCAACGGCGAAGTTACGGCGATCATCCGCAACTTCTCTGGTTACAATACCGGCGACAAGATCAAGTTTGCTATCAATCCGCACGCAGTGCGCGTGGGCGATTATGTGACCATGGACCGGGCTATCGCGAACGCTCAGGACGAGGGCGAGGCGCGCCGCAAAGAGATCGACGCGGCACGCGCAAAAGAGCGCGAGCTCGAAAACGCCGCCAAAAAACCGAAAGCCGCACCCAAAGCGGAGCAGGCAGCTGCTGCCGACGAGCCTAAAGCGGCAGCCAAACCCAAAGCGGAAAAGCCCAAAAAACCGCCTGTCAAAAAACCCGTAGCCAAAAAGAAATAATATAATTAAGCAATAAAATACAAAAACGGCTGTCGTTATGCTTACCGCTAATTACAGCCGTTTTGTTTTCGTTTTTTGCATGCTGCGATAAGATGTATTTGTCTGCCTGAAGAACCGTCGGTTACAGTAGTGAAGAGGCTTGCATATTCTTATCGGCCTTGCTGTTCGATATTGTCCGGCGGTATTTTGTTGCGGTTTGTTTTGTAATGAAGTTCGCATCCGCTAACTTTTCGCGCAAGGCAAAAATAATCGAGCAAACACTTGAAATAAGTCGAAAAATATGTTATTATTAAACAAGCCACGTATTGGAGGATTTTACATGAAGATATCGGAAGTCGCGCGCATACTCAATGCCGAAGTGCTTTGCTGTGCGGACGCGGCGGACAGTACGGAAGTGCATTCCGCTTGCGGGTCGGACATGATGAGCGACGTTTTGGCATACGTTAAGGATCAGGGTTTGCTTTTAAGCGGACTTTGCAATCCTCAGGTGGTACGCACTGCCGAGATGATGGATATCGTATGCATAGCATTCGTTCGCGGAAAGCGTCCCGACCGCACGGTCATCGATCTTGCCGCGGAAAAGGGCATAATCCTTTTATCTACCGACTATCGCATGTATCTTGCTTGCGGTATGCTGTATAAGGCGGGGCTCGATGCCGGCAAGGCGATATGAGCGACGTGATCGAGCTTAGCTATAACGTAGACGGAGACGATTTCGTATCATGCGGCAAAGCGTCGGAGGATGTTAAGCGTACGCTTAAAAGCATCGGTATCCCGAGCGAAGTCATTCGTAAGGTCGCGATCGCGATGTACGAAGGCGAAGTAAACATGGTCATACACGCCGACGGCGGAGTTGCGGAAGTTCGTATATCGGACAGCGAGATCCTCGTTACGCTTCGCGATACGGGCAAGGGCATAGCGGATATCAACCAAGCTATGCAAGAGGGGTGGTCTACTGCGTCCGACGAGATACGCGAACTCGGCTTCGGCGCCGGCATGGGACTTCCAAATATGAAAAAATATTCCGACAAGCTCGAGATAGAATCGACCGTCGGCGTAGGTACTACAATATACCTTACATTCAATCTGTAACGGTAGGGGTAATGGAACAAATAATACCTGTAATTCTGGATAGCGTAAAATGCAACGGCTGCGTCGGCTGTATGAAACGGTGCCCGACGGAAGCTATTCGCGTTCGCAACGGCAAGGCCGCGATTCAATACGAGCGCTGTATCGGCTGCGGCGAATGTGTGCGCGTCTGTCCCGTACAGGCACGAGCGGAAGCTCCCGATCCGTTGTCAGACATTAACAAATACAAATACAAAGTTGCCGTCGTTCCGGCGGCGGTCTACGGGCAGTTTGCCAATCTTGTAAATCCCAATTATGTCCGCGACGGACTTATCGCGCTTGGGTTCGACGACGTTGTGGATGTGGGTGCGTGCGCCGGTGCGTACGCGGACGCTATCCGCGAGTTTTCCGAACAAAGCGACAGGCTTCCGATAATAGGACCCGTATGTCCCGTGATAATTCGACTGATACAATTCAAGTACGAGCATTTGATAGCGCATCTGCCGCCCGTGCGTCAGCCCGAGCGCATTGCCGTAAAGCTCGCCGAAGCGCGTATAAAAGCGCGCGGAATAAACAGGGCGGAAGCGGGGATATTCCTTATCGCGCCGTGTGCGGCGGACATTCTTAAATTCAAGACCGATCCCGATACCGACGGAGTTATTTCTGTCAAGGGCATATACTTGAAGTTGCTTGCCGAGATGAATAAGATCAAGCGTCCGTCGGTCGGCAGCGAACTCGACGGCGAAGGCGCGGTGTCGGGTGCAAACATTGCGGTGCCGTTCGGTTTCGAACCGCGCAGCGTGCTCACCGCCGACGGTATCGACAACGTGCTCGGTGTGCTCGAAGCGCTCGAACACGACAAACTCACGGACATTAAATATTTGCAGTTGTACGCATGTCCCGGCGGCTGCGTCGGCGGCACGCTCAACATAGAAAATCCGTATCTCGCAAAGACTCGGCTTATAAGGCTTGCCGATGAGCTTGACAAAAACGAGGTTGCGGCGACGTGCGAAAAGTGCGTCGAAATAGACAGAGATATGTGCAAACGCACCGTGCCGTACGAGCCAAAAAACATTTTCAAGCTCGACGACAACCGTGCTGTAGCCATAAAAAAGACGATGGAAATAAAGCGTATTTACGCAGCGCTTCCGCATTTGGATTGCGGCGCGTGCGGTGCGCCCTGCTGTATGGCGTTTGCCGAAGATATCGTGCGCGGCGTCAAAGCGGAGTGCAAGTACGTAAAGTCGTCGGTACTCGCAGACGGGAGGACCGAACAATGACCGAACGCGAAATAGCCGAAAGATTGCAAGCGCGGATATTGGTTTCGACGGGCGCTCAAACGGACGGGTTCTATGCGGGCGATTTTATATCTCGAGTAATATCCAAAGCACCCGAAAACAGTTGCTGGCTGACCATAATGTCAAACGTGAACGTCGCGGGCGCGGCAGTAATGGGCGACATTCGGATTATAGTTCTGTGCGAGGGCGTAGAGCCCGATCCCGCGCTTACCGAAAAGTGCCGACAGAACGACATTGCGCTGTTGCGCACGGACCTTGACACATTTACGGCGTGCAAAAAGCTATGAGGCTTTTTTACGATCTGCACATACACAGCTGTCTTTCGCCGTGTGCCGACGACGATATGACACCGAACAACATCACGGGGCTTGCCGCGATGCTCGGGCTCGACGTTATTGCCGTGTCCGATCACAACAGTATGCTCAACTGCGGTGCGGTGATCAAAGCAGGAGCGGCAAACGGTATAGCCGTGCTTCCCGCAATGGAGCTTGAAACGAGCGAGAACGTTCATATTCTTATGCTGTTCCCGTCGTACGGCAGAGCAACCGAGTTTTTCGAGTATTTTGCGGCGGAGAAGCGTAGCGGGCTTATGAACAGACCCGATATATTCGGCGAGCAGATCGTTATGGACGAGCACGATACGGTGGTGGGGCATGAGGATAATCTTCTTCTCACCGCGTCCGACGTGGGCGTCTACGAGTGTGCGGAGCTTGCGGACAGGTTCGGCGGCGTTGCGATACCCGCGCATGTAGACAGAGAAGCTAACGGGCTTATAGCCGTGCTCGGCGACGTGTCGGACGATATGGGTTTCGGCACGTTGGAAGTATCGTCAAAAGCGGACGGTTCGTTCGTAAAGCGGCTCGAAGCGCGCGGGTTCATGGTGATTCGCGATTCCGACGCGCACTATCTCGAAAACATCAATACCGCAGGCGGCGAAAACGTGCTCGAAGTCGATTCGCCCGACGCGCAAACAATAATCAATCTGTTAAAAACCAAAAAAGGAGTAAATACATAATGTCACAAGAAATGGATAAGCAGTTCGACGAGATATTGGAAAGTCTTAAAGACGTTCCGGGTCCCGTCATGATGGCGATGCAAAAGGCTCAGGACGTATACGGCTATTTACCGCTCGAAGTTCAGCTTAAGATCGCCGATTATTTCGGAGTTCCGCTCGCTACGGTATACGGAATAGCTACGTTCTATTCGCAGTTCCGTCTCGAACAGCCCGGTCAGATCAAAATCGCGGTGTGCTTGGGCACGGCGTGTTACGTAAAGGGCAGCGGCGACGTTATAGCCAAATTTCAGCGCATACTCGGCGTCGAACCCGGGCATACGACGGAAGACGGAAGATTCACGCTCGAAGCTACGCGGTGCATAGGCTGCTGCGGACTCGCACCGGTGCTCACCGTCAACGGCGAGGTGTACGGCAAAGTTACCGAGGACAGCGTAGACGAGATACTTGCCAAGTACAACAATGTTTGAGCTTGCGCTCTATATTCTCGACATATCGCAAAATTCGGTTGCAGCCGACGCTAAGCACATAGACATAACCGTTCGTGCGGACACCGTTCGCGACGTGCTCGCCGTCGATATCAAAGACGACGGCAAAGGCATGGATCGAGAGTTTCTGTCGCGCGTAACCGATCCGTTTACTACGTCGCGCACTACGCGCAAAGTCGGAATGGGTTTGCCGCTTTTCAAGATGGAAGCGGAAAAAACGGGCGGAAGATTCGGCATAATGAGCGAACTCGGAAAGGGTACGAGCGTTTCCGCGGAGTTTGTACTGTCAAGCGTTGACAGACTTCCGCTCGGCAATCTCGAATCGTGCATGAGCGTGCTTATAGCGGGCAGCGGTTACGACACGATCCTTAGGTTTTCCGTGGACGACAGGATATACGTGTTCGATACGGCGGAAGTAAAAAAAGAGCTCGGTGTTTCCGAGCTGGACGAGCCGGTCATCGTCAATTATTTGGAAGCGATGATAGGCGAAAACATACAATCGGTAAAAAAAGGAGTGTATTTATGAAAACATTGCAAGAATTGCAGGCTATCCGCGACAAAATGAAAGCGGAAATAGCAAACCGCGGCGCGGCGGACGGCAACGACGTCAAAGTGGTTGTCGGAATGGCGACCTGCGGCATAGCGGCGGGCGCACGGCCCGTTATGCGCGCCGTTCTCGACGAAGTGGAAAAACGCGGACTTACAAACGTCAAGGTCGGACAGACGGGCTGTATCGGCATATGCAAGTACGAGCCTATAGTCGAGGTAATGATGCCGGGCAAGGAGAAAGTAACGTACATTTACGTCACGCCCGACAAGGCGCGGCAGATCGTATCGAGCCATCTCGTAAACGGCACGCCCATCAAAGAGTACACATATTCGTACGCTTGCGAGCACACGGAGGGTTAAACAATGATAGAGAGAGCACACGTTCTTGTTTGCGGCGGCACGGGTTGTACGTCGGGAAACAGTAAACTTATCCACGAGGAGCTTGAAAAAGAGCTTAAAGCCAACGGACTCGAAAACGAGATCCGCGTGATCATGACCGGATGTTTCGGACTTTGTTCCAAAGGTCCTATCGTGGTCGTGTATCCCGACGGTGCGTTCTACACTCAGGTCAAGCCCGAGGACGTAAAAGAGATAGTCACCGAACATCTTCTCAAAGGCAGACAGGTGGAAAGACTTCTCCATGCCGAAAAGGAAAGCGACGGCACTATGAAGTCGATAAACGATACCGACTTCTACAAGAGCCAAAAGCGCGTCGTTTTGAGAAACTGCGGTGTTATCGATCCCGAGAACATAGACGAATATCTCGCTTACGACGGTTATAAGGCGTATGAAAAAGCGGTGACGCAAATGACGCCGCAACAGGTCATAGACGAGATCAAAAAGAGCGGACTGCGCGGCAGAGGCGGCGCGGGCTTCTCGACGGGCATGAAGTGGCAGTTCACTCACGACGCGCCCGGCAAAGAAAAGTACGTTGCGTGTAACGCCGACGAGGGCGATCCCGGCGCGTTCATGGACAGATCGCTTCTCGAGGGCGATCCGCACGCCGTGATAGAAGCCATGATGATAGCGGGCTATGCCGTCGGTGCGGAGCACGGCGTCATATACGTTCGTGCCGAGTACCCGATAGCCGTCCACCGCTTGGAAGTGGCTATTGCGCAAGCGCACGAATACGGCATTCTCGGCGACAACGCCATGGGGCTCGGGCATAAGTTCGATCTCGAACTCAGGCTGGGCGCGGGTGCGTTCGTATGCGGCGAGGAAACGGCGCTTCTCAATTCGGCGGAAGGCAAGCGCGGCGAGCCGCGTCAGCGTCCTCCGTTCCCTGCGGTAAAGGGTCTTTTCGGCAAGCCGACGCTTATAAACAACGTCGAAACTTACGGTAACATTACGCAGATAATCCTTAACGGTGCGGAATGGTTCGCGTCGATGGGTACGGAAAAGAGCAAAGGCACGAAGGTTTTTGCGCTCGGCGGAAAAATAGTCAATACCGGACTTGTCGAGATACCCATGGGTACTACGCTTCGCACGATCATAGAAGACATAGGCGGCGGTTGCCCCAATGGCAAGAAGTTCAAAGCCGCGCAGACGGGCGGTCCGTCGGGCGGTTGCATACCCGCGTCGCTTATAGACACGCCAATAGATTACGACAATCTTATGGCTATCGGGTCGATGATGGGCAGCGGCGGTCTTATCGTCATGGACGAAGACAACTGTATGGTCGATATAGCCAAATTCTTCCTCGAATTTACCGTTGACGAGTCGTGCGGAAAGTGCACGCCTTGCCGTATAGGTAACAAGCGTCTTTTGGAGATGCTCGATAAGGTAACTAAAGGCGAGGCGACGCTCGAAGATCTCGACAGAATGGAAGAGCTTTGTCACTACATAAAAGACAATTCGCTTTGCGGACTCGGTCAGACCGCACCCAATCCCGTGCTTTCCACGCTGCGTTATTTCCGCGACGAATACGAAGCGCATTGCAACGGCAAGTGCCCCGCAGGCGTATGTAAAGCGCTCGTCAGTTACAAAGTCGATCCCGACAAGTGTATCGGCTGCACTATCTGCGCGCGTAACTGTCCTGTAAGCGCTATAAGCGGCTCGGTAAAACAACCTCACACAATCGACCCCAAGAAATGTATCAAATGCGGTGTTTGTGCGCAAAAATGCCCTAAGGGTGCAATATCGAAGTAGGTTTTGCGCTTGTGCGGGATTGACTTGCTTTATATCGGCAACAATAACGCATAGGCATAAAAACGGCTTTGTATTTTCTAAAAGGAGAATTACATGAAAAACGTTAATTTGACAGTAAACGGCGTTCCCGTGACAGTACCCGAAGGCACGCGCATACTCGACGCGGCGATCAAGGCGGGATTCCGGATTCCTACGCTGTGCTATATGAAAGATCTTTGCAACGAGAGCAGTTGCCGCGTGTGCGTCGTGGAGCTTAAAAATAATCGTAAGCTCATGACCGCGTGTTCTACTGTTGTATCCGAGGGTATGGAAGTGCTTACAAACACGCCCAAGGTGCGCGCATCGCGCAAGATAACGCTCGAACTTATGCTCAGCAACCATCACAAAGAATGTTTGAGCTGTGTACGAAGCGGGAATTGCGAACTTCAAAAACTTGCTACCGAGTACGGCTGCGACGCGTCGAAGTACGACGGCGAAATGAATTCGTACGACGTAGACGACGCTACGGAATATCTCGTTCGCGATAACAACAAGTGTATACTCTGCCGCAGATGCGTTGCGGCGTGCAACAAAGTTCAGTCGGTCGGCGTTATCGACGCGGGCGGCAGAGGCTTTGCGACTCGCATCGGCAGTCCGTTCGATCACAGTCTTTCGGAAGTGCCGTGCGTTGCTTGCGGACAGTGTATAAA
This sequence comes from uncultured Christensenellaceae bacterium, assembly GCA_910587455.1. GTDB lineage: Bacteria > Bacillota > Clostridia > Christensenellales > Pumilibacteraceae > Anaerocaecibacter. The sequence goes on along the minus strand of CAJULK010000002.1, from coordinate 73,472 downwards.
CGTATGTCCTACGGGCGCGCTTCGCGAAAAGGACAGCATAAAAGAAGTGGAAAAGCTCCTTGCCGACAAGAGCAAGACCGTTATAGTCGGAACCGCGCCGGCAGTTCGCGCGGCGCTCGGCGAGGAATTCGGATATCCTATCGGCACGGACGCAGAAGGTAAAATGGTCGCCGCGCTCAAAGCTATCGGGTTCGACAAGGTGTTCGACGTGAATATGACGGCGGATCTGACCATCATGGAAGAGGGTACTGAATTCCTCGAAAGATTGCAGGACAAGACTGCGACGCTTCCTATGATAACGTCGTGCAGCCCCGGTTGGATACGCTTTATCGAATATTTCTATCCCGACCAGATCGATCATCTTTCGTCGTGCAAATCGCCGCAGCAGATGTTCGGCGCCGTCATGAAAACGTATTATGCCGATAAACTCGGAGTCGATCCCAAGGATATAGCGGTTGTTACGGTCATGCCGTGTATTGCCAAAAAATTCGAGTTGGGTCGTCCCGATCAGTCTGCCGCAGGCGTTCCCGATGTGGACGTATCCATCACCACCCGCGAGCTTGCGCGCATGATCAAGAACTACGGTCTCGATTATGCGGCGCTCGATCCCAAGGCGGAATTCGACGATCCGATCGGTAAGGGCAGTACGGCGGGGCTTCTGTTCGGCGCGACGGGCGGCGTTATGGAAGCGGCGCTTCGCACCGTAGCAGAGATCGTTATGCAAAAACCGCTCGACAACATCGATTTCAAGGCGGTGCGCGGCGTAAAAGGCATTAAGGAAGCGACGATCACGCTCGGCGGAAATACGATCAAAATAGCGGTCGTAAGCGGACTTTCGAATGCGCGCAAGATATTGGACGATATAAAAGCAGGCAAGAGCCCTTATCACTTTATCGAGATCATGTCGTGCCCCGGCGGTTGCGTAAACGGCGGCGGACAGCCGATAGTCGATTCCGCTACGCGCAATCTTATAGACGTTCGCGCCGCGCGTGCAAAAGTGCTGTACAATAAGGATAAAAAATCGAGCCTCAGAAAGAGCCACGAGAACCCTGTGGTAAAGACGCTGTATGCGGAATATTTCGACAAGCCCGGAAGCCACGTAGCCCACAAAGTGCTGCACACGTCGTATGTAAAACGCAAAAGATATTAAATCGATTAAGATCGAATATCAATAAAAAGAGAAGCATTGCCGATGATCGGACAATGCTTCTTTTTGTTCGTGACATAAATTCGTGCGTTATTTCTTTTTCAGCTCGTAACCGGTTTTGCTGTCGAGAACGGAATAGCCGAGCGCGTCGAGTTCGGCGCGGAGCGCGTCCGAAGTCGCCCAATCCTTTTTGGCGCGCGCCGCAAACCGTTCGTCTGCGATTTTTTTGACATTGTCGGGAATGACTTCGGCGGAATCGCGTTTTTCGGGCGGTACGTGCAAATCGAGCGCAAAAACGGCGCCGAGTTCTTTTGCGGTATCGAATATCTCTTTGCACGGCGCGAGTTTGGCCATAGTCCACAGTTCGCCGAGTGCGAGCGGGAAGTTGAGATCGTCGTAAACCGCGTCGAGTATACTTTTGCGAAGTTCTTTTATCTTTTTACGGGTCGAGCCGTCGCCGCTCTTTGCGTCGGCACATGCGGATATTGCGGAGCGCAAGCGATCGTACGCGACCGCTGCGCCGTCGAGACCGGTGAACGTAAAGTTGAGTTTGTTGCGATAATGCGTGTTCATGCAAAAATATCTGAATGCGAGAGGCGAGTATCCGCGCGAGATCAGATCGTCTACGGTGTATACGTTGCCGAGCGATTTGCTCATTTTTCCGCCGTCTACGAGCATGAACTCGCCGTGCATCCATGCGTTCACTACGGGATGGCCTTCGAGCGCTTCGGACTGTGCGATCTCGTTTTCGTGATGAATGGGAATATGATCTACGCCGCCGGTGTGAATGTCGAATCTGTCGCCGAGGAATTTCTTTCCCATTGCCGAACATTCGATGTGCCAGCCGGGGTAGCCCATGCCCCACGGCGACTGCCATTGCATGATGTGATTTTTCTCCGCCTTTTTCCAAAGCGCGAAATCGGCAGGGTGGCGCTTTTGCGTATTTATCGCAACTCGCGCGCCTGCGAGCGCGTCGTCGAGATTGCAGCGCGACAGTTTGCCGTACCCGTCAAACTTTGAAATATCGAAATAAATGCCGTCGTCGGTTTCGTACCCGTAACCTTTTTCGCACAGCTTTATGACAAAATCTATCATTTCGGGGATATTGTCCGTCGCCTTCGCAATAATTTCGGGCAAAAGGATATGCAGTCTTTCGAGATCTTTGAAGAATACGGAAGAATAAAATGCGGCTATCTCTTCGGGCGATTTGTTCTGCTTTTTCGCAGCCGATTGCATTTTGTCCTCGCCGTCGTCGCCGTCTGACGTCAAATGTCCCACATCCGTAATGTTCATGACCGACTTTGTGGTGTATCCGGCGAACTTGAGCGTTCTGCGCAGTTCGTCCATGAATACATATGTACGAAGGTTGCCGATGTGCGCATAATTGTAAACGGTAGGCCCGCAAGAATACGTCGCTACTACGGGCGGCGCCAGAGGTTTCAGTTCTTCTTTTTTGCGCGTAAGCGTATTGTAAATGAGTATTTTATCCATAAAATCATGCCCCGTGTCGTTCGGATTTTTAATTTGACCGTTTCGAGTCGTTTTCAAGCTCGGCGAGCTTTTTTTCAAGTTCGGATATTCGCGCCGAAAGTTCGGTGATGTCGTCCTCGACGGGGTCGGGCAGAGCCTGATTAAGATCGTCTACCCGTTTGCCGTCTATGCGCACAACATGCCCGGGCACGCCCACTACCGTCGCGTTGGGCGGAACTTCGGCAAGCACTATCGACCCCGCGCCGATCTTGGATCCGCTGCCGACGGTAAACGGACCCAACACCTTTGCTCCCGAGCAAATCATTACGTTATCTTCTATAGTGGGGTGACGCTTGCCTTTGTCCTTACCCGTGCCGCCGAGAGTGACGCCTTGATAAATGATCACGTTGTCGCCGACTACGGCGGTTTCGCCGATGACGACGCCCGAGCCGTGGTCTATAAACACACCGGCGCCGATCGTCGCACCCGGGTGAATTTCTATGCCCGTGAAAAAGCGGGTGAGTGCGGAAAGCATGCGCGCAAGCAGAAAGTATCTGTGCACGTGCAGAAAATGAAAAAACCTGTAAAGCACGAGCGCGTGAAACCCGCTGCTGCACAGTGCAGCTTCGAATTTATTGCGCGTCGCGGGATCGTGCAGCATGACTGCGTCGAGGTCGCGACGTATTGCCGTAAATGCTTTCAGTTTTTTCATGCGCACTCCGAACGTGTGATACAAAACAAAACGCCGCTGGCAAACCGAATGATTGCCGATGCGGCGCAGAGCTACATGGGGATATGCTGACAAAAATACTATTCGGCGCCGTTCAAAAAAGCAAGTGCGTCTTCGAGCTTTTTTTCGCCTTTTTGAACTTTTTTGTCGTTCAGCTGAAGTTGTTTGGTCACCGATTCGTCGAGTTCGGCGAGAAGGCGATTGAGCTCTTCCAAGCCTTTGTCGGTGATTTTGTAGTGTACTGAACGCATGTCGCGTTCGACACGCATTTTTTCGATAAGTCCCTCGGCAATCATATTTCTCGCGAGTATGGTTAAGTTGGGCTTGGCAATTGAAAGCTCGCCGACGAGTTCTTTGGGGGATAAGACGTCATTGCGTACAAGATAGAGGAAGCGCATTTTTTGAGAAATTACGGAGCCTCCGTCGCAATTTTTGCAAAGCTTTCTTGTAGTAAGATTTAGTGAAACGATTTGATCGGCTAACATAACATTTTACTCCTCAAAAGTTTTTTACGCATAAGGATTCTACCATAATTATATGCAATTTGTCAATCGCTTTTACATATTTTTTAGGAATATTATAAAATTGCCCACAATGCGCGCGACATTACGATTCAAGTATAAGCGCGGCGCTTGCAGATTGCCCGCGAGTTTGTTAGCAATAAACATCGGCGACTGCTAAAATCGTGCAAAATTGTCCTTGCCTACTCTTGACAAAACGATTGCAATGTAGTATAGTATACGGGTATTATTACACACGGAGGGCACACGTATGCCTATTTCGGATGAAGTTATCGAACTTGCACCCGTAAAAAAGACCAAGTCGAAACTGATAATAATGTTTGTCGTTATGGGACTGCTGTTGGCTGCCGCCGTAACGTTTTTGGTTTTGTATTTTCTTAAACCTAACGTCGAACAGACTACGGGGCGCGTCAACGATATATCCGTCGAAGCGTCGTCTCTGTTTACAAAGACTGCGGGGAGCGATACCGAAGAGCCTGTCAATTACGTTTCGGTAGGGCATCAGTATACGGTCTATGCAACCGTATCCGCAGAGGGCACGGCGGCTAAGGAAGTCAGCTGGCTCATAGAACCCGCAAACGCTATCCGCGTCGTCAATTCGGGACTCGTAGAAGGTTCTGATAATAAGTTTTTCTACACTTTCGAGCCAACCGCGGCGCTTGCCGACAAAAATCAGGAAGTAGTCGTAACGGCGCGTTCGACGTCGGACAGCTCCAAACTTCAGCGCATTAAGTTTTTCGTCGTGCGTCAGGGCACCGAGCATATAATCTTCGACAGATACCGCCGCGGCTCTACAAACACTGCCATAACGGACGGCAAAGTTACCGTGCCGTATTATTCTACCGCAGGCAACAACGATATAAGCTACGTGACGTTTACTCAGAAGGGTGCGTACGACGCGGCTACCGACAAATATGCGGAGATCACGGTAGTGGAAACAGACGGCGGACGTTCAAACGACGTAGAGGTAAAACCCGCCGATTCGGAAGGCGTTATAAGCATAGTTTCATCCACGCCGTCGCAGTTCGGATTCCGCGTCAATAAAGTAGGTACGGCTATAATAAACGTAACCGCCAACGTACATAACGACAGCGAGCCTGTCACGCAGCAGTTGAAGGTGGAAGTCAAGAGCAACGCGTCGTTCAATCTGATCGACAGCATGTATCTTTATTCCACGCCGCGCACCGAAGCGTTCTACGAAAAGTACGTGGACTCCAACGGCAATCTTTACGTGGGCGGCGACAACAAGTTTCCGCAACCGTCCATAGGCGAAACAATCACATTGCCGTACGATGTACGTTACGACAATATTCTTTCGCACCTTTTGATTAACCCCGTCAAACTGCAGTATGCCGTCAAGGACGAAGGCGACGTCAAAAAAGGCATAATAGAAAATTGGTTTTCCAAACTTTCGCTCACCGCAGTATCCGGAAACACTAGCATACTCGACGTAAACAAGACAAGTGCGGGGCAGATCCAGATCTTGGGCGTCGGGCTCGGCGAAACTACGCTGACTATAAGGGATTCGTCGTCCGACGGAATCAATTCGGCGGCAACGATCAACGTGCGCGTCGTAGCGGCAAATACTACGGGCTCTGTGTCGGTGTTGACGGCTGGCAAAGAATATTCGCGCGACGAGATCATTAAGATCAACGAAGAGGAGGGCGGTATTCCGACTTCGCCCGGCGTTACTTCGCAAATGACGATATCGTATTTCGTTCAAGCGCCCGAGCATACGAATGTAGACGATTTATCAAGAAAGTTCATTTCCAACAAATTCTATGTCGAGTTCGACGAGAAGAATATAGAAGTACGTATAGGCACGTCCGTCATGCAATCGGGCAAGGAGTTGATGTTCAGCGATACGCTTAAATTTACGCCCGACAGCGACGCCGCCACAAACAAAAAATATACGGGAAAAGCCACGTTTAACGTGTCCGTCAAATCGGGCGCGCCCAATAAGTCGTATACGCTTGTATTCCATAAGGTAGGAACTTCGATCACAGGTACCGACGATTGGAACGATAAAGATAAATTCGACAGATCGTGGGAAGAAACGGTCAAATTCAACGTCGTCACTATAGCTTCGTCGGCAGGCTTTATACCGGAAACAGAAGCGAAAGCGATAGTCACGAATAACGGTGCGGAAGTCGGCGGATTTATAAAAAAGACCGATACCGAAGCGCAAATCTTTGTGCAGAACCGTGCCGACGGCGCCGCTTTGCCGTTCGATCTGAAACGCTTTGTCAAGCTCAACGGATTGGGCAGCGTCGAGATCGCGCTCAGCAATATTTCAGACGGATTCGAAAAAACAAAAGACGGTTCGTTGCAGTTCACGGGTACGGTAGTTCCCGATAATCTTTCGCAAGTTACCGTCACTTATACGGCTAAGAATAATGCGGGCAACAAGATAGGAAACGATCTCAATATCAAGATCTTTATTATCGACGCGGTGACAGAGCTGTACAGCCGCGACTCTGCGGACAAAATCGTTACATATACGGGCAGCGCCCATGCGTCCGTAACCAAAGATTTGTTGTATGTAAAACGCACGTTTGCGAAAGCGGAAACGGTATACGATAATTCCACGGATCTCGATCTGTATGTAGGAAGTAAGAAACTTTACAAATACCCGGTAGGCGACGTTTCGCGTTTTAAGTTTAACGAAACCGACACCGACGAATTGTTTGAATACGACGGAAGCAAGATCGTTGCATTGCTCGATATCTTCGAGTACGTCTATCGCAACAAAAGCACTATAGACGCAATAATCGATTCGATCAGCATCGAGTATAAGCTCGGCAGCAGCGACGTGAATTGGGCGGCGGAAGGGTTCGTTTCGCAAAAACGCAAGGTTATTTTGCAGCGCACTCCCGACGATGTAAAACTGTACACGTCCCCGCAATGCGGAGCTTCGGACGAAATACAGTTATCCGTCGACGGGTCGTATTACGATTATCCCATAAGCCAGTTTGCACCCGGTTCGGTCTACTCGTCGGCTGTCGTCAGACTCGAGGGCGGACAAAACCTTGTTATCGGGCGCGACGCATCGGATTTGGCTCACTTGATCGGTACGGTGTATTTCGACGTACCTAAAAATAACGGAACGCCTATATCCGATTCTCTCGGTAACGGAACGTACGAAAGCGGATATACGTCTATCGTGTTTAGCGCACCGCAAGCGGGCGACGTTAACGGGACCAATTATACCGCCTCCGTTCACGGCGCTCTTACTATCAGAAACCTGAGAATCGTCGTTAAGAATCTTGCCCGTCCCGTAGACGGAATAGCAGTGTTTAAGGACAGCGGTTATACAGACGCATTCGACGCGACTAACGACAAATTCGTGTTCGGAAAATATTTCGGCGGAAGCAATAATGTTACGGAGCTTAAAGAACATACTTTCTATGTCCGTATCTATTATTCGAAAGTGGATAAAGAATCGCCGCTTTCGACATTCGAAAAGGTTGATATCACGTTCCCGTCATACTTTGAAGTAAGTATCGACGACGGCAATTTCCGTACTGCGGCGACGGATAAATCAACGCATACTTACAACTTGTCGCCTACGGACGCGGATAAAACCAACAGCGTTTACGATTCCGATCATGTCGGTTACAGAGTCAAGTTTACGATCCGTTTATCCGATTCCGCGTTGCGCAGTAACGGCGACATAACTGTTGTGGAAGCGCACGAAGTTCCCGACAGAAAGAGCTTCCGTATCCCGTACGTGATCGATACGGCGCTCGGAACGATATCGTTTACGCACGGCGAAGTCACATTGACTACAGACGAGTACTTTGCCGCAGACTTCCGCCACACGTTCAATCTTGCCTCGATCGAAGACGCCTTAACGTCCGAATATGTGGTCGGGATAGGGTACAATGCGCTTGCGAGCTACGAGTACGGCGGATCTGTTTACGACAATCTCAAATACGATACGACCCATCTTTCGGTCGTGACGCCCGTAGTTTCGGGGCTTAAATTCACTACGAGTTTCAAGGAAAGCCCGTACATTAAAATAGTTCTCGACAAAGACGCTTTTTCAACCGCGTCCGAGTATAAATGCGTGTTTGAGTTTGCCGATAACACAAACGGATTCGAACGCAATTTCACGGTTACGATAACCGTCAATATCGCCATGGATATCTTCGCCATGGATACCGAAGAAAACGGTTATGAATTTGTTACTACGGGCGGCGCAGGAGAGACCGCTACGCAAAAAATCAACATCAACTACAACGGTGAAAAATACAATGCGACAGATTCGAGATATCAGCCCGACGCAGTCGTAAAAAACACCGTAGATAAATTTATTGTCAAAAAGGGCGTTAACGGTTACGAGCGCTATAACGGTAACGATATATACGTGGACAACGATTCAAATATCCATGTAAAGAACGGCGTGCTTGTAGGAAAGTCGGGCGACGACCCGTTGTATATGGTTCGAGTATTATACAAAAACATTACCGTGGATACGCCTATAGTCATCACGACGCAGGCAAACGGCATTAAACTTGCGGAAAGCGGTAACGACGCTTCTATCAAACAGGGCGCGGACGAATACAGCTATACGGCAAAGCTGTCCGTATCGGATAAGAATACATCGTTTGGGTTTGTCGCCAAGGTGTTTAACCTCGGCAGCGGTGCGTACGTCGAAGGAGCCGTGCCCGAATACAAACTTTATAGAAATTCGGCACGCACGCAGGAAATAAAGAGTTCCGACGCAAAGCCGATCGCGGTGATCGACAACGGGCGATTGACGTTCAAATATCCGGTGATCGACGTCGACGGTTTGGGCAGGATATATTACAGCGCGATCTATTCAGACGCGTCGTCGGGCAAGACTTACACGATTCGTATAGATATAGAATACACTGTTGACATTGCGTCTGTCACTGTCGGTAAAGTAAGCGGCGACTATACTTACGACGCGGCGCGCGATGCGTTTATTCTTTATCTCGGCGGCAATAAAACGTATACTACGGTAGACATTATGAATTTCATAAATGTGACCACCGCTTTCGAAGACGTTGCCGTTGCGGGCGCAACCAAGTATACCGTAGTTTCCGATAATACCGCCGTCGCTTCCGTTTCGGGAACGGTTATTACGCCTTTGTCTATCGGCAACGGAAAAATAACGATCATTGCGGAAAACAACGGCACGCGCGTGCAATGCGAGTGCAACGTTATAGTAGCCGCGCTTCCCGAAATAGACGTCGATATCGACAGCGCCGAAATCAATGCCGTGTATAACGAGAGCGTTGTCGCAAGCTGGGGCAACGAGAACGACGTGGCCGGGTTTGACGTCGGATATAATGTAACGGAAAACGGCGGGTCTGTTTTCGAAATAATTAAAGATGCGAACAAGGCTACGCTTTCGTTCGCAAACCGCAATTCGTCAAATCTTTACGGCTCGCACACGTTTACCGTTACGGCAACATATACGCTCGCGTCGGGATCGCAAGCCCAACTCGTAGGAAACTTCGTAAAGAGTAAGACGCTTACTGTGGACGTGGTCGGCATTGCGCCTCCCATAGAATTTACGCTCAAGGACAACGAGGGCAATACGGTTGCAGAGGGATCTACCAAGACCGTGGACGGGAATGAAAAGTACACTGCGGAAATAACCGTGCCTACGGATTCGTGGTATATTGCGAGCGATTGGGCGTATTCGATAGAATGTGACAACTCCGACGCTATTGCGAGCGTTACTTCTTCCGGAAACGTCGTGACGTTCGGATTCGGCGCGGTACGCGGAACGCTTAAATTTACCGTTACGGCAACAGTATACGGCAAGACATACAGATCGGCAGAAAAGAGCTATACGTTCTCCGCAGGCGCGGTAAATATCGCTGTAAACCTTTCGGCTTCTTCAAACGGCGGACACAGCTATACCGATGTAGCCGCTTCGGTAACGTCTTATGCGATAGATTACGATACTACGCCGTATAAATTCAAATTCGCTGTTTCGTCCGATAACGAAAACGTGCCTGTTTCGGTCGTCAAATACGACGTTATAGGCGATGTGGAACAGACTGTTGCGGGCAATGAGGTTATTATTACCGCCAAAAAGCCTACGGAACTTGTTGTCCGCGCGGTCGTGGACGTTGCCGGCAGACAGTTCGTTACGGAAAGCCGTTCGCTCAAGCTCACGGCAACCGCGCCGCAGTTTGCGCTTTCGGCGGGCAAGACGACGCTTATACCCGGCGAATCGACCGAAGTGCATACCAACATTGTCGATGGCACGGGATTCAAGGGATCGTTCGAGGTAGAGTATCAAGTCCTGTCCGGCAACGGCCGAGTAAGCGGTCACGAGCTTACTGCCGGCACGCAAAAATCGGAGAGCGTGATAACTCTGCGTTCGACATGCAGAGTGGAAGGCGGCGTATTCGACGGAGCGATCTATACAATCGATAAAACATTCGACGTGGTCGTGCCGAGCGTTACGTGGAATATCACGGATACGAAGCTCGGCGTAGGCGACGGCATTGACGTTTCGAATTATGTTTCGCTGTCTACGGGAACGCCCTCGGCGTTTACATTCACTCCGAGCAGCGGACTTGCGTCAAATGTGTATACCGTAAGCGGCAGCAACTTGACCGTAAATAATATCAATGCGGCGCATGCGGGCGGTAAACTTACAGTCAAATATAAAGTGACGCTATTCGGCGTCGAATACGAATCGGATGCGCTTGCCGTTACGATTGTTCCTTCAAAGGCGAACGCTGTCGTCGGATATTCTGTAAACGGTATCGCGGGAGCATACGACATTAAGTCGGCTGTAAAACCTTACTTCGCAAGCGGCGACGGCGTCATACTCGAAAACGACGGGTATTCCGTAGAGTACGCCATGAAGAACTCGGTCGAGGGTGTTTCGGTAAGCGGTAGCGTGTTGACGCTTAAAAAGAACTTCTCGAGTTCCGTAACCGTCGAACTCGACGCCACGGTCACACTGTCAGCGGGCGAGTATGCGGGAACCAAGCTCGTCTGCACGGTGAATATTCGCCTGTATTCCGATGTCAGCTCCTTAAGCGTTTCTGCGAATTGGAACGGAAACGGTTACGGCGCAGTCGGCGTTGCGGGCATGATACCGTCGTCCGTTACGAGCATATCCGCTATAAACAATATAGAAGTGAACATACTCGATAATTCGGCGTTCGCTGCGATTTCGGGTAACGGTACGGCTGCGCCTGCGATAACGGTAGATCGGAACGCCAATGTTGCAGGCGGCGTCAATAATATATCCGAGATCCCCGTAGCGCTCACGGTTACGCTCAATAACGGTGCGGTTTATTACATCGTAGGTAAAATAACGGTAGACGAAATTACGCCCGAACTTACGGCGGTTTGCGACGGTTCCGACTTTGCAAACGGAAGCACGCTTACGCTCGGCGCAGGCAAAACGGCAGTGCTTGTATTTGCCGAAAAACACGGACTTTCGCTGTCCGATATTACCGTAACGGGCGCTTCCGGAAGTCTCGACGTTGCAGTCGGCGGAAACAGCGTGGTAATTTCCGCAGCCGACTCGTCGTTTGCGGTCAGTGTAAAAGGCGTCAAAGTGACCCTTAAAGCCGAGGGGGCTGCGCTTTCGTACACGTTCGACGTGAACATTCTCGCATCCGTTTCGGACGTGTATGCAGCAGACGTTACCGAGTTCGCAGTCAAGCAAAGCGACGGAGGAAGCCATACTTCGGTGCTGACATCGAACAGCGTTTACAAGTATGCACACAGTATGGATATTATCGGTTCGTCCGATCTGTCCGCTATGCTTTCCGAAGTAACGGTCAACGGCGCAAGCGTGACGCCGAGCGGAAACGGCGTTTCGATCGACTTGACGAGCGGCGGAACAAGACCTGCGGCGAGCACCGTGAATATCGTGTTCAGATTCAAGAATGCTATAAACGTAGGCGATTATACTTTCTCTGTGCGTCTTCGCACGTATAACGCGGCTGTCGGCGGGGATTACTGCGACTCGTCCGTTACGTACTCCGTAAAAGTCGCCAATACGATAAATGTTTCGTTTGACGTCAACGGCGGATCGTCCTCACATCCCGCATTTTCCGCCAGTTTCGGTTACGCATACGGCACGGTTAACTTTACCGACGCGGTGCGCGACGGATATACGTTCGACGGTTGGTTTACGGAAAGGGACGGCGGTGAGCGAGTAGTCGGCACGGCTATAGTAAGTATTCCTACCGATCACGTTTTGTACGCGCATTGGTCGGCAAACGAATATACCGTCATGTTCGATGCCGCAGGCGGCGAAGCGGTATCTGATATCCGAGTTACCTACGACAGCGCTTACGGCGAACTTCCCGTACCTGTGAGAACGGGATATACGTTTGTCGCATGGCATAATGCTGACGTAACGGGCGACGTCGTTACCGATAAAACAGTAGTCAAGATCACTGCTGCGCAAACGCTTGTTGCCGAATGGACGGCAGACAAATATGTTGTGACTTTGGAAGCCAACGGCGGCAGTATTGACGACGATGTTTATGAAGTGACGTTCGGCGGCGTTTACGGAGATATTCCGAGTGCGACGCCGGCGGCGGGGTATAAGTTTATCGGGTGGTTCACCCGTCCCGTAGGCGGCGATGAGGTCAACGCGGCGACTGCCGTGGAAATTGCGGCAGATCACGTGATTTACGCGCATTATGAACCCGTGCGTCTCGAATACGATGTAACGCTCGTGATAGGCGATGCAAGATCCGAGACGATCCATGTAGTATACGGCGAGACGTATTCGGCGCTTGCAAGCGTTTCCGACCCCGTCAAATCGGGATATGAATTTATCGGTTGGTACAACGGCGACACGCTTGTGACAAGCTCGTCGAAAGTGACCGAAAAATCGGCGCATGAGCTTACCGCGAAGTTCGCAGCTAAGAAGATAGTCGTTATTCTAAATGATATCGACATGAACGGCGGCAACGGCATAATAACCGTTACGTACGGTTCGGCATACGGCGAATGTGTAGACTTTAAGGCGCCCGACGCGGTTGTCGGTTATACGTTCGACGGATGGTATACCCAAAAAACAGGCGGAACGCAGGTCACTGCCGATACGCTTGTCACCGACGAAGCGCCGCACAATCTGTATGCGCGTTGGACCGTAAAAACGTACAGCGTTACGCTCGAATACTGCGACGGCGTAACGGCAAGCGAAACCAAAACGGACATTGAGCACGGTACTTCTACTTCGGTTTTCGGCACGCCAGAGCGCGACGGATATACGTTTGACGGATGGTACACTCAAGCCGCGGGCGGAGACAAAGTGGAGACCGTTTCGGATGGGCGGACGCTTTACGCGCAATGGAAGTCCGACGTCGAAGTTGCCGAATAAAACATTTACAGGTGATAGATCATGGATAAGTATTATGAACTCGATATATGCGGCAGAACGGAGAAATTGCCTATAATCCCGTTGCCGTCTTGCGTAAACATTTGTTTTTTCAATCTTCACGGGAATGTCGAACTTACCGAACACTGTGCAAAGCACATAGCCAAGCGTCTCGAAAAATATAATCCCGACGTGTTGATCACTGCCGAGAGCAAAGGTTTGCAGCTCACGCATTGTGTTGCTCGCGAGCTCGGACACAAGCTGTACGCCGTTGCGCGTAAGACAAAAAAGCTGTATATGCAGGACGGAATTTCCGTAGACGCCAAAACTATAACCACCGGCGAAGTTCAGCGGCTGTATCTTTCCGCTCACGACGTGGAGCTTGTAAAGGGTAAAAATGTCGCTATAATAGACGACGTTATCAGCACCGGCGCAGCCAATGCGGCGCTCGAGCAGCTTGTTGCGACGGCGGGCGGAAGCGTTATATGCCGTGCTTTCGTGCTCGCCGAAGGCGACGCCAAGGACAGACCTAATATCGAATATCTTGCGGCGATACCGCTCCTTTGAGCGCAACCGCAATAAAAAACACGCGGCGAGAGTTAATCTTTCCGCGTGTTTTTCGGTGCGATGATTTTCGGTTTCAGTCGTTGTGGCAATCGCAAAGCGGACCGAACTGTTCTTTTGTCTTTGCGATCTGCTCTTGCGGCGCCTGTTCGGTTTCGTACATGCCGTTCTTGTTCATATATTCGAACGTCTTGAACTGATCGGCGGCACATTCGGTCAGGTTTTCGCGGATTATATCGCGAAACGGCTCTTCGGCTGCCTCGCAGAGCGCTGTAGAATAAAGTTTTACGAGCTGTTTCTCGCATCCGAGCACGTCAGAAATTATCTCGTAATCGTCGAGCGCGCAGCGGCGTTGCGCTTCCGTCGTGTCGCCGTTGTAAAATTCGTTGCACGTCGCGGCGGTTTCGTCGCTTCCGTCGTAGCTGTCCGAAACGTTGTAGTCCTCGCTCGATTCCGTGCCGTACGCATTGTCGGGCATGCCGTAATCTTCGCCGGATTCGGTATCGTACGAATTTTCTGACACTTCGAAATCGTCGGCGGCTTCCGTGTCGTAATCGCTGTTTTCGATCGAGTTTTGATAGTATTCGGCTTCGTAAACGTCGTCTTTGCCGTACGCTTCGTCGAAATTATTGTATTCGTCGGCAGTGGCGGCAAGTTCGTTTTCGGGCGCGGAAAACTCCTCCGAAGATTCCGTATCCGAACCCGTAGTGAATTCTTCGGGTGCAGTGACGAACTCTTCGGCGCTTTCCGTTTCCACGGACGGCGCGGTTGGGACGGTCACATACTCGTTTGGTACGTACGTGTAGACGTCGGGTTTGAGGTTGACTTCGGTGATCACACCGCCGTTTTTATCGAAATTGGTTTCCATACAAATCCCCCTTAGTTTTTGTCGAGATAGCACAAAAGCGTTTCGTAACGCTGTCTGTGCCCGTTGGCGAGGTTTCCGAGCGTACTGCGCAATTCGGGATTGTTCGTTTCGGAAACGTAGTTACAGCACTTTTTGTAGGCGAGCTTTTCGCTGCGGCAAAGTTCGCCGAGTTCGGTAAGGCTTTTTGTTGTCATAAAAATCTCCTTGTATTCGGTGAATTTAATATGCGAGACTTGATTTATTTTTATGCGTGTTGTATAATATCGTCATGGGAAAAATCACTGATATACAAAAGCAAAAGCGCAACAAGACGCGCGTCAGCGTTTATATAGACGGTGAATTTGTGTGCGGACTCGACGAGATAACGGCGGCGTCCGCCCGTATAAAGATAGGCGACGAAATATCCGCCGACGAGCTTAAAGCCGTCGTGTGCCGCAGCGAAATAAACTCGGCATTCGAACGTGCGGTAAACTATGTTTCGTATGCGCCGCGCGCGCGACGCGAAGTCGAGCGGTATCTTTCGGAAAAAGGTTACGACAAAGATACGGTATCCGCCGCGGTCGCCAAACTCGACGAGTACAGATACATCGATGACGGCGCGTATGCGCGCAGCTACGTGAAATCGCGAAGTGCAAAGTACGGAAGTTTCAGGATCAAGTCGGAACTTAAAAGAAAAGGTATAGCGGACGCGGTAATAGACGAAGCCGTGCGCGAATTCGAGGACGAATCGGGCGACGGGATTGCTGACAGTGCCGCCGAACTTGCGAGAAAGTATCTGCGAACGCATAAAACGGCAGACAGACAAAAGACGAAACGGTTTTTGGCGGCGCGCGGATTCGCGTGGGACGATATTTCGACTGTGATGAAAAAACTCGAACGTGACGGCGTTTTCGACGGCGACGACGAATGTGACGACGCGTGGGAATAAATATTCGGATTTTATTATGCGAGGTAATTACTGTATGAATAATACGTTCGATTCGATTATACTGCCCGACGGTATTCGCATCGGTCATGCTCAAGACGAATACACAGGCGTGACGTGCATACTCACCGACAAAGCGGTAGGCGGAGTTTCGGTTCGCGGCGGTGCGCCCGGCACGCGCGAAACGGATATGCTTCGCGCCGACAAGTCGCAGGGATTCGTTGACGCTGTAGTGCTGTCCGGCGGATCTGCATACGGCTTGGAAGCGGCGTGCGGCGTTGCGGATTATCTGCGTGAGCGCGGCATCGGATTTTCTGTCGGCAATAAGATCGTTCCGCTTGTCGCGCAGGCGATACTTTTCGATCTTAACGACGCGGAATACAGATATCCCGACAAGGCGATGGGTTATAAGGCCGCGGCAGACGCCAAGAGCGTCGGCGTTAATTTCGGACGGGTAGGCGCGGGGCGCGGCGCCACCGTAGGAAAGATCATGGGTGCGGTGGGCGCTTGCGCCGGCGGAATAGGCGCCGCTACTTTGAAGTTCGGCGAAGTTATCGTAACGGCCGTAATAGCGGTGAACGCCGTAGGCGACGTATACGAGCACAGAACGGGCAAAATCATTGCGGGCGCCAAAACACCCGACGGCAGATTCTTAAACGCCGTAGAATGTCTTACAAACGGTTTATTCGCCGCGCAGGCAGGAGCAAACACCACTATCGGGTGCGTTATGACCAATGCCAAACTCGACAAGACTCAGACGAACAAACTCGCTGCGATAGCACACGACGGGCTGGCGATGTCTATTCGTCCCGTCCATACGGACGCCGACGGCGACACGATATTTGCATTGTCGCAAGGCGATAAAGCCGCCGATTTTAATATCGTTTGCGCGCTCGCGGCGGAAGCGACTGCATTTGCAGTAGAGAATTCGGTAACGCAAGGCGACAGATAAATATGCACAGTTTGCTTACGTCAGAACAGGTAAGAGCTGCCGAAGCGAGAGTGCTTCGCCGCGGCGTCGATAATAAGTATCTCCGCATGAGCGCGGCTACGGCGGTAGCCGACGCTATATTTTGCCGCGCGCACGCCGACGGCACGAAAACCGCGGTATTTTGCGGCGGCGGCGGAAACGGTTGCGACGGAATTTTGATTGCGGCGATATTGCACGGTCGCGGCTGTACGGTCGCTGCGTATCTCGTGGGCGAGCAGTCGGACGAAAACAAATCGGCTGCCGCGTATGCCGTGAGCGAGGGCTTGCCCGTTTACGGCGCGCAAAGCTACGACGGCGACGCGGATATAGTTATCGACGCGATATTCGGGATAGGACTGAACAGAGCCGTGTCGGGCGCTACTGCCGATCTGATCGAGTTTCTCAATTCTTCCAAAAAGGCGTTCAGGCTCGCCGTAGATATTCCGTCGGGTCTGAATGCCGACAGCGGCGAAGTCATGGGCGCAGCTTTTCGCGCCGACGTTACCGTAACATTTTCTTGCTATAAGCGCGGGATGCTCTTCGGCGGACGCGACTTTTGCGGCAGAATAGTAGTAGCGGATATCGGCGTCGAAGCCGTTTCGGACGTCAAGGTGTACGAACATTCGGACTTCGCCGTGCATCGCAGAAAAACCGACGCACATAAGGGCACGTGCGGAAGGGTGTTCGTTATAGGCGGTTGCGGACGCATGATAGGCGCGCCCGTAATGTCGGGAGCGGCAGCGCACGCCGCACATCTCAACGGTGCCGGAACTGTTACCGTGTGTTTGCCAAAAATGCTTCGCGTAGCTGCGGCTTCGCGCTGTACGATGTCCATGATGAAGTTTTTGTCCGATACGCCGGACGGATATATCCGATTCGTAAAAAGCGAGTTTGACGAGATAATCCGCCGCGCGGACGCCATAGACATAGGTATGGGTATGGGCGAAACCCCCGACCTTAGGAAAATGCTCGAATATCTTTGCGCAAACTTCGACGGCGCGCTTATACTCGATGCGGACGCTCTCAATGCGATAAAAGGCGATTACGGTTTTTTGGCGGGGCGTGCCGAAATAACGGTTACGCCGCATGTGGGCGAGTTCGAACGACTGACGGGACAAGCGGCTACGCTCGAAAACGCCATGGCGCTCGCACGCGAAATAAAAGGGATAGTGGTGCTTAAATCGGCTACGACGGTAATTACAAACGGGCGCGACGCGCGCGTCAATATAGCGGGAACGCCGGCAATGGCAAAAGGCGGAATGGGCGATCTTTTGGGCGGGGCGATTTCGGCGCTTGCTTGTTCGTATCCGCTTTACGATGCGGCAACCGTGGCATGTTATCGAAACGGGATCGGCGCGGAACGTGCCGTCAGCTCGTATGCCGAGCTTATGCTCACGGCGCGCGACGTACTCAATTACGGTTACTTCAAAGAATTGTATTGACAAGGTGAACCGAGTGTCATAGCTATAAAACGGTCGCGATTCTTCACGGCGCTCGCTACGCTCTCTTGTTCGGAATGACAGCAGAGAGCGCTTTGTTACCGATATGCTTATTGTGTCAATCGGAGCGAAGCGAATGATCTCGCAAGCAACGATATCGACGCTTCGCAATAATGTAAAATAACGGCGCCGAGTAAACAACGCGGCGCCGTTTGCATGTATACGGTCTTTATACGAATCCGAGAGAGATGAGCGTGGCGCGCTCGATCTTTCGCATTGCCGTCGAATCGATTTCGCCGACGCGCGTTTTCAGTCTGCGCTTATCGAGTGTGCGCATCTGCTCCAAAAGCACGACCGAATCTTTTGCGAGACCGAACTGTCCCGCGCTTATTTCGACGTGCGTCGGCAGTTTGGCTTTGGTTATACGGCTTGTTACCGCACACACTATAACGGTGGGCGAGTACTTGTTGCCCACATCGTTTTGAATGATAAGAACGGGGCGTATCCCGCCCTGTTCCGATCCTATGACGGGACTCAGATCCGCATAATAGATTTCTCCGCGCTTAAATACCGACACAGCTTTCTCCTTCGGTAACTACAAGTTTGCCCAATCGAGATTTATTTCGGCGGTATCGTCGATCCCCGATTTCCAAAGCTCGCTCTGTTCCATTATATGCGCGTCCACCGTGTAACGTTTCAACAGTTCGGTCACGAGCGCTTCGACGCTCATGTGTTTGTTTGCGGCATTGCGCACTAAAATATCGTTCAAGTTACCGTCAACCTCTATTACGTATTGCATAAATTTTCTCCTTGTGTAAGTCTGTTTATACCGTTAGTTTGCGAATTTTTCCGATTGTTATGTAACGCTGTCGCTAAAATTCGACAAAACCCGCACTTCGGATAATGGAAAGCGGGCAGGGGGAGCCGTTGCCGAAATCACGGCAACAAAAAAGCGACGGAACATTCCGTCGCTTAAAACGTTTGTATAAATCGCCGTCAGTTATTCTCGGCGGGTTTCGCGGCGATGCCGCAGTATACGGGCGGCGATATCATGGGAATACCGTTGGACGCCTGCGTGAGCTGCGACACGACGAGCGACATCGCGGAAAATACATTGCCGCAGAGCATGTTGAAGTCTCCGGCAGTGAGCGTGCGAAGCATTTCGCGATAATCTATATCCTGTCCGACAAATTCGTCGTTGAGCGTGCGGCGCACGGTGTATACGACCGTAATTTCGAAAACGCCTTCCGGCTCGAAATCCATTCTGCGCACTACTTCAAACTCTACGTTCGCACCGTCCTGCTTCTGGAAGAATACTTCGTCCTGAGTTCTGCCGCGGTAGTTCACCTGCGGTCGGATCTGCAATCTGTCGAAAGTAGCGCGGCGCAGTGTAAGCTGCATGGGCGCGTCCTTGAAGAGTTTGTTGATTTCTATCTTGTCCATATTTTCCTCCGAACAATTATCTTTTTAAGATTATATAATATTTTTTCGCCGATGTCAATCATATTCGTTAACTTTTTATGCATGCCTAAACTTGCGCATTCGTCCGATTTTCGAAAATTTTTCGTAAAAACTCCGATTATTTTTCAAAAAGCTATTGACTTTACGGATAAAGTGTGGTACATTATAGCTAACTTTACGGGTAAAGTAACTTTAGTGGCTTTGTTCGATACGCGGAGGTCAATGATGAGAGCGCAAAAAAGACGAATTTCGATAAGTCTTGTTACGGTATTTGCCGTGCTCATTGCTTTTCTGTCGGTAAGTTTTGCGTTTTCCGGGTGTGCCGAAAGCGCTTACGGCGGCGGAAAGAAAGATCCGCCCGAACAGCCCGATGATCCGCCGATCGTTGCCGAGAACAACGATTACATGAACCCCATTTATCCGCTGCATAAAGGCGAGAAGAAACCGCTTTACACTGCCGACCCTTATGTTATAAGAGGGGACGACGGAAAATTCTATATGTATTGCACGCAGACCGAGACGTATACGGACGACAATGCGCTCGTTCCGACGTTCAAGCGCGGACCTGTATTCGTTTCCGATAACTGCGTGGATTGGACTTACACTGCGGACGTATTCGCGAACTACGTACCCGATTGGGGTCACAAGGACGCGGGCGTTTGGGCGCCTACCGTAGTTAAGGTGGGAGATTATTACAATTATTATTATTCGTATTCGGGCGGCAATTACGACAATCCCGAAATCGGTATAGGCGTGGCGCGATCAAAAACGCCTTACGGTCCGTGGACGCATTACGGTAAACTTTTCGATTCGGGCGAGATAGGCGTTGTAAATTCCATAGATCCGCATGTTCTTCACGACGGCGGAAAGCTGTACATGGTGTTCGGATCGTACGGCGGGCTTATAACGCTCGTCGAGCTCGAAGCGGACGGGCTTGCGCTCAAAGGCGGACTCGAGTACCAAAAAGAGAATAAGGTTGCTCTCGCGGGTTACGAGACGTACGAAATGAACAACTACGAAGCGTCTATAATCTTAAAGCGCAACGGCAAATACTATTTGTTTTTATCCACCGGCACAACGCTTTCGGGCACCGAATCGACGTATCATGTGGTAGTCGCTACGGCGGACTCGATAACGGGACCTTACAAAGATTCGAGCGGCAGGAACATGTTCGGACCTAACAGGGGCGATTATGTGATTACTCCGTCTATGAGCGGTGCCATGGGCGTAGGGCATATGTGTCTTATCGAAGACGATGCGGGCGAGATATGGATGATGTATCACGGCTACGATACTCAGGCTACGTCAAATAAAAATTGGCGCGTGCTGTACATAGACAAACTTTTATGGGATGAAAACGGGCTCCCGTCAGTTGAGGACAAACATGCATCCAATCACGAGCAAAAGCCCGGACCTTATCTCGACAAGCTCGAAAAACCGGAATCGCAGATCGGCGTTTAGCGATATTCCGCTTGGACCCATTAAAAATTACGGCTAACCGCGAGGACGGCATCGGTTGACGTTCGTCGCACAAAGAATCAATCCGATACGGAGGTCTCGGCAGAATGAAAAAAGTATTGTCGATCGCAATGATAGCTCCCGTCATGCTCGCGTTTGCGGGCTGTTCTCCAGTAAGTAACGGCGGCGCGAATCCGCCCGATACTCCGGATACGCCGCCCGAAAAGCCGCCGGTCGTGGAATACGAGCGCGTAAACTATACGAATCCGCTCAAAATTCTGAAACAGGACGGCACTGAATACTTTGTGACGACTGCGGACCCGGATATCATTCTCGGCGACGACGGATATTTTTACATGTATCCCACAAACTGTCAGTGTGAAATGGGCAGCAAGGGCATGATGTTCGACCGCGGTCCTATATTCAAAAGTTCGAACATGACTGAATGGACGTGGTGCGGAAGCGTGTTCGACGGGCATCCCGACGAGGGAAATTGGGGACACAAGGAAGCGGGAGTATGGGCGCCGTCCGTCGTTAAGATCGGCGACAAGTACAACTATTATTATTCTCTGTCGGCGTGGGGCGACGACAATCCCGGTATAGGCGTGGCGGTAGGCGATTCGCCGACGGGGCCGTGGACGCACTACGGCAAAGTGCTCGATCAAAACATGTCGGGCGTGCGCAACGGTATAGACCCCAAAGTGCTCATCGACGACGATACTGTATATATGGTGTGGGGCTCGTTTTTCGGAATAGCGTGTATTCAGCTTACCGACGACGGGATCGAACCGTTCTACAACGGCAGCGAGCTTAAAAATCATGTCACGTACATAATCGCCGACAATACTTCGGGCGGTATGGATATAGATATAAATTACGAAGGTTCGTACATAATCAAGAAGGACGGATACTATTACTTTTTCGGATCGCAGGGCACGTGCCTCGACGGCATGAATTCCACTTACAACGTCAAGGTCGGTCGCTCGGAAAGTTTGTTCGGTCCGTATGTTGACGGTCAAGGCAAAGTCCTTGCCGAAGAAAGCAACGGCGATCTCGTCGTCGGTCCGAGCGAAACCGTGGCGGGCGTAGGGCACAATGCCGTAATACAGGATCTTGCGGGCGATTGGTGGCTCGTTTATCACGGCTTTTACGGCCCGGGTGAAAATTCGGGAGAGCGGTCGCTGTTTATAGATAAACTGCTGTGGGACGAGACGACGGGCATGCCTTACGTAAAGGACAGAGTTGCGTCCACTACCGAACAGACAGGGCCAAAGGTTTACAAAAAATAATTTGCGGAAGCGCGTAAAAAGCGCAGTCGCACAATAAAATAAAACACAAAACGGAGGTAAGTATGAAATTCAAAAAAGCGTTATGCTGTGCGTTGGCGGGCGTGGTTTCTTCGTGCGTTTTCGCAGGTTGCGATAACGGTGGGGGGGCTGTTTTGCCGCCCGTAGGGCCGGTAGATGACGGCGATCTCGTATTCGACGACAACAATCAAATTGTTTACAACAACGTCGAACTGAACATGTGGTCGGTCACCACGGGTGACGACGCAAAAGCACAGGATGCGATAATAAGCGAATTCAACGAACTGTATAAGGGAATGATCAAGATCACGACTACGCATCATTCCCGCTACGATCTCGAAACTCTTCTTACGACGACTATGCAGTTCGACAAAAAGAACGCGCCCGAGTTGTTCTTTTCGCACGGAAGCCGCGCGGCGGAGTATGTAGCCAAAGATTGGCTATTGTCCGTCGAGCCGTATATGGAAAAGGCAGGGGTAGCTCTTGATAAAGACGATTTCGTCGAATCTCTTATCGGTGCTGCAACGGTAAACGGGCACTTATACGGTCTGCCTCAGGACGTTCATTCGGCGATGGTTGTTTACCGCGCCGATATACTCGAAAAGAACAATCTCGATGTTCCCACGAACTATCAAGAGCTTGTAGAGGTGTGCGAGAGCGCGATAGATCTTGCCAAAGCAGGCAATCTTTGGATAAGGGGCGAGAACAGTTCGGGCTATCCCGCTACGGAATGGCGCAAAGCGCCGAGCAACGGTTGGGACAATCCGTTCCCCATTGCGTACGGCGATATGTGGGTGCACGAATTTTTGGGTTATACCGCTGCGGCGCAGAACGGCGGCAGTTTTGTCGCGTCGGACGGTAAACCCGCTTGGAATACCACTGAAGTCGCAAACGGACTTCAAGTGCTCAAAGACTTTATAATGCCGTCGGAAACGTCGGAAAACAAATACGCTCTTTCCAAAGCGTACGGATCGGACTATGACGTAGGCAATGCTCCCATGCGTGCCGGCAACGCCATATTCAAACTGCTCGGACCGTGGGAGTATCCCAACGATCTTACCGATTACGACAGAATGTTATCTGGCGACGGCGGTTCGTCAAATATACAGACGATGTCGCTTAGCAATTTGTTCGCAAAAGATCAGAGCAAGGACTGCGCCGATAAGATAAAGGGCGAGGGGCACGCATACATGCTTATGTCCACCGTCACGTCGAGGACGAAGCAGTGCGCGGCGATGGTGTTTGCCGATTGGATGGTAAACAACGCGTCCGTGGAATGGGCTAAGCGCGGGCATCTGCCGTCGCTCAAATCGGTCGAAAATTCCGAAGAGTACCGCAGCGATCCCGCATACGACGCCTATATCAAGAATTGGGGCAGCTGCGATAACTATATAGTAATTCCGCCCACGCCCAATTATTCGTACGTAGATTCGTATTTCAAAAACTGTGTACAGCGGGCTATGGCTAAGCAGTACGAAAAAACTTCTATAAAGAGTATTCTTAAAGAGCAATACGACAGTTGCGTGGATTATATAGATCTGTACGCATAGACGATCGTCAAAGCCGCCGCACGCGTTGCGGCACGGCTTTACTTGAAGGGTGCTTTTATGAAAGATAATATTACACTCGAAGAGTACGCGTTCAAGCGGGAAAAGCGCACGAGCAAAGCAAAAAAGACGGGTTCGCTGCTGTTCTTTTTCGGACCTTACGCCATTTGTTTTCTTATGTTTTTCGTCTTCCCGTTGGTCTTCGGCATCGTTATGTCGATGTCTAAGTTCGACGGGAAGTCGATGTTCCCGAGTGAATTCGTATGGTTCGACAATTTCAAAACCGTGTTTACCAACCGTGTGATGATAAAAGACTTTTGGTCGAGCGTTTGGTACACGGTCAGGTTTGCGATCATCATCGTGCCGCTGTGCATACTCATTCCGCTCGGGCTCGCGCTTTTGATAAACATAAAGCCCCCGGGCTATAAGATTTTCCGCGCATGTATATATCTTCCCGGTATATTTCCGCTAACTTCCACGGGACTGATCCTGCTCAGAATGTTTGCATACAACAACGGCTTTATAAATTCGTTTTTCAATATTTCGGTCGATTGGTTCGGAAACACGGGCACAGCCTGGTTTATGGTAGGACTGTTCTGCATATGGGGCGGGATAGGCGGAAACTTCATAATCCTCTGCGCGGGACTCGAAAACGTCGATAAGGGGCTGTATGAGGCTTCGGGTATGGACGGCGCGTCGCGTTGGGAAAAATTCAAGTACGTAACGCTGCCCGGCATCAAACCCCAACTCATCATGTGCATATTCACATCGCTCTGCGGCTATATGAATTTGTACGGACAGAACTTTATATTGCTGTCGAATACGCCCGATCAGGACGCGGTAATGACGGCGGTATTCCGAATACAGAACATGCTCATGGGCAGTAGCAGGTCGTACGGCTTCGTGGCGGCAATGGGTATAGTTTTGGGCGTAATAATAGCGGCTATAAGCGGTGTGCAAATGACGGTCACGAAAGAGCGTAAAGGAGGCGACAAACATGTCAGGGCGTTCATGGATTGGAAAAAATCTAAGTAAGATAATCGCTTTCGTCGTGCTTCTCGCGGTTTGTATTTTGTTTTTGCTTCCGCTCGTATACGGCGTGTTCGGCTCGGTGCGTACGTACAACGATCTGTCCGGTCATCCCGAATCGCTTTTCCCCACGTCCGTATCCGCGTTTACATGGAACGGATACAGAGATCTGTTTTCCAAAACCGAATTCGTAAGCAGCAACGCGAACGAGTATTTTCCCATATGGAATTGGCTTTTCAACTCGCTCATAGTCGCGATAGGCGGAACTCTTTTGTACTTGCTGATCGCGGCTTTTGCGGCGTATGCGTTTGTGTTTCTCGATTTTAAGTACAGCAACAAGATATTCTATTTCCTTATAGGCACGATGGTCATTCCCGGCGTTGTATCGACTGCGCCGCAGCTTGTAAACATGAACATGCTCGGACTGTACAAGTCGCTTATGGGGCTTATAGCCCCGTCGCTCGGCGGCGTGTACGGCGTGTATTTGATAAGGCAGTTCTTTATCGGCATCCCCAAAGACCTCATAGAAAACGCGTCCATGGACGGCGCGAGCAACCTTAAGATCTTTTTCAAAGTGGTGTTGCCGCTCGGCAAGTCGGCGCTGTTCGTGCAGGGGCTGTTCGGGTTTATGGGCGCATGGAACGACGTGCAGTGGGCGCAGCTCATTATAGGCAGCGCGCCGCGCACCACGTGGACGCTTGCGTACGGGCTTAAAGTTATATCGGACAACACCGAGGCGGCGGAGTCTATGACGCTTGCGTTCGCGAGCGCGGTGATCGCCATGATACCGATATTCATAGTGTACATGGTTGCGCAGTCGAAGATAATCGAGGGCGTGGCGAACACGGGCATAAAAAGGTGAGGCGGTAAAATGAACAACGAAGAAATGGCGGTCAAGGACGCCCGAAAAATTTATAAAGAAAACAACAGAAAGATCGTAGACGACAGTGTATCGAGTTTTATTTCGTTGCGCAATATCGACAAGGTTTATCAGAACAACGTGCAAGCCGTATACGACTTTAATCTCGAAGTGGATAAGCACGATTTCGTGGCGCTTGTCGGACCGTCCGGCTGCGGCAAGTCCACAACACTGCGCATGGTTGCGGGGCTGGAAGAAATTTCGGCGGGTAAACTGTATATAGACGGAGTGCTCTCCAACTATCTGCCGAGTAAGGATCGGGATATCGCCATGGTTTTTCAAAACTATGCGCTGTACCCGCAGCTTAACGTTTACGACAATATCGCGTTCGGGCTGAAAATACGCAAGACCGATAAAAAAGAGATAGAAAAACGCGTGTTCGAAGCGGCGGACATTCTCGATCTGGGTCCGTATCTCGACCGCAAGCCCAAACAGCTTTCGGGCGGTCAAATGCAGCGCGTGGCGCTGGGCAGGGCGATAGTCAGAAAAGCGAAGCTGTTTCTCATGGACGAACCGCTGAGCAACCTCGACGCAAAGCTGCGCGTGCAGATGCGCAGCGAAATAGTCAGAATACACGAAGAAGTGGGCGCCACCACCATATACGTCACGCACGATCAAACCGAAGCCATGACCATGGCGAACAAGATAGTCGTTATGAGCAAGGGTTTCATTCAGCAGGCGGGCGCGCCGCTTGACATATACCGCAATCCCGCGACGCTTTTCGTAGCTACGTTTATAGGTACGCCGCCTATGAACATTCTCGATTGCATGTACGACGACGGCAAGCTCGTATTGGAAAACGGGTTCGAAATATCTCTGCCGCAATCGGTTAAGCGGCGGCATGACGAGTTTATGAGCGAACGTCTCCGCGAGGTGAACGAGCTTTTGGAACGAGCCGAAACGGCGGATATATCGGAGCTTAAAAACTATTTGATCCCGCTTAGCGCGTACAGAAGCGAGCAGGACAAAAAGAACGTCGTGCTCGAAAAGCCTAAAAAGGACAATTTTTTCGAGCGGATCAAAAAGAAGTTCGTAAAAAAGAAAAAACAGCCGCAGGAAGACAAATCGAAGTATGCGGAAACGCTTCGCGACATGGCGGAAAAGTACACCGAGGCGCTTTCGGGCAGACATCCCGTGAAGCTCGGCGTCCGTCCGGAAAACATTAAGATCGCCGATAAGAACGGAAAGAACACCATAGACGTAAATTCGGGCATTGTGGAAATTCTCGGTTCGGAGTTTATAGTTTACGCAAACAGCGAAATAGGCGCGCTCACTGTCAAGTCGCAGACGCCCGTCGCGCCGCACAGCTCGATCAAGGTCGAGATAGATACGGACAATATCCATCTTTTCGACGAGGTGAGCGAGAAAAATATTCTTTTCGATCCGTCAAAAAAACAAGAGGTAATTTCCGACACAAGTCGGTTAAACAAATAAGGAGGCAAATATGAGGAAAAGACTAAGAACCATGTTATTGGTTCTGACGGCACTGCTTGTCGTACTGTGTATGGCGGCGTGTGACGACAGCACGGGAGGCGGCAACAATCCGCCTGCGCCGCCGTCGAGCGAGTATTCTATCAAGATAACTCCCGTCGGCTCGACAACCATACAAGTTTCCAAGACCGTCACGCTCAGAACGACGGTCGTCGGCACGAGCCAAAAAGACGTTACGTGGACGTCGCTCAACGAGAATATCGCAACGGTGTCCGATAAGGGCGTCGTAAAAGGCGTTGCGGCGGGCGAAGCTACAATAAAGGCTACGCTCAATATCGACGAAAACTGCTCGGCTACCATAAAGATAACCGTAGAACCCGCCGTTGCGCCCGAAACCGTACAGATCGCCGGATATCCCGAAGACCGTACGGGCTGGGTGGGCGAAACTACGCAGCTTTCGGTCAACGTTACGCCCGACAATGCGTCCGACGCGGTCGATTGGGCGTCGTCCGACACAAACGTCGCCGATGTGTCCGAAACGGGCGTTGTTACATACAAGAACAAAGGCACCGTAACGATCACCGCGACTTCTCAGTCCGACGCTACCAAAAAGAGCACGGTAGAGCTGAACGTACGTAAGGGCATTTACATGACGGCTGCCGGCTCGCAGAGTTGGGACTTCTCCAAGCAGGACGACGAAACCGATCCGTACATTCAAATCACGGCAGAAAATCCCGAACTTTCCAAAGGTATACAGACCGCGTACGC
Source organism: uncultured Christensenellaceae bacterium (assembly GCA_910587455.1). Classification (GTDB taxonomy): domain Bacteria; phylum Bacillota; class Clostridia; order Christensenellales; family Pumilibacteraceae; genus Anaerocaecibacter. Next base: position 45,575 of record CAJULK010000002.1, on the reverse strand, counting down.
CGCAGGCTACCGCGGAAGCAAGTTCTACGTCGAAGCCGTGTTTACCGATTGGGAGCTTACCGAAAACGCGTGGGCGTGGCAGGGATTCGGACTCGGCGCCGGTCTTTCGGACAACGACATAAGATTCTTCACGTACTCTCACAACAGTCCCACAGACGGAAATAATTTCAATAAGTTCATAGTGCGCGACAATCCCAATTCGTGGGGCGCGATTACCGAAAGATCGCAGACATGGGGCAAACGCGGACTCAATGCGATCACGCTCGGTCAGGAACTCAAAATCGCCATGCTTCGCAACGGCAACGAGTACTATTACTTTATCGACGACGTGCTTTATTACGTCGATTACACGACAAAGTACGACGGCGTGGACACTATCCCCACGGTAGTTACGTTCGATATGCCCGTTAAAGTATCGAAGTTCGATCTTGTGACGGACGGTGCGGAAGTCGATAAGATACTCGCAAATCCCGAATGCAGCAAATCGTTCTATGCGGGCAATGATAAAGTCGAATACGTGAACGATTCCGACTTCACGTTCAAAGACGCCAATATGTTTGCAAAAGAACACGAAGCTCACTCCATAGGCGACAAAGCCATGGTCATGAAAAACTTCTCTATCGAGTTCGATGTTGACAGTATCGTGCTCGGCGGCGGCGGACAGCGCTTTAAGGGCGTTACCGTAAACCTTTCGAGATACGACAGCGCGGATATAGTGGAAACGATCGGTATCGGGCGTTCTACCGAGATAGCCGAAAACGGCTCGAGCATTATCGGCAGATTCTTCCGTTGGAGATTCCCCGAAGGCATGGAAGGCAGTGCCGTAAGTAATTGGCACGAGACGAGCGAACCTGTATTCGACGATCTCACAGCCAAACACCGTATAAAGATCACCCGTACCGTCAACGAAGATGCGAACGAATCGTACTTCCGTCTGTATGTGGACGGCGAAGAGTATGCGTTCGATATCGGCAAAAAAGGCGCAAGCACGACTGCGGTTTCTTATGATTATGTCGGTTCGTACCTTATCTGGATCGCGGGCGAGTATTCGTCTTTCCACATCTCCAACTTCGATTACGTTTCCGATGCGGACGTTGAGACCTTCTCCGAAACTTTGGCGATAACTACCGAAAAATCGGATATGGAAGTAAAAGATACGCTCGCTCTCGAACACGTATTCGGCAAAACTTCTACGACGGCTCAAGTGACTTACGTTTCGCTCGATCCCGCAGTAGCTACCGTCACCGCCGAGGGCGTAGTGACCGCCGTAGCGCCAGGTAAAGCGCGCATAGAAGCTACCGCCGTAGTTGGCGGCGTAACGATCAAAGCGACAAAAACGATAAATGTAGCCGAGATTCCTACGCTCACTATAACCAATACGAACACCGAGCTTTGGCCCGGCGACACCATCATCATCGCTTACGAGTTCTCTTCCGAAACGGCGCACGGCGTAACGTTCGAATCGTCCGATAGCAACATCGCGACAGTCGATAAAAACGGCGTTGTAACGCCTGTGGCGGACGGCACGGTTACAATTACCGTGAAAGACGCGGTCAATGCCGATATAACAGCGTCGATCGAAATTAACGTAGTCACGTCGCTCAGAGTGCAGATCACTAATTCGCAAAGATACATCGAGCTCGGCGACACCATGCAAATAACTCACAGATTCTCGTTCGGAAACACCAACACAGTTTCTTATAAGAGCTCGGACGCAGGAATTGCGACGGTAAGCGCTTCCGGTCTCGTAACGCCCGTTAAGGCCGGCACGTTCACCGTGACCGTCACCTGCAACGAGGACGGCGAAGTCACCGATACCAAAACGTTCGAAGTAGTCGAGCCGCTTACGATAGACATCGCAAACGAAGAATCCGAAATGTGGCTCACGGGCAAACTTCAAATCAACCCGAGACTTTCGTATGACGCCGATGTGGAGTTGAGCTACGAATCGTCCGATACCGCTGTCGCAACTGTTTCGGAATCGGGTCTTGTAACGGCGATCGGGCTGGGTAACGTTACGATCACGGTCAAATGCGCAGGCCGCGATATAACGGCTGCGCGCATGTTCAAAGTTAACGATATAGTCATCGATACGTCGCGCGACGACGGAAATTGGGACTATTCGAATCTTGCCAAGGCCGACGCTACGGTTTCTTCCAAAGGCGAGAGCACGTCGTTAAGAGCGGTTGCCGTGTTCAAAAACGTTTCCGGTCAAAGCTATTATGCGGAAGCCACGTTCAAGCGCGGAGACTATGACGACGGTAACGTTTGGGCGGGAATTTCGCTTGCTAACGTTGCCGCCGATGGCGCTATCAGAGGAATGTTGTTGGGCAAAAACAAGCAGACCGTCATTAAAGAAGGTATCGACGATTGGGGCGCGACGACGGACCGTTCGCAGGTATGGAACAGCAGCGAACTTGCCGCAGTCAACTTCGAATCCGGCGTAAAACTCGGACTGCTTCGCAGCGGCAATAAGTTCTACTATTTCGTAAACGACAAACTCACGTGGATGGAGCAAGTGGATACGCGCTTTGACGGCATCGATACCGCACCCGCATTGAGACTTAACAACACTCATGCTACCGTATCGGCAATGTTCGCTACAGCCGATGGCAGCTATATAACCGCTAAGCTCGCGGAAGCGGAAACCAACCGCAAATTCTATGCGCTTTATCCCAACAACGTTATCATAGACGAAACCACCAATTCGTTTGAGTTCAAAAACAACAACGGATCGTGGCCGTTCGATAACATCAAAGACAATTCTGCTCTTTCCTTAGGCGACGCGTTTATGATCGAAAGGGGTAAAGACGCGACGATAGAGTTTGAAGTTCAATTCAAAACGCTTGCGGAAAACGCTCTTGTCGGTATGTTTCTTAAATGCTGGAACAATCCCACTCAGGGACGTTCTTTCCTCGTAAAACAGAATGAGTTCGGTATGACGGGCTGGGATATAAACAACAATCAAGGTTCGAATATCGAAGTTAAAAACGAAAACACCGTGTTCGCAGACAATCTTGTAGTCGATACCGTCTACAAAGTCAAGGTCGAAAGAATAAAAGGCGTCGGATTCAGAATGACGATGAATGACAAAAGCGTGGATTGGGGCTATGACTCAACTTACGAAACGTCCGATTATTTCCTCTGTTTCGGTGCGCAGCTTTGCAATGCCGTAATAAGCAACGTAACAGTATCGACTTTCGATCATCCCGCAGCTTAGTTCTCCTCCTATTATATCGTAGTACGTCGCTCTGCCGTCATTTAGGCGGCGGCAGAGCGGCTGTATTACAAATCGGTTATGTTTTATGATAACATTCGATAACGAAAACAAAATATTCAAAATCGACGGAAAGAACTTTTCGTATATTTTCAGCGTAAATTCCAAAGGGATATTGCGCCATTTATATTACGGAAAATCGCTTAAGGCTTACGACGTTTCTTCGTCATCCGATCTCGGGTTCGATTGGTCAAGGACGTATTTGGACGAAACGGGCGCGGAGCGTACGTATGACGACAACTACTATAACGACAGATCGCTCGCGGAAATAGCGTCTCACGGACTTATGGATAAATCGGGCGCGCCAGTAATAGTAAGAAAGATCGACGGCTCTACGGCTACCGAATTTACTTATGCCGAGCACAGAATATACCGAGGGAAGTCGACGCTCGAAACACTGCCGAGTTCGCACGGCGACGCGCAAACGCTCGAGATCGTCATGTCGGACAGGTTCGGCGATGTGCGGCTTACGCTGTCTTATACGGTTTTCGACGGACTCGATATGCTTGTGCGAAATACACGCATACAAAACGCGGGGAAGACGGATGTCACCGTCGAACGCGCTTATTCGCTCGAAGTCGATTTCCCGGAATCGGAATTCGACTTTATTCACTTTCACGGCGATTGGTGCACCGAGCGCTTTGCCGAGCGCGCTCCGCTCATTAACGGTATGCACCGCATATCGTCCAACTTCGGCAGAAGTTCGCACGAGGAAAATCCGTTCGGAATACTGTGCCGAAAAAGTACGTGCGAGCAATCGGGAGAAGCGTATGCGTTTTCGTTTGTGTACAGCGGAAATTTCGCGCTCGACGTAAACGTGGATAAATGGCACAGAACGCGCGTTCTCATGGGCATAAACGACGAGGATTTCCGCGTTGTGCTCAATCCGTCGCAAACGTTCGAAGCGCCGGAGTCCGTTGCGGTGTATTCGGACAGCGGTCTGAACGGTGTATCGCATATAATGCATGATTTCGTGCGCGAAAACCTGATAACGTATAAAAATGCGAAACTGCTGCGCCCCGTGCTGTTCAATTCGTGGGAAGGGTGCTATCTCGATTTCGATACGCGATCTATTGTCGAATACATAGAGCATGCGCGCGATATCGGCGCGGAGCTTTTCGTGCTCGACGACGGTTGGTTCGGAAAGAGAAACACCGACGAAACGTCACTCGGCGATTGGTACGTAGCAAAGGACAAGATCGATCTCGACCGAGTGATACGAAAATGCAAAAGCTGCGGCATGAAGTTCGGCATATGGTTCGAGCCCGAAATGATAAATCCCGACAGCGAGTTGTACCGCGCGCATCCCGAGTATGCGCTCGGGCGGCGGGATATGGAAAGAACGCTTTCTCGGCATCAGCTCGCTATAGATATGTCAAACGATAAAGTCGTGGACTTGCTTTTCGAAAGAATGTCGGACATTCTCGAAAAATACCCGATAGATTACGTTAAGTGGGATCACAACAGAAATATAGGCGAGATAGCTTCGGCAAGTGCCGCGTACGGCGAAACGTATCACCGAATAATCGTCGGTACTTACAGATTGCTCGGCAGACTGCGTAAAAAATTTCCCGACGTGTTCTTCGAGGGCTGTGCGTCGGGCGGCGGACGGTTCGACCTCGGAATGTTGTATTACTGTCCGCAGATATGGGCGAGCGACGAAACCGATCCCGTGCAAAGATTGTTTATTCAGTACGGAACGTCTTATGCATATCCGCTTTCGACAATGGGCTCGCACATTTCCAAAAATCCGATCATGTCGTACACCGGTAAAGGAAATATCGCGCTTTTCGGTACGTACGGAATAGAAATGAATCCGTGTCTGCTTTCCGAGAGCGAGCGCGACGAAGTGCGAAAGATAAACGGCGTCTACAAAAAATACCATGCGGACGTGATAGCAAACGGCGATTTTTACAGACTGCTTTCGCCGTTCGACGGCAATTATATGTCGGTAATGAGCGTTTCGAAAGACAAGACTAAAGCGCTCGTGCTGTTTGCGAATCTGCTCAAAGAAAACAACAGATATCGTTTCGTAAGGCTGCAAGGTCTCGACGAAAACAAAATGTATACAAATTCGCTTGACGGTAAGTCATACGACGGCGCGTACTATATGCGCGTCGGACTCAATTTTTCGGTTTGGCTTGACGAGTTCAGGACTTTTCTGGTAATTTTGGAGGAATCAAAATGAAAAGATTTTTTGCCGTGTTTTGCATAATGCTTTGCTTCTTGACCGTCGGTTGTGCCGGCGGCACAGAGGCTAATCCGCCTCCGGGCGGAGGTAGCGAACCGCCAGACGTTTCGGAGGGCGTTCTTTCTGTTTCGGACGTGTTTCAGTATTTCGGTTATGCGCCGATAGAGATAGAAACTAAAATGGACGGGAAACGCGTTTACGATCTCGATCTTTATTACGATATTATAGACCCCACTGTGTGCGAAATAGAAAACGGACGGGTAAACGGACTGAAAGTCGGATCTACCGATGTGTATGCGCAAACCGTCGGCGGGCAGGAAGTCAAGTTCGAAGTCGATATACGCGATTCGGGCGCATTTATTTACGATGTGGAAGTGCGCACGCGCGAAGAGGATTACAAAAACAAAGCGAACAGTCCCGTAAATCCTACGCTGTTTGTCGGCGATTCGTTCTTTGACGAACGTAATTTTTGGCGGTCGTTCTACGATGATTTCGAGGGGCTTAACTGCTTTACGGTGGGCATTTCGGGTTCGCAGACATCGCATTGGTACATAGCGAAAGAGCGGCTTATCACGGCGTTTGCGCCCAAGAACATCGTCATTCACATAGGAACTAACGACATAAACGACAACAGCATAACGCTGACCGTAGACGGGTATTACAACAAGATAACGGCGTTTCTCGATATGATACTTCAATCGTATCCCGCCGCGAACGTATATTATTTCGGTATAGAAAACCGCAACGGCGCTGCCGGCGGAAAGAATCCGTATAGCGAAACGGTGACCGAAATGATAAAGACTAAGTACGTACGCGACAAATTTACTTATCTCGACACGCCTGCTATATTCAACGCCAACCCCAACAAGTACGTAAGCACGGACAATATCCACCCCTCCGTCGAAGGGTATAAGGTCTATACGCAAATGCTCAAAGAGGTTGTGGATTTTTAATGCCGCATGCAATGTTTCGGCATATCGAAGTTTAATTAAAGAGAGTGCATCATGATTCAGCTTAAAGATTTGAATGTAAGAGATCCGTATATATACAGCGAGGACGGAGTTTATTATCTGTACGCTTCCGCATCGGACAGAATAGCTTTTGTGTGTTACAGAAGCCGAGATATGGCGGAGTTCGAGGAGCCTGTAACGGTATTTGCGCCCGAGGACGGTTTTTGGGCGACAAAGGACTTTTGGGCGCCCGAGCTTCACCGTTACGGCGGAAAATATTATTTGTTCGCTTCGCTCAAAAGCGACGTGCATCCGCGCGGAACGCAGATCTTCGTGTCCGACCGACCCGACGGAAGGTTCGAGCCGCTTACCGAATACCCGGTAACTCCGTGCGATTGGGAATGTCTCGACGGCACGCTGTATGTTGAAAACGGCGTACCGTATATGATCTTCTGCCGTGAATGGCTGGAGATCACGGACGGGGAAATGTACATTATGGAACTCGCGCCCGATCTCAAAAGTGCGGCGTCGGCGCCCGTGAAACTGTTTTCCGCAAGCTCTGCGCCGTGGACGCGCCCGCTTTCCGCCAACAATTACATAACCGACGGTCCGTTCGTGATAAAGCGTAACGACGGATATACGATGCTGTGGTCGAGTTATTCGGAAAGCGGCTATGCTATGGGCGTATGCGAAAGCAAATCGCTTTTCGGACCGTGGGTGCATTGCGCCGAGCCGATAAACAAAAACAACGGCGGGCACGGCATGGTGCTTACGCGCGATGAAAAAGATTATCTCGTATATCATGCGCCAAACGATCCGGCGGGATACGAACGCGTAAAATTTATGCCGTTCGAAAAACCCGTGTGACGTATCGGCGAATAAATATGATTATATTAATTTTGCTTGAGGGGGTGTGTATCGGTTGATAATTTTGTGAATATATGCTATTATATATAAAAATATCATTACGGAGATGTGACTGTGGAAGATAGACTCGAATCTAAGTTCGTTACATATCAGGATATAGCCGACGCATTGGGTATAACCAAAATGGCGGTTTCCAAAGCATTGCGCAACAGTCACGACATATCAGACGAAACAAAGCGGCTCGTGCGCGCCAAGGCGGACGAGCTCGGTTATATTCCGAATATTCTCGCCGTGAATTTCAAGAGCAAAAAGACCAACATGATAGCCGTCGTGTTCAACAGCTTTCACAACCCGTATTTTTCGGTCGCGTGCTATAAAGTTTTCGATGCTATAAAAAAGACGAATTATCAGTGTCAGTTGTTTTTTTGCGACGAGTTTTTGATGAATCTCGACGACGTTAAGAAACTGATGGTAAATAAATATTGCGGCATCGTTTCTTTTGTGGAGCCGACGGCGGACGTGGCGGCTTTTGTGCACAACAAGGGGATACCTTTCGTGCTTGTCGGTATAGACATAAATATCGACGGGATAGACTGCGTGTATACCGACGACTATGCAGGCGGCAGGCTTGTCGGGGAGTATTTTCTCAACAGCGGCTTTAAGCGCGCACTGTTCGTTTCGGACAGCGTGTCGGAAACGAGCGGCAGGCGGCTTTCGGGATTTTCGGACGCCATAAAAAGCTCTGGCAGGGAATTCGAATGTCTGCCGTGCGGTTCGCCGAGCAATATGGTGAAACTCGCATACGACAATATCAAAGCGAACGGCATAGATTTCGTGTTTTGTTTTTCGGACTCTTTTGCGCTAATGCTAATAATGTATTTGGAAGAACAAAACGTAAGCGGCGTGGAAGTATGCGGTTACGATAATTTGCATAAGTATTATCCGCTGATAAAAAAGATCAAGAGCGTGGATTACGATCTCAACGAAATAATAGAATACGCCTGCGAAAAACTGATAGAAAAAATCGAGGGTAAAATAAATCCGGACGAGCGTGTCGATAAAGTCTTTGACGTAACGCTTACCGCGATGTAACACAAGTCGAAGCTAACCGTTTGGCGTATGCGAACATGTATGTTTTATTTTATACGAACATATTAAATCGTTAATTGTATAAAAATGTCATAAGAAAAGTTTGTTATGTTTTGTATGCTACTTGACAAGTATGAGTAAAAGATGTATAATTCCCGTGTATTACGTATAATGCTATCAGAGGTGAACCAATGAAACTGTTCGTATCGGGTATCGTCAATTTGGAAACTAATCTCAGGATCCGGTCTTTTCCCGTAACATATTATCCGATAGATTATCCGTTTTTCGGAATAAAAACCTCTGTTTCGGGCGTCGGTTACAATATTACTCTGGCAGCAAAGACGTTGGGCGACGAAGTCACGTTCGCGTCGCTTATCGGCAAAGACGAAGAGGGCGGGCGCATAGCGAAAATGCTCGACGGCAGCGGAATAGACCGTTCATACGTATTGGATACGCTCGATTGCACGCCCGTTTCCATAGTTTTGTACGAGCCGGGCGACGGCGGACGCAGACAGATATATTGCGACCTTAAAGATATACAGGAAAAATCCTTCGACCCCGATGCTGTGCGCTCTGTTATCCGCGGTTCGGATATGTGCGTGCTTTGCAACACCAACTTCAACCGCGCGTTGTTGCCGATAGCAAAGGAAGCCGGTAAGCCGATAGCGACGGACGTTCATGTTTTGAGCGATATTTACGACCCGTTCAACCGCGACTTTATGCGGTATGCCGATATACTGTTTTTGAGCGACGAGGATATTCCGTGCTCGCCGCGTGAGTTTTTGATAAAACTCAAAAACGAATACTCCGCAAAAATAATCATTATAGGTCTCGGCAGCGACGGAGCTATAATGTACGAACGCGACTACGATGCGATAACGGTAGTGCCGGCTGCGAATATCGGCGGTGTGGTCAACACCATAGGCGCCGGCGATGCGCTGTTTTCGGCGTTTATACATTATTACGGCAAGTGCGGCGCGGTAGAAGCGTTGAAACGTGCCGTAATCTTTGCGGCGCTCAAGATCCGCCACGACGGCGGATCGGTGGGATTTTCCACGGAAGCGCAGGTCGAGGACGTTTACCGCGACTATAAATTCAAATGCCCGACAGAGTAATTCTGCATTGCGATCTCAATAATTTCTATGCGTCCGCCGAGTGTATATCTCATTCCGAATGGCGCGACGTTCCGCTTGCTGTCTGCGGCGATCCCGAACTTCGGCACGGTGTCGTTCTCGCAAAGAACGAAATAGCCAAAAAGCTCGGAGTTAAGACGGGCGACGTTATATGGCAGGCCGAGCAGAAAGCGCCCGGGCTTGTCGTAGTTCCGCCGCACTTCGATTTGTACATGAGCTATTCTCGGCAGATGTTCGCTTTGTATAATGATTATACGGACATGGTAGAGCCGTTCGGCGCAGATGAGTGTTGGCTTGACGTAACGGGTTCTCAAAAAATTTTCGGCGACGGAAAAGCAATGGCGGACGCGATCCGCGCTCGGGTAAAAAAGGAAAGCGGGCTTACCTGTTCGGTAGGGGTCAGTTTCAACAAGGTTTTTGCCAAGCTCGGTTCGGACTTGAAAAAACCGGACGCGACCACCGTAATATCGCGCGAAAATTACAAGCGGCTGATTTGGCCGCTCGCAGCGAACGAAATGCTCATGATAGGCAGGCGTACGTACGACAGACTGCTTAAATACAATATTGTCACGATCGGCGATCTTGCTCGCGCCGATTCGGCTATGCTAAAAAGCAATTTCGGCATTAACGGGCTTAAAATGAAAAAGTACGCGCTCGGCGACGACGACGAACCGGTGCGCGAGGCGGTAAAAAGCCGTGCGATCAAGTCTATAGGGCACGGCATGACTGCGGTGCGCGACATCGAAACCGAAAGCGACGCGCGCGATCTTATTTACTATTTGTCGGAAAAAGTCGGGGCGCGCATGAGAAAATCGGGTGTTCGCGGTTCGCTTGTTTCGGTAGGAATGCGCGACAGCAAGTTGTTTTCCATAGTGCGACAGCGCGCGCTTGCCGTGCCGACATATTCTTCCACCGAGATCGCGGAATGTGCGCTCGCGTTGTTCTTGGATAATTGGAACGGCGATCCGATGCGCACCGTCACGGTGTCGATGTCAAAGCTCGAAGACGACGACGCGCCTCGGCAGCTTTCTTTTTTCGACGATTCGTATCGTAACGACAAGCTCGAAAAACTCGATATGACGCTCGACAGGCTGAACGACAAATACGGACACGTCGTGCGGCGCGCGTCGCTGATAGGCAAGGACTTTTTATACGACAAGACGGACGCGGAAGATTTTCTGCCGTTTCAAAGATAGCGTAATTTTTGTCGGACTGTATATCTTTTGCGGGCAGTGCGAACGATTGACTTTTTTTGCCGTATTGCGGTATAATATATATCACTTAAATTTACGGCGGTAAGAAACACGCATAATGAAGTTTGTATTGCACAGCAAATATAAGCCGACGGGCGACCAGCCGCAGGCTATAGAACAACTCGCAAACGGCATAGAGGACGGGCTTACGGCGCAAGTATTAAAAGGCGTAACGGGCAGCGGAAAAACGTTTACAATGGCAAACGTAATAGAACGCGTGCAGCGTCCGACGCTTATACTCGCGCACAACAAAACGCTCGCCGCTCAGCTTTGCAACGAGTTTCGTGAATTTTTTCCAGAAAACCGCGTCGAGTTTTTCGTAAGCTATTATGATTATTATCAGCCCGAAGCATATCTTCCGTCTACCGATACTTATATCGAAAAAGACCTTGCGATAAACGACGAGATAGACAAGCTTCGGCACAGCGCCACTTGTTCGCTTCACGAGCGGCGCGACACGATAGTTGTCGCCTCCGTTTCGTGTATATATGGACTCGGCGCGCCGGAAGCGTATTACCGCCTTGCTCTGTCCGTTCGCCCCGGAGATAAAATGTCGCGCGACGCGCTTATTTCGCGGCTTATAGACATCAACTACAAGCGCAACGATATGGCGCCAGAGCGCACCGATTTCCGCGTCCGCGGAGATACGGTGGATATTTTCCCCGCGAGCATGTCGGAGCACGGGATACGCGTTGAGTTTTTCGGAAACGAAATCGACGGCGTGAGCGAGTTCGATACAGTTTCGGGCAATATCGTGGCGCGGCTTGCGCATGCGGCGATTTTTCCTGCGAGCCATTACGCGATAGAACATGACGTAATGCTTAAAGCGATAGATCAAATAGAGTGCGACTGCGAGCGGCAGGTCAAGTTTTTTACGGACAATCACAAGTTGATCGAAGCGCAGCGTATCGGCGAGCGCGTGCGCTACGATATAGAAATGATGAAAGAAATAGGGTATTGTTCGGGCGTCGAAAACTATTCGCGGTATTTCGACGGGCGCAAACCGGGGGAGCCGCCGTTTACTCTCCTCGATTATTTTCCGCGCGATTTCATCATGTTCATCGACGAAAGTCACATGACGGTACCGCAGCTTCGAGCAATGTACAACGGTGACAGATCGCGCAAACAGGCACTCGTCGATTACGGGTTCAGGCTGCCCGCGGCGTTTGATAACCGACCGCTCAAGTTCGACGAATTCAAGTCGCGTATAAAGCAGACCATATACGTGTCGGCAACGCCTGCGCCGTACGAGCTGGAGCTGTCGGGCGGACGGTTCGCTCGGCAGATACTGCGTCCTACAGGGCTTGTCGATCCGCCCGTTACTGTCAAACCGACTAAAGGCCAGATCGACGACTTGCTTACGGAGATAAAGGATGCCGTCGCGACCGGCGGAAGGGTGCTCGTTACTACGCTTACAAAACGCATGTCGGAGAGCCTTACCGATTATCTCGCCGAGCACGGGGTGAAGGTTAAATATTTGCACAGCGATATAGACACGATGGAGCGCGTGACGATAATAAATTCGCTTAGGCGCGGCGACTTCGACGTTGTGGTCGGCATAAATCTATTGCGCGAGGGATTGGACATTCCCGAGGTCAAACTCGTGGCTATTCTCGACGCGGATAAGGAAGGCTTTTTGCGCTCGGAAACATCGCTCATTCAGACGATAGGCCGAGCCGCACGAAACCGCGAGAGCCGAGTCGTCATGTACGGAGACACCGTTACGGGTTCGATGCGGCGAGCGATAGACGAAACGGAGCAGCGCAGAAAATTGCAGCTCGATTATAATGCCGAACACGGTATTACACCAAAAACGATAATCAAACCGATAAAGAATACTATCGAGATCACGAGCAAAGAAAAGCGGGTGGAGCTTAAAGATATCGGAAAGGAGCTCGACAGATTGCGCGGGCTTATGAACACTGCGAGCAAAGAGCTCGACTTCGAAGCGGCTATCACTTACAGGGATAAGATCGCCGAACTGAAAGAACTTCAACGCAACATGGCTAAGCACGGCGGCGGAAGCAGGAAGCCGCGGTAACATAACCGATATTAAACGACACAGGTGAAAAACATGTCCGAATCAAACGATGAAATCATAGTAAAAGGCGCGCGGGCGCACAATCTTAAAAACGTTAATTTATCGGTGCCTAAGAATAAATTCGTAGTTTTCACGGGCGTATCGGGCAGCGGCAAAACGTCGCTTGCTTTCGATACCATATTTGCCGAGGGACAGCGCAGATACGTCGAATCTCTGTCGTCGTACGCGCGCCAGTTTTTGGGTCAGATGGATAAACCGGACGTTGACAGCATAGACGGGCTGTCGCCTGCGATATCTATCGACCAAAAAACGACGGGGCGCAATCCGCGTTCGACCGTGGGCACGGTGACCGAAATTTACGACTATATGCGTTTGCTGTTTGCGCGCGTGGGAGACGTATACTGTCCCGAGTGCGGCGCCGAAATACATCAGCAGTCAGTAGACGAAATCGTAGACAAGATAACCGCTTTTCCGCGAGAAAGCAGGGTGATGATAATTTCGCCCGTCATTCGCGGCAAAAAGGGCGAGTACGTCAAGCTGTTCGAGGACTTCAAAAAAGCGGGATATTCCCGCATGCGCGTGGACGGGATCATATACGGCGTGGACGAAGAGGTCAAGCTTGACAAGAATTCCAAGCACGAAATTTGCGTCGTGGTGGACCGGCTCGTCATAGAAGACGGAATACAGCAGCGGCTTACCGATTCCATAGAAACCGCGTTAAAGCTGTCCGACGGGCTTGTTATTGCGACCTGCGGCGATGACGAAACGCTGTTCAACACAAAATATACATGCGGAAATTGCGGGCTGTCGATTGCGGAAGTGGAGCCGCGGCTCTTTTCGTTCAATTCGCCGTTCGGCGCATGTCCGACTTGCGGCGGGCTCGGGTTTATCACGAAGATCGATCCCGATCTTCTGTTTTTCGGCGATACTTCGCTGCAAGATCTTATAGACGGCGGGCAGATCGAGGGGCAGGCGCATTATGAACAGTGTTTTGCGGCGCTTTCGAAGAAGTACGGGTTCTCGCTCAAGACTCCGTTCAAAAAGCTCAAAAAGGAAATACAAGACATAATACTGTATTCGCAAGACGAGCCGCTCGTCGTCGAGTATACGACCGGGCACTATCATCGCAGCGAGCGCATCGTATACGAGGGAATGGTTAACTTTATGGAGCGTCGGCTCGCCGAAACGACAAGCGACGGCGTGCGGTGGCGTATAGGCAGGTTTACCAATTCTCAGCCGTGCCCCGACTGCGGCGGAAAACGGCTGAAAAAAGAAGCGCTTGCCGTAAAGATAGCGGACAAGAACATCAACGAGCTTTGCGCAATGCCCGTAAAGCAGCTTTATAAATTTTTCGACACTCTCGAGCTTACTCCCTCCAAAACGCTTATAGCGGAGCGAGTGCTCAAAGAGATACGTGCGCGCATCAAGTTTTTGATGGACGTCGGGCTCGAGTATCTTACGCTTTCCCGAAGCGCCGCTACGCTGTCCGGCGGAGAGGCGCAGCGCATACGGCTCGCCACGCAAATAGGTTCCGGACTTTCGGGCGTGCTTTACATTCTCGACGAACCGAGCATAGGACTTCACCAATGCGACAATGCCAAGCTGATCGACACATTGAAACATCTTCGCGATCTCGGAAATACGCTTATAGTCGTTGAGCATGACGAGGACACTATGCGCGCCGCCGATCATATCGTAGATATCGGTCCGGGCGCGGGCGTGCACGGCGGAAACGTCGTCGCGCAGGGCGGAGTGGACGATGTAGTAAAATCGGGGTCCGTTACGGGCAAATTTCTATCGGGCGAAAGGAAGATTCAAGTGCCTGCCGAACGCAGACTTTCGGACAGATATATCACGATACGCGGCGCGGCGGAAAACAACCTGCGCGGCGTGGACGTAAAAATACCGCTCGGAATGTTTACGGCTGTCACGGGCGTATCGGGCAGCGGTAAATCGTCGCTTATAAACCAAACGCTGTATCCAGCGGCTTCAAATTTGTTTAATACGGTGAAGCAACGTGTCGGTAAGTGCGACGGTATTGACGGTTTGGAACAGATAGACAAGGTAATCAACATCGACCAAAGTCCGATAGGCAGAACGCCTCGATCCAATCCCGCAACATATACGGGCGCCATGTCTACGATACGCGATCTTTTCGCGGAGCTTCCCGCGGCGAAAGAACGCGGATATACGTCGGGCAGATTTTCGTTCAACGTCAAAGGCGGCAGATGCGAAAACTGCGAGGGCGACGGTATCATTCGCATAGAAATGAACTTTCTTCCCGACGTGTTCGTGCCGTGCGACGTTTGTCACGGAAAACGGTTCAACCGCGAAACGCTGCAAGTAAAATATCGCGATAAATCCATAGCCGACGTTCTCGACATGACTATCGAGGAGAGTTACGAGTTTTTCAAAAATATTCCGTCGCTGAAGCGCAAGCTGGGCACGCTATTGGACGTCGGTCTCGGATATATCAAGCTCGGACAGCCCGCTACGACCCTGTCAGGCGGCGAGGCTCAGCGCGTCAAACTCGCTACGGAACTGTCGAAAGTTTCTACGAGCAACACCCTTTACGTTTTGGACGAGCCTACGACGGGGCTTCACACCGCAGATGTGGAGCGATTGATATATATTCTTTCGCGCCTTGTGGATAACGGAAACACTGTCGTCGTTATAGAGCACAATCTCGACGTCATCAAGTGCGCGGACTACGTTATCGATTTGGGCCCGGGTGGCGGCGACGCGGGCGGCAACGTCATAGCGACGGGCAGTCCCGAGAAAATCGCGGAAGTAAAAGAGAGCAAAACGGGCGAATATCTCAAACGTATTCTGAACGATTCTTCGGATAACCGGTAAGTCGTTTCACGGTGTGTAGACAGCGCGATAAAATCAATAAACAATTACGGTTCGATTTCGAACCGTTTTTATTTGAAATAAACGGCATAAGAATACTTTTTGCGTGCGTAGATACATACTATCGGTATGTTTGTAGTATTCTTGAAATCGATAATTACGTTTTTGGTCGTGTTTTTCGTAATACGGCTTATGGGCAAGCGTCAGATAGGCGAAATGCAGCCGTTCGAGCTTGTTATAACTCTCATTATCGCGGAAGTTGCCTGTATCCCGATGAACGATCCGTATATTCCGCTGTATTACGGGCTTATTCCAATACTGACGCTCGCCACACTGCACATAGTGCTGTCACTTATCATGCGCAAGTCGATAAAAATGCGCAAGATCATGAGCGGAAGCAGTGTTATCGTAATAGATAAAGCCGGAATCAATTACGATAACCTCAAAAAAATGAATATGAACATGGACGACCTCATCGAAGCGGTGCGTACTGCCGGCTATGTGGATTTTTCGCAGATCGCATATGCGATTTTCGAAACAAACGGACAGCTTTGCGTCGTGGAAAAGGAGCAACCGCAAGAGCAACCGTCTCAGGATAAATCCGACAAAAACAATAAAGACGCCGACAGTCGGCAAGAACAACCGCCGCAGACGTTGCTGCCTTTGGAACTCGTCATAGACGGTAAGTTCAACGAGAAAAATCTCGAGCTGTCGGGTACCGAAAAATCGGAAATAGTCCGAGTGTTGAACGAAAACGGATTGCGGCTGTCCGATCTGCTGTATGCCGATGTGCGTCAGGACGGAAACGCGTATTTCTCGCCAAAGCGCAAACCCGCGTTTTGCTGCCCTATAAACATCTGCGGAGGCGGGAATTGGTAAATGAAAAAAGCGGTTATTATTCTTGTCGTGTTTGCCGTGATGGTGAGCGCAATGATCGTCGAGATAGTTTACGTGAACAGATTTTATAACGGTATTCAAAAGGATCTCGAAGTAATAGCGGAGAGTATCGAGCGAAACGAAGAGCATGTGGAAAACGACGAAACGGTAGCTCTGTGCGATGCGATTCTCGAAAAATGGGAAAAAGGGAAGAAAATTGTTCTCATGCTTCAAAATCACAACACCGTGCGAAACCTCGACGAAAAAATCGTCAGTCTCGGCGCGGTGGTCAAATCGGACAACTTCAACGACGCGGTGATTTTCGTTCAATCGGCAATAAACTTCATAGACGACGTGCTTCTCGACAGTATGCCGTATCTATCAAACTTATTGTGACAAAACCGACCTTATCGTAATTGCGGCGTATGCCGCCAAAACGATTGATTTATCCGAATGATTGTATTATAATGAATATATGGAATTTGTCGAGCTTAAAAAGCATATAAGGTCGGCGAAGCCGTTTCCGTGCTATTATTGCTACGGCGACGACGATTTCGTATTGTCGCGCGCCGTTGCGATAGTGGGCGAGCTTGCAAAAGAACCGAAGATTTTCAATCTTGTCGACAAGACGTTCGACACGCCGCAAAGCCTTGCGGACGAGCTTTCGCAACTGCCCGTTATGAGCGAGTACCGCGTCGTCGTCGTGCGCGGAAAGTACGACGTCGGCACCGTAGACGCATACTTAAAAAATCCGAATCCGTTCGTCGTGCTGGTTATAGTAAATTATATGCCGCACGACAGTTGGGCGTACTCGACCGCGGCGTCGCCGCCGTCGGGGGCGGCGGCTGTATGCTGTAACAGACTCGACGTTAAATACGTGATACCGTTTGTGCGCAAGCATACCGAAAGTACGCAGTCGAATATCTCCGACGATACTGTCAGACTGCTTTATGACAGATGCGGCGGATACATGACTCGGATAAATGCCGAGTCGCAGAAATTGGCGTTGTTGCGTGCCGGCAAAGAGATAACAGAGCAAGATGTCGGCGAACAAGTCAAAGCCGATACCGAGTTTGTAGTGTTCGATTTGTGCAAGAGTATAATAGACGGCAACCCGTCGCGTGCGCTCGAAATCGCCGACGGCATGGCAAAGAACAACGATGTCGTTGCTGCGTTCACAATGCTTTATAACCGATTCAAACGCATATTCGTTGCCGCGGTGGATCCCGACGGATTGAATGCGCTCGGACTTAAACCGTCGCAGATCGGAATGTTAAAGGCGGAGAGTGCGCGTATACCCAAAGTCAAGCTCAAAAAAATACTCGATATGCTCGCCGAAGCGGATTTCGCTTATAAAACGGGTGCCATGTCGCAGCAAGACGCATTGACGTCGTTTATAGCACGTGCAGCATACGCTGGTTGACGGCATACTCTATTTGTTAAGTCTCTGGAGGGCGAATTGATAAACATAGCAAAAAAGAAACTGCCCATACCCGTTGTCGCTTTATTCGTGTATTTGAGTTATTGCGCGGCGGCATGGTATATTACGCGCGGCGAAGTCGCATATCTCGCGTATAGATACAAGCTGGGCGGTTGGTTGGCAAACGACATAGTCGCTTTCTTTTTGGGCGGGCTTATTCCCGTTCTCGTGTATGAGCTGTTGTATTTTGCCATAGGTAAAACCAAACTTACGAGAATCGGTGCGGGGCAACCGTACGATACCGAATCGGTCCGATATGTTATCAATTACGCCGTTATTACGGCAAACTTGATTTTGTTTGCGCTCAAATTCATGTATCTTGCCGTGCCGATGTATGCGCATCTGTTGGACATAATACTCGATCCTGCCGTTACGCTTACGGTAGTCGGGTTATTTATGTTATACGTTTTCAAAATGCAATACGTGCCCAAGCATTTGTTTTCGGTAGCGTTCTCTACTGTATTCGGCGCGTTCGTTACGGTATACGGGCTATTGACCGTTATAAGCGTAATAACCACGGTGGTGTAGTATGAAAAGAGTTTCTACGATATTTACGACATTGCTCATTGCGGCGGTAATGCTGTTTGCCTGTGCGTGCGCGCCGGGAGCGCCCGAATATTCCGTAAAAACGCCCGATTACGTTTCGGAGATAAGCGCTGAAAAACTCGGCGCTACGCTTAAAGAATTCGTTACGAAATGCGAGGACAGAACGACGTATTCGGCAGGCGAGAAAGCGGCTGCGGAGTATATATATACGAAACTTCTCGATTGCGGCTACGGCGCGAGCGGCGGCGCGGACGGTGACGAATCGACGGAATCCGATGCTCCGGAAGAATATACTGCCGATCTTTCGGTTCAGGATATGCACGACGCCGACATTAAGAAAGTTGCGGGAATCACGTCCGACGAGATACATCTGTCAAGTCAGAACGTTGTCGCGCAGTATAGACCGGCTTCGGCGCCGACGGGTGCGAAAAACGTATTGATAGGCGCGTACTACGACAACAGGTTTCTTAAGCCCGAGGGCGCGAGCTTGGGCGGATTCAAGGCGGCTGGCGCGATATCGAACGGCACGGGTGTGGCTACGCTTCTTGCCTTGGCGGAATATTTGTGCACTGTGCGCCCGCAGTTTGATTTTACCGTCACGATAGTGTTTTTCGGTGCGTCTGCGGTAGATGATATCGGTGCGCGCCTGTTCTGCGATAACAAGGACAATACGGCGCTTATTTCTCGCACGGTGCTCATGGTGGAACTTCAACGTATCGGCGTCGATCACGTGTATGCGTTTTCCGACGCGCGAGAAACCAAGCGCGAGCATTTCTTTTACGGAATTTCTGCGGCGAACGGGCTTGACGTGTACAGACCTACGCAGAAATCGCCGATTATTACGGGTGTGACGAATCTCGACGGAGTACCTTTCGTTCAGTGGGCGCACGTCGGATTGTTCTCTACGTTTTTCGGTCAAAATATCCCGACGCTGAATCTTATAGGCGCGAATTGGGAAACAATAAACACTTCCGACGTCGAATCGGCGGAGTATGGCAACGTGTCTTTTACATCTGAGGATACTCTTAAGAATCTCGAAACGCGTCATCCCGATTATGCCGATAAAATGCGTACGGCGGCTACGCTTTTGATCAGATCGATGGAGTCGGAGAATTTTATAGACGTAATGACTTACGATAAAGAAAACTTCCCCGACACGGACATTCTCACTCAGGAATGGATATGGTATCTCGTAGCGCTCGGCGTAGTTATTATTGCCGGCGGCATAATGATGCTTGTTATCAATATCGTCAGGAAAAAATATCCGATAGTGTATGCTCAGCCCAAACGAATGAAAATGGCTGTTTTCGGCATGGACTACGAGGATAAATCGAGCGCCGACATATTCATAGACGTGCGTGGCGGTTCGGCTCAGGAAGAAATATTCCCCGGCGTGCCCAACAATACGGCTGCACCCGTTGCGAATCCCGATCCGTTCGCGGATGTATTTGCGGGAATGACCGGAGCGGGTATGCCGAAAAATGGGGAAGTAAAAAACATTTCCGAACAAGATCATTTCGGCGAAGCGCCCGAAACGGATCTGTTCTCGGTCAAAAGCGACAGCTCAGAAGCAAACGAAGAAGCGGAGAGCGCGAGCGGAGAGCGCGACGGCGATTCCGAGTCGTTACGCGATACTTCGGAAAACGTAGAAAACGGCAATGGCGACGAATCGGCGGCCGCGAAATCTTCTGTACGTACGGACGAATCGTCCGATGTAAATAAAAAAGCGCCCAAACGTACCGTAAAACAGTCGCCGAGCCGAAAAACCGTTTCGGCGGGGAAGTCGGCTTCGGCAAAAAAAGCGGTGCACGAAAAACCCGAAGACAAAAAGCCCGAATAGTCTATGCGCCGAATTGGCATGTGAAAGCAATATAAAAAACGACGTCTTTGCGGACGTCGTTTTCGTTTGACGAAATTTTATCAGCTGAACATGGATTCGAAGAATCCCGTGATCCCGATTTCGCGGAACATGTGGGTGACTACTGTAGTGAAGCTGAATTTGTCTACCATTATCGCGCACACTACGATTACGGCTATCATAGTAAGAATTATAAAGAACAGTATGTTCAAAAGACAGCTGCGCACATTTACGGGACTGCGCAATTTTTTGAGTCGTGATTCGGGATTGTTGCTTTCTTTTATCGCTTGTTCTATCTGAGCCGCCGTCATTTGGTCGGGGGACATGTTGGCAAGCGGAACGGACGACGCGCCGGTAGAAGGTACGCCGTTAGCCGTTGCGCCCTGCGACATGTTTGCAGCTTTTCCCTTGGTTTTTTTATCTTTGCCCTTTTTTTGTTTTATTTCCTTGGGCTTTTTGGTTTCTTTCTTGGCCATTGGCTCCTCGCTTATGATTGTTTACACAACGAAACTTGTGGAATTATCCATATTCAATGTATATTATAGCGCATATATTCGGAAAAAGCAAGTACTTTTTAGAATTTGTTCACGTCATATTCATATATATTATGTGCTTTTATTGTGATTTGTCGGCAAAAATTATTCGAAAAAACCGAAAATATCGGTTAAAACGATTGAAAATAGTCGTTTAATCATGTATAATAAAAGAGCAGAGGCGTCCGAAATGGAATTTTTGACCAACATTTACAAAAAGTTGACCGAAAACGCATGGTCGCCGTGGGCGTGTGCAATAGATATTGTACTGACCGCGTTGCTGATTTACGGACTTATAGCGTTTTTGAAAAAAAACAATGCGGCTCGGCTTGCGTTGTATTTGATACCCGTTGTGATCATCGGCGTCGTTTTGTCGTCCGATATAGTGGGGTTGACTATTGTAGGTTCCATACTTTCTTACAGTATACTTTTGGTCGTGGTCGCTGTGCTTTTGCTCTTTCCGCAAGAAACGCGCCGCGGACTTTTGAAACTTGCTTCGCCCAAGGAGACGCACGAACAGTATACGACTGATTACGACGTTTCGGACGAGCTGTTACATTCGGCAATCAACGATATAGTGCGCGCCGCGCAGAATATGTCCAAAAAGAATGTAGGCGCGCTCATAATAATTTCCACTCAGAATATGCCCGAACATATAATCGACTCAGGCACGACGCTCGACGCCGTATTGTCGTGTGCGCTGTTGGAAAGTATATTCAATACCAAAGCGCCTCTTCACGACGGCGCGGTGTTCGTTCGCGGAAACAGGATAGTGGCGGCGGGTTGCTTCTTGCCGCTGTCGCAATCCTTGTCGATCGACAAAGAGCTCGGTACACGTCACCGTGCGGCTATAGGCGTTACCGAAAATTATAACGTTATGGCCATTATAGTTTCGGAGGAAACGGGCGTGATTTCGATTGCGCAGCACGGCGAACTTACTCGGTATTTCGATTCGCAAATGCTTACGGATAAGCTCGAGCAAGTTTACGGACTGCGGGCGTCGGCGGCGGGCAAGCGCAAGCACGGCAAGGAGGCGTAATATGAAAAACACCGAACAGCCTAAAAAGAAAAACAAGTTCGTGAGCGTACTGAAAAGGATATTCGTTCACAATATAGGATGGAAGATATTTGCAGTCGTTTCCGCCGCGGCGTTGTGGTTTATCGCAGCGGGACTTACGGGATTATAATTCTCAGCGGGATAAAACAATGGTTGTGGATTTTGACGATGAAATACTTGTACCGCGCGGCGAAGTCGGAGACTTCGCCGTTATTGCGTGCGATCAGTTTTCTTCCGATCGGGAATATTGGAAAAAACTCGAAAAAACGCTACCGCCGCTGTCGGCGCTCGACGTGATCTTGCCCGAATGTTTCCTTGACGAGTCGGACGCACGTCTACTTAAAATAAAGTCTGCCGCCGCCGAAATGGCCGCAAAGAACAGATTTTATGCGGTGCGCGGTACCGTGGCGGTTACGCGTACTACCGAGTACGGAAGAACTCGACGCGGAATAGTAGCATCGGTAAACCTCGACGACTACGATTACAAACCCGATTCCGCGGCGCCGATACGCGCGTCGGAACGCACAATAGAAGAACGCATACCGCCGCGTGTCAAGATACGCGAGTCCATAGATATAGAGCTTCCGCACATTCTGTTGCTCGTAGATGACGCGGACGGCATTTTGGCTCGCGCAGTAGCTGAATCGCCCAAAACGGCGCTGTACGACGGCGCGCTTGCGGGCGGGGGCGGGCATATAAAGGGCGAGCTTATTACAGAAGCGTCCGCGCTGTATAAAGCCGTAGATGTTTTGATAAAGCAAACGTCCGAAAAATTCGGCACCGAACTTTTCGCGCTTGTCGGCGACGGCAATCATTCGCTCGCGACGGCAAAATATTGCAGAGATCACAACCCCACGCCGTTAAACGGCAAAGCGCTTGTCGAAATAATAAACATCTATGACGACGGTCTCGTTTTCGAACCTATTCACAGGCTTGTCGAAACGGACGATCCCGCCATGTTTACCGACAGTTTCAAATCGGCTGTGAAAGGCGACGCTTCGGCTACGCTGTATTTGCCCGAACCTGTAGAAGTGCGCGTGCCGTCAGATAAGATCGAGGCGATAAAAGCGGTGGATAAGTTTTGCGAAACGTACGTAAAGCATTTCGGCGGTTATGTGGAATATGTTCACGGCGGATCCGCGCTGCGGCGGAACGGACATGTCGGGATCGAACTTCGCGGCATCGAAAAGTCCGAGCTGTTCGGATATGTGATAAAAAACGGCGTATTGCCTAAAAAAACTTTTTCGCTCGGCGAGGCAGAAGAAAAGCGGTTTTATGTCGAGGCGCGAAAAATCAAGTAGCTGTTCTTCGGATAATAAAAACCATTTTGTCAAACCCCGAATATAATAATACGGAGCGCTATCATAATGAAGGCAGTCAAATTTGGCGGAACGTCTATGTCTACTGCGGACAGCATAAATATCGTAAAAACCGTTATCGAAAGCGATTCGGAAAGGCGGTACGTGGTCGTGTCTGCGCCCGGAAAGACCGACACGAGCGGCAAAGTGACCGATATGCTTATCGGTGTGTTTAACGCTGCGCCGTCCGCAAGGGCGGCGGCATTTGCGCCGGTGCGCGTCCGTTTCGAAAACATTTGTGCGGGACTCGGACTCGAACGCGGAATTTTGGACGGAGAGTTTAACGATATCGAAGTGCGGCTTCCCAATGCCGGCTACGACTATATCGTTTCGCGCGGCGAATATCTCTGCGCAAAAATGCTCGCGGCGCTTTTGCATTACGACTTTGTGGACGCGACCGAACTCGTAAGGTTTTCGGGAAGAACGTACGACGACGCGTATACCAACGTTTTATGCCGCGCCGAGCTCGAAAAACATTCCGATGCGGTCATACCCGGCTTTTACGGCGCCGATGCTTCGGGGAATATAGTAACGTTTTCGCGGGGCGGATCCGATGTATCGGGTGCTATAGTCGCACGCGCAGTGAATGCCGAAATTTACGAAAATTTCACGGATGTGGACGGGTTTATGACATGCGATCCGCGCATTGTCCCGCACGCAACAACTATAGACGTGCTTACGTATAAGGAGCTGCGCGAGCTTGCGTACATGGGTGCAAACGTGCTTCATCCCGAGTCGATATTTCCCGTGCGCAAAGCCAATATCCCTATTCATATCCTGAACACGTTCAACCGCAACGCGGTCGGGACTAAGATCGTGCCGACCGAGCAGTTTCTTAACGGGCAATACGACCGCGCCAAAAAAATGCCGATCACCGCAATAGCGGGCAAAAAGCATTTCTTCTCGCTGTATATAGATAAGTCTATGATGAACGCCGAAATAGGCTTCGTGCGCAGGGTACTGTCGTGTTTCGAAAAGCTGAATATAGCGATAGAGCATATCCCGAGCGGCATAGATTCAATGAACGTCGTTTTTTCCGCCGTTGAGCGCCCGCTTGTAGACGCGCTGTTGAAGTCGATAGAAAACGAGGTGAAGCCCGACAGTATGCATATAGCTACGGATGTCGCGCTTATCGCAATTGTCGGACACGGAATGAAAGACAGGCCGGGAACTGCCGCGCGAGCCATAACAAGACTGTCCAATGCCGGTATAAATCTGCGTATGATAGATCAGGGCGCGTCGGAGCTTAATATCATTCTCGGCGTATCGGACGACGATTTCGACAGGGCGCTCGTTGCGCTTAACGGCGAATTCGAGATATAGTCGGATACTTTATTCGGACAAGCCCGTCCGATAAATTCAGTCAAAAACATCGGCGGGCGACCGATAAATCGCTTGACAACGATTTATGTTTTGTGTATAATCATAAAGAACCGCTCGGAAAGGGTTTTAATTTCGGTACTTAAAAACCGAAAACCCCGACGGCGAATACTTAACGGAGGTAATGCTATGTTTGCGATCATCGAAACGGGCGGTAAACAGTACCGCGTAAGCGAGGGCGACGTGTTGGACGTCGAGCGCTTGGAAGCCGAAGTAGGCGCCGCCGTCACTTTCAAAGTGATAATGACGGGCGACGGCGACAATATCGTTGCGGGCGCGGCTGCCGAAAGCAAGTCCGTAACCGCTACGGTAGTGCGTCAGTACAAAGCCAAAAAGGTTGTCGTTTTCAAGTACAAGGCAAAAAAGAACGTGCGTAAAAAGCAAGGTCATCGCCAGTATTATACGCGCGTAAAAATCGAATCCATCGCATGATAGAAGTTAAGCTATTCCGCAATTCCGTAGGACATATCGTAAGGGTGCGAGCGTCCGGACACAGCGGATTGAGCGAGCGGGGTACGGATACGCTTTGCGCGGCGGTATCGGCGCTTGTTCAAACGGCTTATTTGGCGATAAAAGACATCGGCGGCAACGTTGCGTACAGTCGCGATTCCGAAAGCGCTTTATTCGAATTCGAATTGGGTGCGGACGAAAAACGGTATGACGAGGACGTAATATTGCGAGCGATGTCGGTGGGGCTTAAAGACCTCGAAAGCGGGTTTCCGCAAAATCTGAAAACGGAGGAATTAAAATGTTTATAGATATTCAGTTGTTCGCCCATAAAAAAGGCGGCGGTTCGACTAAAAACGGCAGAGACTCAAACGCACAGCGCCTCGGCGTCAAACGTGCGGACGGACAATTCGTTCTTGCCGGAAATATTCTCATTCGTCAGCGCGGAACGAAAGTTCATCCCGGCGAGAACGTCGGACGCGGCGGCGACGATACGCTTTTTGCGCTTGTCGACGGCAAGGTCAAATTCGAGAATAAAGGCGACCGCAAGCAAGTGAGCGTTTATCCGGTTGCTTAATGAACTTCAAAGAAGAAGGGGCGGCGAAGCCCCTTTTTGCTTTACGAATCTATCGGGTTTTTATTGATTAGTATTACGGGGCGGTCAAAGGGAGTTAAATATGTATAAAACCGAATCGAACAGAATAACAGTGGACGTATCCGATCTCGACGTGCCCGCTACGCTCGAATGCGGACAGCTTTTTCGTTTCGAGAAAACGGACGGGGTGTATACCGTCAAATCGGGCGAACATATATGCCGCATATATTCCGATGACAAAACCGTTGCGATAGAAACGCAGTCGGTGGATTTTTTCGTTAATTTCTTCAATCTCGACCGCGACGTAAACAGAACGAAACGCGAACTCGGCAGATTCGAGGAGTTGAAGCCCGCGCTCGAGAGTTGCGGCGCGCTTAGAATACTGCATCAGCCGTTATTCGAAACAATCGTATCTTTTATTATTTCGGCAAACAACAACATCCCGCGAATAAAGGGGATAATAAACAGATTGTGCGCGCTCAACGACGACGTATTCCCGTCGCCTGCGCAGATTGTGGCTATGTCCGTTCGTCAGCTCGACTCGATAGGCTGCGGCTATCGTTCGCAGTACATTTACGACAGCAGCAAGATATGCGCCGAAACGGATCTTCTTAACAGGCTTTATGCGGCGAGGACATCGGACGCAGGCAAACTTCTTATGACGTTGCCCGGCGTGGGACAGAAAATAGCCGATTGCGTAACGCTTTTCGCGCTCGGAAGGCTCGAGGTGTTTCCCGTAGATACGTGGATGCTCAAAACACAGCGCGTCGGCAAAGAAACGGAAATGCAGCTGCGCGCAAGGCTTATGGACAAATACGGAGCTTATGCCGGATATGCGCAGCAAGTTCTGTATTATTACAATGCGATACTTAAAGCAAAGGAGTGACGAGTCGTGAGTCCCGCCGAAAGTTTCGTTGCATTTTTTTCGTCCACCAGCGTTTTGACGGTTTGTCTTTGGATGACCGGATTTACTTTGTTTGCAATCGAATTTTTTCAGCCGCTTCACGGCGCTGCGTACATATCCGGAATATCGCTTATGTCGGCGGCGTTCGTTACGCGTATGCTTTACGGTTCGGCAGGCGAAGCGTTTATGTTCGTGTTTTTGACGGCGCTGTTGATATTCGTAGTGCATATAGTTTCGCTTATAACGCAAAAGAGGGATTGGTTAAAGGTTTCTCGGCTTGAAAAAGCGGGTGCGCGACGGCGCAAGTACGGTACGCTCATCGACAGTATAGGAGTCGCAAACACGCCCATAGACCTGACGGGCAACGTTACTATAAACGACGTCAATCTTGTAGTGTACAGCGAGAGCCCAATTGCGGTCGGACAAAAGGTGCGGATCATAAAGGTGACGTCGGATAAGATAATCGTCGAACGTGCCGACATAAATACTGATGACGAAGATTGAAAAGGTTCGATTTTTAAGCGTGCGTAAAGGCGCGCTTTTTTTATAAAATTCGAACAAGCGTGGCGCCGCGCCGAAAGTTCTACATACGTCGTTGCCGACATAATATAAACCGATATGAGTTTTATCGTTCAATCGGCTAAAATATTGGGAAAGAATCTTGCCGAATTAAAGTTCCAGGCGGTACTGTTCGGGCGTGACGCGCTGTATCTCGAGGGTGCGGCGCCGGTTAAAATCGACGAAAACGAGATGATATTCAAAGTATACGGAAGCGTTGTCACGGTCACGGGAGAAAAGCTCGCGATAAAAGACCTTGCGGGAGATTGCGCCGCTATCGTGGGCGCCATAAACGGATTTTCGGTGAAAGACTTATGAACGGTTCCGATAAAAAATTATCTCGCGACGAAGTTAAATATCTGCGTGAAAAAGAAAAGCGCGCAAACAAATCGAAGCGAGATGCCGAGCGCGAAAGAATAAAAAAGGAAACGGCAGCGCAAAAAAATGCGGAGCGCGAGTTGCGCGAAAGGGAACGAAAAGCGGCGGAGCGCGAAAGCGCGCGCCTGCGCATCGAACGCGAAAAAGCACGTGAAGCCGAAAGAAAGCGCCGTACCGAGCTTGCCGATCTGCGCCGCAAGCGCAGGATAGCGTTTTACGATAAAATCAAAAAGAAACTTGTAAATAAGCCCGACGGATTCGATTACAAAAGCGGCGGATTCATGCCGAAATTGAAAATAGTCTGTGCAGGCGACGGTGCGACGGTTTTGTCCGCTCTTGCCGCTGCGGGGATTCGCGTTTATGATTTCGACGGAAAAGCGGGTGAAACTGCTTTCAAAATAAGAAAAAAAGACTTGCGCAAAGCTGTTGCTATTCTCGGCGATTTGTGCTATAATTACCGAATAGACGATAGGTACGGCATAGGCAAACTTTGCGCTTTTTGGTTGGCGCGGATAGGGCTTTTGCTGGGCGCCGCGGCGTCTGTCGTCTGTTTGAACCTTTCATACGGATATGTATGGCGCATAAGTATATCGGGCAACGACAAGCTGACGGACGAAGCTATAGAACGCGCGCTGTATGCGGCGGGCGTTTGCGCAGGGCGGCGCAAATCCGATTTGCGCATGGCGGACGTTGCCGCCGCGCTCAATTCGCTCGACGGCGTTTCGGACGCCGCTGCGGAAATCGTAGGGACGACCCTATGCGTGTACGTACTCGAATCCAAAGATTTTTTCGTCGCGCAAAAATACTCATCGTACGTTTCCGCATTCGACGCGACGGTAACGCGCATTGTTGCGCGCAGCGGATATTCGAAAGTCGTGCGCGGCGCTACGGTCAAAAAGGGCGACGTGCTCGTGGACGGCGAAGTGTATTCGACTACGGGCGAGCTTTTGTACGTTGCCGAATGTGACGCCGAAGTGTACGGCGACGTCTCCGTTACTTTTTCCGCGGAAGTGTCCGATGCGGCAGTCGAATACAGGCGCACCGGGCGCAGCAAGACTTGTACTGTGTTCGAACTTTTCGGTATCGAAATAGGCACATGCAAATCTCCGTACGTTTCATACGAGAGTGTGGCGCACACAGCGCGTTACGATACGTTTTTGCCGTTGTACATTACCCAAACGGACTTTTTCGAAACAAAGCCGTTTGATACGGAACGGGATATCGACGAGGCGGCTAAAGAGTTTGCGGCGGAAAAGATAGAGGAGATGCGCTTTGTCGGGGATTTCCGATCGTCTTACACCGTAAAACGCTCTGTGTCGGGTCTGTATTCGGTTCACGTGTTTTTAAGCGGCGAGGCGCTTATATCGCGCGGAGTTACGGGAGTATAATAAATCTGAAATGCGCGCATACTTTCGTGTCGGAAAGTTTTTCGGAGCTGAGTGTTGAAAAAAACGTTACAGACAAACGGGCTTGCCGCCGTGTTCGGCGCATATGACTCTAACCTCAAAGTAGTTGAAAAACTTTGCGGAGTATCGGTGCGCGTATTCGGCGACGATGTGGAGATCACGGGTCAAGACACGGAGCTTGCGAAAAAACTTTTGGATAAACTTTCGGAAGTGGCGGCGCGCGGCGAACATATAGATCCGGACGCCGTCGGAAGATATTATCATATGCTTCGCGACGATCCGAGCGGACTCGACAGGATTGCCGAGCCGATAGGTACTACCGCGCACGGACAAAAGCTGTATGCGAAAACCGTAAAGCAGAAACGGTTTGCCGAGGCAGTAGAAAACAATCTGCTCACTTTTGCCATAGGCCCTGCGGGCACCGGTAAAACGTACCTTGCCGTCGCAATGGCGGCGCAAGCCGTAAAGAAGGGAACGGTAAACCGAATCATTCTTACTCGTCCCGCAATCGAAGCGGGGGAAAAACTTGGTTTTTTGCCGGGCGATCTTCAGATGAAAGTAGACCCGTATCTGAAACCGCTTTACGACGCGCTTGCCGATATGTTCGGTTCGGATTATACGAAACTCATAGAGCGCGGAACGGTGGAAATTGCGCCGCTTGCGTATATGCGCGGCAGAACGCTCAACAATGCGTTTATAATTCTCGACGAAGCACAGAATACAACCACCGAGCAAATGAAGATGTTTCTTACGCGGTTCGGGGAAGGGAGCCGAGCAATAGTAACGGGCGATGTGACGCAGATAGACTTAAAAGGCGCGCCGTCGGGGTTGATAGAAGCCGAAAGGGTGCTTGAGGGCGTCGAATCGGTCGCATTCGTTCATCTAACCGATACGGACGTCGTTCGTCACGGATTGGTTCGGCGTATAGTAAAAGCGTACAACGATTATTCGCAAAGGAGAAACAATGGAAAATCGGACGGAAAAACCGAATGAAAATATTTCGAGCGTAAAGCCGCCGCGCAGCGCCTATTTTTGGATTGCCGGAATTTTCGGGATCGTTTTTTCTCTTATTTACATAGCGCTCGTGGTTTTTGTCAATCTCGTTCCGACGGGTAACGGAATTTGGAAGCTTAACGACGCGGAAGCGTATATAGTTTATCTTTTTGTATTTATGTTCTTTCTTGCGGCGCTGTATATGTACGTCGTGATTTCGCGCAAAGAATTGCTGTTCAATCTTAAATTCGTCGGCGCGCTCATGACGGCTTTTACGTTTGTCGTAATAGTGAACATCTCGCTTTTATATTTCAATCCGTATTTGATGTGCGTATCGCTCACTGCAATGCTCGCATTGCCTTTTTCGAAAAAGCGCGACGCTTTTATTCTCAATTCGTTTGCGTGTCTGATCTCGTCGTTCGTATTGCTTACTACGCTTAACCAACACGAATTTCAGGCCGTGGCGTTCGTCTTGCTTGCGGGAATGTTCGGCGGTGCGGTTGCCACATACTCGTTCCCGTCGGATATGACGCGCGTCGGTTCTATTCTGCGTTCGCTCGTGACGGGTGTGATCACGATAGCTATATACGGCGTTCTTTTGTGTTCGTACAGACTGGACGCCGCGCCGTTCCTCGACAACATAATGTATATAGGCGTTTCCGCGGGCGGACAAGTGCTTTTGAACAGTGTTATCGTGCCCATAGTCGAAAGCGTATTCAACCTGACGAGCGATTATAAACTTATGGAGCTTACCAACCGCAAAGCTCCGCTCATTCAGCGGCTGAGCATGGAAGCGCCGGGAACGTTTAATCATTGTATGGCTGTTGCGAACTTTGCCGAAATATGTGCCGATGCGATAGGCGAGAATCCGTATTTGGCGCGCGCATGCGCATATTACCATGACGTAGGAAAGCTCGACAACGTGATTTACTTTACCGAAAATCAAGCGGGCTACAATCCGCACGACGAGCTTCTTCCCGAAGTTTCCGCCGAAATCATCAGAAAACATACCGTAGACGGCTACGAACTGTGCAAAAAGCACCGCATACCCGAAGAAGTGGCGCGGATCGCGATAGAACATCACGGCACACTGCCGATCATGTATTTTTACAATAAAGCCAAGTCGCTCACCGACGGTGAAGTTGATATTAACGAATACCGTTATCACGGCGAAATACCAACGGGCAAGATAGGTGCAATAATTATGATATGCGATTCGGCGGAAGCGGCTATCCGCGCAATGGATAATCCTACGGGCGAAAAAGTAGATACGCTTCTTAAAAACATGATAGACGAGCGGTTGAAGCTCGGACAGTTCGACAACTGCGCGATCACTATAAAAGATCTCAATACCGTGCGGCTCGCTATAGTAAACGCGTACGGTGGTTTGTTCCACAAGCGTATTAAATACAATACCGACGGACGCGGGGACAGTGCTCATGTTTAGACTTACGGGGGACGTTTTGCCGGGATTCAGCAGGCTCGCCGGCATAGTGTACGATCTGTTGGGATTAAAAGGTAATTGCTCGGCAGACGTGTGCATAAACGACGATGAAAGCATGCGGGTCCTCAACCGCGATACTCGAGGTATAGACAATACCACCGATGTTTTGAGTTATCCCGCGCTTACGGAGATTAAAGATTTTACGCAGAAGAATTATCCCGAAGACTTCGATCCCGTGTCGAAATCGGTAGCGCTCGGCGAGATAGCCATAAATGCCGACGCCGCTGCCCGTCAGGCGGAAGAGTACGGCACGGGCGAGCGCGAGGTTCAGTATCTTTTCGTGCACGGTCTATTGCATATTTTGGGCTACGACCATATGACGGACGGAGACAAAAAGGTCATGCGCGAGCTTGAAGAAAAGGTGCTCGCTCAAACGGATCAATCGGTGGTGGTCGCGGTGGTGGGCAGACCGAATGCGGGTAAATCATCGCTTGTAAACGCGATAGTGGGCGAAAAAGTTTCCATCGTTTCGCCAAAGCCGCAAACCACGCGCGACCGTATAACGGGTATATGTACCGAAGGCAACAAGCAAATCGTGTTCCTCGATACGCCGGGGATGTTCAAACCGCGTACAAAGCTCGACGAGCACATGGATAGGAGCATTAAAAGCTCGCTCGGCGGCGACGCGGACGTGGTTGTCATCGTCCTCGACTGCACAAAGGGAATAACGGCGGACGACGAAAAGCTCATCGTTTCGCGGTTGGACAGCAAAGCGCCGTTGTATGTCGTGCTCAATAAGATAGATCTGAAAAATTACGACGCGGTGTATCCAATACTCGAAAAGCTCAATCCTTATATGAACCGCAAGTCCGGCCGTTCCGTAAAGGACGTTATTCCGACAAGCTGTAAGACGGGCAGAAATATAGACGTAGTAAAATCGGCGCTCAAATCCGAGTGCAGAGACGGCGGGTTTCTGTTTCCCGAAGACGAGTATACCGACCGTCCCGTCAAGTTTATAATAAGCGAGATCGTCCGCGAAAAAGCATTGTTGTTTTTGCAGGACGAAATACCGCACGGAGTGGGCGTGAGCGTGCTCGGCGTGGATGAGGATTCGACGCCCGTACATATTCGGTGCGACGTTATAGTCGATAAAAAATCTCACAAACAAATCGTTATCGGCGACAACGGCGCTATGATCAAGCGGATAGGCGAATCGGCGCGCCGCGATATAGAGGGGTTACTCGATTGCAAGGTATTTCTCGAATTGTTCGTAAAAGTTCGACCGGGCTGGCGAGACCGCGCCAATATTTTGCACGATATCGGATATTGACGGAAATTTAGATTCGGCTCATAAAATCCGCAAAGTTAAGCATAATACCGATATGAAATCCGCAAGGAGGTAAACCGCATGTCGGATGACGAAAAACTTTTGTGGGAGTTGTTCTGCGCAACGGGCGAGCCGAGATATTACTCGATGTATGTAAAAGCCCGCGACGGGCGCAATCCCAAGAAATAAAGGTATTTAGTAAATGCGCGATTTCACCGATAAATGCGTGGTGCTCAAAATAAGCGACTATCGCGACGACGACAGGCTTGCGAAAGTGCTGACCGCCGAAAACGGAATGATCACCGTTCTTCTTCGCGGCGTAAAAAAAGCAAAAGCCAAGCTCAAAGCGTTCGCGCAGATGTTCTCGGTGTTCGACACTCGGCTTGTATCCGGGAAAGGCGCTTTTCTTACTCCCGTAGAACCGCTTCTCATTCAAGACGGGTTTTCCGTCTCTGCGGACTTGAAAAAGTTTACGGCTGCTTCGGTGGTTGCGGAAGCTACGGCGGCATCGCTCGAAGCGGATTACGAGCCGCATCCCGAGATATTTTTGGAGTTTCTCAAATTTCTGCGCGCTATCGAATCGGGCGTTGACGCATATTGCGCTTCCGCAACTTATATGCTCGGGCTTCTGTCGCTTTCCGGCTTTTATCGCGAATACGGCTGCGACGGCATGCCTAAAACGCCCGTTCAGATGTTGGGTTACATGCAGAAAAACGGTTACGGCTGTTGTGAGTTTTCTGATTCGTCGGGCGGATTTTCCGATCTTTCGCGTCGGGCATTGAAATATGTGTGTTCCGAATTTTGCCGAAATTTCGATACGGGATTGAAAAGCATAGATTCGATCGATTTGTACGCATAGCAAACTCATTGCCGTGCGTATTTTTGTTTTAGCGTCGCTATATGCCGTCTTGACCGCATAAATACCGCAAAAATCATAAAAATTGTCAAAATCGCTTGATTTCCGTAATTATATATGATAAACTATCTTGTGACAAAATAATCAGTAAGGAGTTATACACAATGGCAAAAAAATATTGCTATCTCTTCACGGAAGGCAATGCGAAAATGCGTGAGCTTTTGGGCGGCAAAGGTGCAAACCTCGCCGAAATGACCAATATCGGTCTGCCTGTTCCTCAAGGTTTCACTATTTCCACCGAAGCGTGCACGCAATACTACGAAGACGGACGTAAGATCAACCCCGACATTCAAGCAGAGATCATGACTTATATCGATAAGATGGAAAAGATCTGCGGCAAAAAGTTCGGAGATAAAGAGAATCCTTTGCTCGTTTCCGTTCGTTCGGGTGCGCGCGCTTCCATGCCGGGTATGATGGACACCATTCTCAATCTCGGCTTGAACGAGACCGTTGTGAACACCATAGCCGACAAATCGGGCAATCCCCGTTGGGCGTGGGACTGCTATCGCCGTTTTATCCAGATGTTCTCCGACGTCGTTATGGAAGTCGGCAAAAAATATTTCGAAAAACTCATCGACAAGATGAAAGAGGAAAAGGGCGTAGAATTCGATGTGGATCTCGACGCCAACGACCTCAAAGCGCTTGCATATCAGTTCAAAGCCGAGTATAAAAATCAGCTCGGTAAAGATTTCCCCGACGATCCGAAAGAGCAGCTTTTCGAAGCTATAAAAGCGGTTTTCCGTTCGTGGGACAACCCCCGCGCGAATATCTACCGTATGGATCACGACATTCCGTATTCGTGGGGTACGGCCGTTAACGTACAGATGATGGCGTTCGGCAATATGGGTAACGATTGCGGT
The DNA here is from genome assembly GCA_910587455.1 of uncultured Christensenellaceae bacterium. Lineage (GTDB taxonomy): Bacteria > Bacillota > Clostridia > Christensenellales > Pumilibacteraceae > Anaerocaecibacter. The sequence goes on along the minus strand of CAJULK010000002.1, from coordinate 11,005 downwards.
ACGGGCGTCGCATTTACGCGTAACCCCGCCACCGGCGAGAAAGGTCTTATGGGCGAGTTCCTTATGAACGCTCAAGGCGAGGACGTCGTTGCGGGCGTTCGTACGCCGATGCCCATTGCGAAAATGGCAGAAGTTCTTCCCGAAGTTTACGAGCAGTTCCTCGGCGTTTGCAAAACGCTCGAAAACCATTATCGCGACATGCAGGATATGGAGTTCACGATCGAGAAGGGCAAGCTGTACATGCTTCAAACCCGTAACGGCAAGCGCACCGCCGCCGCCGCTATCAAGATCGCATGCGACCTTATCGACGAGAAGATGATCACCGAAAAAGAAGCGCTTATGCAGATCGACGCCAAGTCGCTCGACATGCTTCTTCATCCGCAGTTCGACCCGAAGGCGCTCAAAGCCGCAGACAAGAACAATGTGGTCGGCAAGGGTATAGCGGCTTCCCCGGGCGCAGCGGCAGGCTCGATAGTGTTTACCGCAGAGGATGCGGTCATCGAAGGTAAGAAAGGCAAGAAAGTAGTTCTCGTCCGTCTCGAAACAAGCCCCGAGGACATAGAAGGTATGAAGTTCGCTCAAGGTATACTTACCGTTCGCGGCGGACAGACGTCTCACGCGGCAGTCGTTGCGCGCGGCATGGGTACGTGCTGCGTATCGGGCTGCGGCGATATAAAAATGGACGAAGAGAACAAGCGCTTCACGCTTGCCGGCAAAGTTTTCAAAGAGGGCGACGCGCTCTCGCTCGACGGTTCTACGGGTACGATATACGATTGCTTGATCCCTACGATCCCCGCAGATCCCAATTCCGGTTATTTCGGCAGAATAATGGAACTTGCCGATAAGTACAAAGCGCTCGGCGTCCGCACCAATGCCGACACGCCCAACGACGCCAAACAAGCGGCTGCGTTCGGCGCTCAGGGCATCGGTCTTTGCCGCACCGAGCATATGTTCTTCGATCCCAAGCGTATCGGAGCGTTCAGAGAAATGATTTGCGCCGACACCGTGGAAGAACGCGAAGCGGCGCTTGCCAAGATCGAGCCTATGCAACAGGCGGACTTCGAAGGGCTTATGGAAGCGCTCGAAGGACAGCCTGTTACGATTCGTTTCCTCGATCCGCCTCTGCACGAGTTCGTTCCCACCGATGAAGCCGATATCGCGGCGCTTGCCAAGACCCAAGGCAAGACCGTTGCTCAAATCAAGCAGCTTATATCCGATCTTCACGAGTTTAACCCGATGATGGGTCACCGCGGCTGCCGTCTTACAGTAACTTATCCCGAAATCGCTGTCATGCAGACCAAAGCGGTCATCAAAGCGGCGATCGCCGTGCAAAAACGCCATCCTAAGTGGAAGGTCGTTCCCGAGATCATGATCCCGCTTACCGGCGAGGTCAAGGAAATGGCGTTTGTCAAGAAGTACGTCGTGGATACGGCGGAAGCGGTCATCAAGGCGTCCGGCGCCAAGCTCGCGTACGAGGTCGGAACAATGATCGAGATCCCGCGTGCGGCTCTTACCGCAGACGAGATCGCAAAAGAAGCCGAATTCTTCTGCTTCGGAACAAACGACCTCACGCAGATGACTTTCGGTTTCAGCCGCGACGACGCAGGCAAATTCCTGCCCGCATACTATGCGAACAAGATATACGAATCCGATCCGTTCGCGCGTTTGGACACCGTAGGCGTAGGTAAACTTATGGAAACGGCGGTCAAGCTCGGCAAGGGCCAGAGAAAAACGCTTCATTGCGGTATCTGCGGCGAACACGGCGGCGATCCTTCGTCTATCGAGTTCTGCCACGATATCGGACTCGATTACGTTTCCTGCTCGCCGTACCGCGTGCCTATCGCGCGTTTGGCTGCCGCACAGGCGAATATAAAGAATCCTCGTAAATAAGTCTTAAGACTTTCGAGATCAGCCGTAAAAAGCCGAAACACAGTCAAAAAATGCGTTTCGGCTTTTGGCGGTCATTAGGCTATACTGTGCGCGTTTGATTTTTGCGGAATATCGGCGTTGCGGAGAGAGTTTTGCTGTCGGCGCAACGAAACGTTTACATTCCGATCGCGCAGCCGAAAGCCTTACTTTGCGGGTGTTGTTGCATATGGATTACAAATCGGTCGTTTATGAGATTCAGGACAAATATCTGTCGCCGTATGCGTGCAAGGACGCGGACAGTAAGGGGCGATTGCGCCCGTTGCAGCCGTGTCCGGTACGTACGGAATTTCAGCGCGATCGAGACAGAATAATACACAGCAAAGCATTCCGCAGGCTCAAACATAAGACGCAGGTCTTTCTGTCGCCGGAGGGCGATCATTACAGAACGCGGCTTACTCACACGCTCGAGGTCAGTCAGATTGCTCGGACTATCGCTCGAGGACTGAGGCTTAACGAAGATCTTACCGAGGCGATCGCGCTCGGGCACGATCTCGGTCACACGCCGTACGGACATGCGGGCGAACGCGCGCTGGGTAAGTTTACGCATTTTAAGCACAATGAGCAGAGCTTGCGCATGGTGGACGTCATCGAAAACGACGGTAAGGGAATGAACCTTACTTTCGAAGTTCGCGACGGAATACTTAACCACAGCGGCGGCGGTACCGCGGCGACGCTCGAAGGCAGAGTTGTCGCGCTTGCCGACCGTATCGCATATATAAATCACGACATAGACGATGCGGTGCGAGCCGGCGTCATCAAGGCGAGCGATATCCCCAAAGAGTTCGTCGCATTGTTCGGCGATACGCACAGCAAGCGTATTTCGTCTATGATTTGCGATATAATCGACGAAAGTTATGGCAAAAATACTATAGCGCAGACTCCCGAATTTCGCGACGGCATGAACGCGCTTCGTCGGTATATGTTCGAGAATGTTTACACTTCGCCGCTCGCAAAGTCGGAAGAAGTCAAGGCTATCAAAATGATCGAGTTCCTGTACCTTTACTTTTGCGACAACGAGGAAAAACTGCCCGAGCAGTTCGTGTACGATTCGGAGCCTGTCGAGCGCCGCGTGTGCGATTTTATTTCGACAATGTCCGATACTTATGCGGTACGGCTTTTCGAAGAAATAATGGTGCCTCGCAACTGGTCGAAACTTTGATCCGACTTAAAAATACAGACAAGGGTTTTTGTGGACAGAGAATTTTCGGATTTTATTTCCAACGTTCTTGACAAAACGGATATCGTATCGTTGATATCGCGTTACGTCAAGGTCGAGCGCAAGGGGAATACGTATTGGGCGTGTTGTCCGTTTCACAACGAAACGCAACCGTCGTTTTCAATATCCGACGCAAAACAATTTTTCCATTGTTTCGGATGTAAGGAAAGCGGCAATGCTATTTCGTTTTTGATGAAAATGGAAAACATCGAGTTTATAGACGCGCTCAAAATTCTCGCAGAACAGGCCGGGCTCGAAATGCCCAAACCCAAAGGCGGTCAGTTCAAAAAGACGGATAAAAAACTTCGCGAAACTCTTTACAATTTGATGCGCGACGCTGCGAGACACTATCACGACAATCTTTCGAATCCGCGAGCGAAAATATTCAACGACTATTTGTCCGAGCGCAAGATCACGCCAAATATGGTCACGCGGTTCGGCTTGGGCGCAAGTCTCGACTTTACGGAAATGCTCGATTACCTCAAAAGTAAGGGGTATACGTACGAGCAAATGCATGCCGCGGGTATCGCTGAGGAGAAAGACGGCAGACAGTACGATGTATTCGGTAAACGCCTTATTTATCCGATCATCGACAACTTGAATCAAGTGGTTGCTTTCGGCGGGCGTACGCTCGAAAAAGACGTTAATTTCGCCAAGTACCGCAACAGTTCTCAGACCGAGATATTCGATAAGTCCAAGGTTATTTACGGCGTCAATCTACTGAAAAAGCGCAAGGCTCAAAAGCCTATCGATTATGTGATCATGGTCGAGGGGTATATGGACGTAATTGCGCTTCATAAAGCGGGGTTCGATACTGCGGTCGCGTCTATGGGGACGGCGCTTACGTCTAAGCAGGCGCGGCAGCTTAAAATCTACAGCGATCTCGTATATATCAGTTACGACGGCGATACGGCGGGGCAAAAAGCCACGATGCGCGGACTCGATATACTACGCGAATCGGGTCTTACGGTCAAGGTAGTCAGGCTTCCGCAAGGGCTCGATCCAGATGACGTAATAAAGCAAGGCGGTGCGGAAGCGTATAATAAACTTCTTGCTCAAGCCGTGCCGCTTACGGCGCATAAGCTCGAAGTGTTGCGCGCAAAATACGATATCGACGATCCCGATCAGCGCGCGCGTTACGCGATAGATGCCGCAAGAGCGGTAGCCGCATTAGACAATCCGATAGAGCAAGAGCAGTATCTGGCGTACGTGTCGGACAGAACGGGATTTTCGGTAGACGCGCTTAAACGTCAGATAAATTTCAATCAGACGGTTGCGCAGCAGCAATCGCCCAATCAGCAACAAGAGCGTGAAACGCAACAGCCTAAGGTCGAGTACGACGAAATGTTGAAGTTCTTTTTGTCGAGCATCATACAAGCATACGATTATGTCGATTACGACAAAAACGTCACGGGCGCGATGCCCGACGAGTTCACTAAAAGACTTTACACGTTCTGTCGCGAAAATCGCGTTAAAAATCTTCCCGCGCTTATAGCAAGCGAGTTCGACGACGAAACGGAATCGTCCGTTCTCAACGAACTGTATAATTACAAGCCGAAGCCGGGCGATATGCGCGCTATGTTTGCGGATGTTCAGACCAAGCTGTATTGCAGGATGTTGGATGCGGAAAGCAAGGCGCTCAACGAGCAGTATAAGCTCACGAAAGACAGCGGGATAAAAGAGAAGTTGGGCGAAATCTTTGCCGAGCTTGCCAAGTACCGCACGCGCAAGCAGTAGTTATGCCCGATCGGTTCGTTACGACATGCAGGGCTTGCTTGCAAAAGGAGAGAATCCACATGAAAGATAAAAATAAAGAAAATTCCAAATCCACGCAATCCGTTAAGGACGACGCGATAGATGTACCGTATGTTCCTACTGAAGCGATTGCAGTCGCGCTCGGCGATCTCCTCAAATCGGCACGGGCATCGGGCGGAATCGAATACAACACGCTTTTGGAAAAGCTCGTTCCGCTCGAAGCGGGTGCGGGGGATATGGACTACGCGCTCAAGCTCTTTGAGGATAACGGTATAAATATACTCAAAGACGGAGTAAAAGCGCCTATTCTCACGTCCAAGATGAACAGCGTTCTATCTAAACTGATAGCGCTCGGAAGAACGCGCGGCTATATTTCCAATATCGAGATAGGCGAAAAACTTACGCTCGAATGCGGAGCCGATGCGCAGCAGCTCGATGAAGCTACGCGAATAATAATCGACAGCGGAATAGAGATCACAGACGGGCAGGTAAAGCGGTCGGAGCTTAAAAGTGTCGAGACGATGCTTTCCGAAGTCAATACCGACGATCCCGTGAAGGTTTTTCTCAAAGACATAGGACGGATCCCGCTTCTTTCCGCCGACGAAGAAACCGATCTTGCGAAATTGATGTCGGACGGCGATCCCGAAGCGAAAAAGAAATTGACGGAAGCTAACCTTCGACTTGTCGTCGCTATCGCAAAACGTTATGTCGGACGCGGCATGCAGTTGCTCGACCTCATACAGGAAGGCAACCTCGGTCTCATGAAAGCCGTAGAGAAATTCGACTATACCAAGGGATTCAGATTTTCGACATATGCGACGTGGTGGATTAGGCAGGCGATAACCCGAGCGATAGCCGATCAGGCTCGCACGATACGTATTCCCGTGCATATGGTTGAAACCATAAACAAACTGTCGCGCACGAACAGACTGCTTGTTCAAAAGCTCGGCAGAGATCCTACGCCCGAAGAAATAGCGGAAGAAATGGGGTTGCCCGTCGAACGCGTAATGGAGATACAACGCATCAGTCAGGATCCCGTTTCGCTCGAAATGCCCGTCGGCGAGGAAGAGGACAGCCATCTCGGAGATTTTTTGGAAGACGAAAAATCCAAGGCTCCGCAAGATTATGCCGAAGCGGGAATGTTGCGCGAACAGCTTGCGTCGGTGCTCAATACGCTCACGCCTCGCGAAGAAATGGTAATACGCTTGCGTTACGGACTCGATGACGCGCATCCGCGTACGCTCGAAGATGTCGGAAAAGAATTCGGCGTTACGCGCGAACGTATCCGCCAGATAGAAGCAAAAGCGCTGAGAAAACTTCGTCATCCCAATAGGGCGAAAAAACTCAAAGACTTTATCGACAGATGACGCGACTCGAAGCAATAAAGTCGCTTATCGAACCTGCGGATACGATAGCGGATGTAGGGTGCGATCACGGGCTTATCGCCGAATATTGCGCAAAGAGCGGAATGGCAAAAAATGTGATAGCGTCCGATATAAGCGCCGAATGTCTGAAAAAAGCTGAAATAGCGCTCGGAGATATGCCTAACGTAACGTTTTTCGTTTGCGACGGGATACGGTACGAGTGTGATACGGCGGTGATCGCAGGGATGGGCGGACTTCTTATAAGCAAAATACTTACCGAAGCGGAAGGTAAGCCCGATACGGTTATAACGTGTCCGCACAGAGACTGTTACGCCGTCAGAAAGACTCTTGCCGAGCTCGGATACTGTATCGACGGCGACGTAGCGATAGCCGACCGCGGAAAATTCTATTCCGTTATTCGCGCAAAGCGATGCGAAAACCCGCAACGTCTTTCGGAAATTCAGCTTAACTTCGGCGTGTATTGTGACGAAAAATGCGAAGCACTCGCCGATTATCTGTCAAAACTGTATAATACTTACATGAAAGCGCCGGTGAAGAACGCGGAAATACTTGCTCTTGTGCGCGAAGCAATACGGTTGCAAAGCGGAATATAAATCGAAAGGAGATATACAACATGGATGACAGCTTGAAGCAAAAATTCAAAAACTTACTCGATTATCAAAAGAAAGATTTGGAGCTCAGAAAGCTTAATGCTACGGTCGAGCGCGATCCTTCGCGTGTCGAAATGAACAGAAACAGAAAAGCATTTAACGACGCCAAGTCGGCACTCGACGAATGTGAGGCGCAAGCGGGCGCCATACTCGGCTCATACGCCGAGTTGATCAAGTATATCGAAGAAAACGAGTCTACACTTGCGGAACTCGAAAATATAGAGACGCAGACCGAGTCCGACATCGAAGCGCGCGTAAAGAAACTCGACAGTTATAAATCCAAATTCACGTCTGCCGAAAAGAAAGCGCGCGATATGGACGAAAAGTCTCACGCCGTTATACGCACTCGGTCGGATGCGTTCAAGTCGGGCAACGTAGCTAAAAAGAAGTTTGCTGAAGCGCGCGATAAGCATAACGCGCTTGTAGAATCCAAATCGGGCGATTTGAACAAGCTGAAAACCGAACTCGAAGCGCTGCGCAAAACTCTCGACGAACATTTGTTCGACGAGTACCGTAAACTGGTAGAGGAAAACAAGTTTCCGCCAGTTGTACCCGCTTCCGCCGACGATAAGAAGGGCATGTTCAACTGCGGTGGATGTGGACTCGGTTTGCCGCAGCAAGGTAATTCGCAACTTAAAGAACGCGGATGGTGCCGTTGCGACAATTGTCACCGTATAATCGTCAGACTCAACTGAATTTTCGGAGGTCATTTTCTTGAATAAGATCGGAAAAGCCGTTATACCGTGCGGCGGTTTGGGTACGCGTTTTATGCCTGTCACAAAAGCCGTTCCCAAAGAGATACTTCCCGTTATCGACACTCCCGTGCTTGCTTATATTGTAGATGAGATAATCGCGTCCGGCATACATGAGATCTTGATAATATTGGGGCGTGGCAAAGAGGCTATTAGAGATTACTTTACGCCCAGTCCGCGACTTGAAAAGGCGCTTGCGAAAAAGCCCGAATTGGTAGAACAGCTTCGCAGAATAAACGGAAATGCCGATATATCGTTTTGTATGCAGACCGAACCGCGCGGAAGCGGAGATGCGGTAATGCATGCGCACGCGTTTACGTGCAAAGAGCCGTTCGTTATGTCAAACGGCGACGATCTTATAGTTTCGGATGTTCCGGCAGTAAAGCAGCTGACCGATGCTTATGAAAAGCAGCCCGCGCTCGTGCTCGGCGTTCAAACCGTAGCCGAAAGCGAGACGGATAAATACGGAATAATAAATCCGACGCATACCGACGGTAAGATAGTCTGGTGCGATTCTATAATAGAAAAGCCCAAGAAAAATCCGCCGTCGCTGTATGCTGCGCTCGGCAGATATGTTCTCACGCCCGAAATTTACGATTATATAGAGAATTTACCGCCGTCGAGCGGTGAAGTATCGCTCACCGACGCGATAGGTGCGATGATGAAAGACGGCAAAGTATACGCCTACGAATTCGAAGGCAGACGTTACGATATGGGCGACAGATTCGGCGCGCTTACGGCTACGGTTGATTTTGCGCTCAAGCGTTCCGAACTGAAAGAAAAATTCAAAGATTATCTGAAATCGGTAATAAGCGATGGTTAATGCGTTTTGTACGGAGTGTACCGCCGAAGCGTATGCTCAAACCGATAAGATCGTATATTGCGGTATGAGCGCGGTTTCAGACAAACGAGTATTCGCGATCAAGCCGTTTGAAATAGGTCAGCCTAATCCCGACAACATATATATTCCGTCGATGTGCGACGAAATGCTTCTCGAATCGGCTTGCGATCATATCTTGACGTCTGGCGTTCGAGCCGTTGTCCGCGCAGCGTACGAGCTTACCGAATCTGGTATAATCGAAGCACGGTATAAACTCTCGCCGATAATGCTTCTCCATAAACTCGGCGTTCTGGGAAACTGTACGATAGTCGGCGGGGTGTGTTTGGATAACGACGATCTCGATCTTATGGCGCAAGAGAGTATACCGCTTGTGCTTACTCCCACTGCGTCGGCAGGCTACGGGCACGGCTTTGCGCCTGTATGCGCGGCAGTTAGGCGAGGGATCAAAATAGGCGTCGGAACGTTTGACGGAAAGTATAACGTAAATCACAGTGTAGATTATGAACTTCAGTTTTTACGGCTTACCGCTAACGCCGAAATGTCGATCGAAAACGCGCTTTCGGAAGAGCAATTAAAGCGCATAGCAGCGTTCGAATGATGTGTAGCGGAATTTGTATTGTAAATGCACTGCATGATTCGATATAAAATCGCTTGACTTTCGTCAAGCGATTTTTAATGCAATAAATAAGCCTTGCCGATAACGACAAGTCTATTACCGGTTTAACACAGAGGGTTCAATCTCCGTCGTCGCCGGCGAACCGAGACGAGCATACGGAAAACGGAGTAAAAGTAATGATAAATCTTATATACGCATGAGTGTTAATGATGAATAAAAAGCAGCTGCCGAAACGCCTAAAAGGGTGGCAGACAGACACAGGGATCGAACTTTAATAACATTTTACCGCCATTTTGAAAATAATTAGAGTATAAACACTTCGGTTGAGTTGACATACGCGTTGCGGCGTGATATTATATAGTCAATAAAATAGACAGTTCGTTTGCGCCATCCTGTCGATAAACAAAACCAGGGCATCTGAATGGGAATAGTCTTTTTCGGTGCAGTCGTTTTGTTATGGCTGTATTTTTTTGCGCAAAAGGAGAAGATATGTATTACTTGAAAACTTCGGCTTGTTTTGACAGCGCGCACTTTCTTCACGAATACAACGGCAAGTGTGCAAATATCCACGGACATCACTGGATTGTGGAAGTAAAGATAAGTGGCGGCAAATTGCAAGGAAGCGGTGAAAAACGCGGCATGCTTCTGGACTTCGGCGATTTTAAGAAGGCGGTAAAAGAGATTGCGGAAGGATTTGACCATTCGCTTATTTACGAAAAGGGCACCCTTAAGCCCGCAACCCTTGCCGTGCTCAAAGAAGAAGGATTTTCGTTGGTTGAAACGTATTTCAGACCCACTGCCGAAAACTTTGCCGCGCACATATACGCCGATCTTTGCCAAAAGGGTATGCCTGTTTCCAGCGTGACCGTGTACGAATCGCCCGAAAACTGCGCGGTGTACGGTGAGTGATATGTTTTGTTTTAGAGTTGCCGAAAAGTTTGTAAGTATAAACGGCGAAGGTCCGCGTGCGGGCGAACTTGCCGTGTTTCTGCGGTTTTGCGGCTGCAATCTTTATTGCGGTTATTGCGACACGCGCTGGGCAAATACCGTCGAAGTAAAATATGAGCTCGCCTCTGCGGAAGAGCTCGTTGCATACGTGAAATCGACGGGCGTGAAAAACGTTACACTGACGGGCGGCGAACCGCTTTTGCAGGCGGATATTGCGTATCTTATAGAACTGCTGGGCGCGTCGGGCGCAGAAGTCGAAATAGAAACCAACGGAAGCGTGCCGTTGAAAAATATTGTTTCTCTTTCGCCCATACTCACCGTTACCGCCGATTATAAGCTTCCTTCAAGCGGAATGGAAAAACATATGCTGACCGAAAACTTTTCTTATCTCACGTTACGGGACGCGGTCAAGTTTGTAGTCGGGGATAAGCGCGATTTGATGCGTGCGGAAGAGATTATAAACGAGTACGGGCTTACGGATAGGTGCCGCGTTTATTTCAGCCCCGTGTTCGGAAAAATCAAGCCCGTTGAAATAGCGGAGTTTATGAAAGAGCGTAAGCTTAACGGCGTGCGCCTGCAATTACAGTTGCATAAAATCATTTGGAAACCGGATATGCGCGGTGTATAGGGGAAAGTATGGATATTAAAGCAATCGAAAAACATATTCGTGGGTTATTAGTCGCCATAGGCGAAGATCCCGACAGGGAAGGTCTGCGCGACACGCCTGCCCGCGTAGCGCGAATGTATGAAGAAGCGTTTGAAGGAATTAAATACACCAACCGCGATATTGCGGAAATGTTCGGAAAAACGTTTGAAGTTCCGTCAGACCCGAATTCCGGCGGTGCAGTGGTCATAAAGGACATAAGCGCGTTCAGCTATTGCGAGCATCATATGGCGCTTATGTACGATATGA
>CAJULK010000001.1:141602-252947 GCA_910587455.1 uncultured Christensenellaceae bacterium | reverse complement strand
CCGTCGGCTCAATAAGATCTTCAAACAGCTTAAAAATCTGCTCTCTTAATCGTCGGCAGCTAATCATGTCAGAGCGCGGGGTCCCGCTCTTGAAATAAATAAATCGAGGTGGAATTATGAAAGTGCTCTTATTTAACGGCAGCCCGCGAAAAAACGGCTGCACATTTACAGCTTTATCAGAGATCGCAAAAACCCTTAATGCCGAAAATATCGAAACGGAGATTCTACAGACAGGAAATGCGCCGATTCGCGATTGTATCGGTTGCGGCGGGTGCGTCGGCAAGGGCAAATGCGTTTTTTCGGACGACTGTGTAAACGAATGGATAGAAAAAGCGAAAAGCGCCGACGGGTTTGTGTTTGGCACGCCCGTTTATTACGCACACCCCACCGGCCGTATCCTGTCGATTATGGATAGGTTATTCTATGCGTCGCGCAGTTCGTTCGAGCAAAAGCCGGCGGCGGTCATAGCGTCGGCGCGTCGCGGCGGCACAACGGCCGCGCTCGATTCGATCGTCAAGCATTTAACGATCGCGCAAATGCCCGTTATTTCGTCTACATATTGGAATATGGTCCACGGCAATTCGCCCGAAGAAACAGTGCAAGATCGTGAGGGGATGCAGACGATGCGAAATCTTGCGCGCAACATGGCGTGGATACTCAAATGTATTCGGCTCGGCAAACAGTCGGGCGTCGAGCCGCCGCAGGCGGAAAAATCTGCGCGCACCAACTTTATAAGATAACCGCTTAAGTCGGCGTCGCATTGGCAGTAAAGCGCGGGAAGCATGTCCGTTCGGTTTACCGCGCTTTGCTGCCGATTTTTCGTGAAAAAATTTCTTTGAAATTTTTTGGAAACGTTTCCAAAAACACTTGACAATTGTGAAATAGGGTGTATAATATATGTAAATCGGCACGATTGATGGAAAATTCGGATAATGATGAGACGTTTTCGTCTAACGGGTTAATCGTATTGCGGGTGTGATTGTTTTGCTTGCGAACCGAAGGAGGCATTTACATGATATTATGCATCGGTGAGATACTTGCGGATATGATAGGCGTCAGAGGCGACGACGGCGGTGTTTGTTACGAGCGCAAAGCCGGCGGCGCGCCGTTTAACGTGGCGTGCGCAGCCAAGCGGTTGGGCGCGACGGTCGGATTTTACGGTTGCGTGGGCGACGATATCATAGGCGATTATCTGATCGGTTTTGCCGCGGCGAGGCAATTCGACGCGGGGCGCATAGAGCGGTCGAAGATCGGGAACACAACGCTTGCTTTTGTCGAGCTTGACGGCAACGGCGAGCGGTCTTTCTGTTTTTACAGGAAAAACACAGCCGACCCGCAGCTTCCCGTTTTGACGGACGCGGAGCTCAAAGCGGCGGACATTGTACATATAGGGTCGTTGATGCTGTCGGAGAAAAGCGGTGCGGAATACGCGCGGGCTACGGCGGATCGGGCGCATAGATCGGGCAAGAAAGTCAGTTTCGACGTTAACTTCCGCTCGGATATTTTCAAGGATACGGCGAGCGCCGTCGCTACATACAAGTCCGTGATAGAAAAAGCGGACATAGTCAAATTTTCGGATAACGAGGTCGAGATATTTTCGTCGGCGTACGTCGACGGGCTGCGCGACAAACTTGTATGTGTAACGCTTGGAGAAAACGGCAGCGAGTGGCGGTGCCGCGGGCGCAAAAACGTCGTGCCGACGGTAAAAGTCAAGCCTGTCGACACTACGGGCGCGGGCGACGCGTTTTATGCGGGCGTGCTGACGCGGCTTGACGGAGTGAGCGGGGAGTATACGGACGAGGTACTCGACGGTGCGCTGATTTTCGGAAACGTCTGCGGCGCGCTCAACACGCTCGGTCGCGGCGCCATCGACGCTTTGCCGGACAGAAAGACGGTCGAACGGACTGTCGCGACTATATAAATGCTGTGAGGGGAAAATGAGAGATCGTTACGTAAAATCGAAGGGTGTGTTTTGGGGCGCGGTTGCGGTAATTGCCGTTATTCTTTGCGCCGTGATTTTTGCTGTCGCGGCGGGTGCGGGAACGAACGCGCGCGGCGAGACGATGAAAAACGACGGCGACGGTTTTGTTCTTACCGATACCGAGTACGGCAAGACGGAAAGATTCGTGTACACGGCGACCGTTAGATTCGTGAGCGGCAAGGCGGCGGGACTTGTTTTCGGCGCGCTTGACGGGGAACGGTATTGGGTATTTAACGTAGACCGCGACGCAAACAAAGTCAAACTTTTGTACTTTGCCGCCGACGGCAACGACATAAGGGCTACGGAGCTTATTACCGATTATTTTATCGGCAACGACAAAATGACGGAAAGCGAAAAAAACCTTGTCGAGCGCAATGTCAAAAACATCGATAAGGTTCAGCTTAAAGTGGTGATCTCGCCCGAGGACGACGGGGTTATCGCCGAGTTTTACGCAGACAATATTCGCAGGTTCGGCACGGACAACGTTATAAAGCTCGACGAGCTCGAGAGACTTCCCGACGGCGTGAGCTATGAGGGCGGCAAGCTCGGATACAACTGTTTCGCGTCCGAAGTTGCGTTCGAGGACGTTTACACGGGCGCGAGCGATTACTCGTACTACACGGAGCTTTACCGTCAGCAATACCATTTTTCGCAATACGCGCATTGGAATAACGATCCCAACGGGCTTGTATATTATGACGGCTGGTATCATTTATATTATCAGCATCACCCGTTCAGCAATTTTTGGAGCGACATGTATTGGGGGCATGCGCGCAGCCGCGATCTGCTGCATTGGGAGCACTTGCCCATATGTCTTTTCCCCGACAGAGATTTCGGCGAGGGCGACGGCTTTATGTGGTCGGGCAGCGCAATGGTGTACAGAAAGGGCATGAGCGACGCGATCGACGCACTCGATTGGTATCCCGCAGGCGGCGGCACGGGACTTATCGCGTTCTATACGCGCGACGGCGGCAAGCAGGATCAAATGATAATGTCGAGCGATGACGGCGGCATGACTTGGACGAAGCGGAAGTTGATCCCGCAGTCGCTTGCCACGGGCGACATCGGAAAAACCGACTGCCGCGATCCCAAAGTTTTCCCCGTACAGCGCGACGGCAACAATAAAGTCACGATGTGGGGCATGGCGCTTACGGGCATGAAAACGTTTGACGTATGGTTTTTGAAGTCAAGCGATCTTTATAATTGGCAAAGCGCGGGCGGCTTTAAGGTAGACGGCGCAAAATTCGAATGTCCCGACATTGCAACGCTTACCGCAGACGACGGAACTACTCGCAACGTTATGACGTTTACGGGCAGAACGTATATGGTCGGCGAGATCGATTACGACGAAACGTCGGGAAACATTATATATAAAGTAAACGGTACGGATGTGAACGATATCGACAACTTGCCGCTTGTCAATATGGACAACGGTCCCGATTCGTACGCGACGCAAACGTTCTACATTGACGATCCGCAAAGCGACTATTACGGCAAAACGGTTTCGCTGAGCTGGTTCAGCGGTGTGCCGGGCGCGGCGGCTTCGATCGAGAGCGGGCTGCTTGCTTCCGCACGCAAGACGTGGAACGGCGGCGGCATGACGATACCCGTGGAATGGGGGCTTAAAGCGTCGGGCGACGGTTACGTCCTGACGCAAACGCCGATAACCGTAACGTCTGCCGAATTCGGCAAGCTCAAAACGGAGCTGTACTCGGGCGAAGGCGTGAAGATAGACGAAAACAGCGAAAACGTTCTGTCGGGCGTGAACAGTCACTGCATAGAAATCGCCGCGACGGTCGAAAATCCCGAGGGCGCGCCCGTCGCGATCCGCATCAACGTCGGCAAAGACGAATACACGGAGATCGGATGGAACAAAGACGACGGGTATTACGTAGACCGCAGCCATACGGCGAACGCGGGGCTTTCCATGAATAATTACGCCGTAAAATACGCGTCGGGCATAGTGGGCGCGATTAACAAACAGAGCTTTTACATTCTTTCGGACAACGGCGGCGTCGAAGCGTTTTGCGACGGGTTTTCGGTACCGTTCTACGTATTGACTTTCGCGTCGCCTTATTCCGTAGGCGCGCAATTCGCAGCGGGCGGATCGGTCACGGCGGACATCACGGTCAGCGGCATAGCATCCGTATGGAACGCGGGCGGCACCGGCGACGAAACCATACTGTATCTCGACACGGACAGTATCGAGCTTGACAGAACGCTTACATCGAGCAAAGAGATCACGGCGTTTTCGACGTCGGGCGCGGAAATAGCGTGGAGCGTAGTAAGCGGCGACGACGTCGTAAAAGCGGAACAGACGGCGACCGGCGCAAAGATAAGCGCTATAGGCACGGGGACTGCGGTGATCGCGGTAACTTCGGGCAACGCCGAAAAGCGCATAACCGTAAAAGTCGTGCACGGCACGGCGGACAGCGATATAGAGTTCGTTTCAAGCGGAATAGCGTCGGGCGATTGGTATGTGACCGACGACGGAATAACGGGCGTGCAGGCTGCGGGCGACGGGTTTATCCTTTCTTCGGAACGCGGCGACGATTTCGTGTACGTGGCGCGCGTCGGATTTACGGGCGCTGCGGCGGCAGTAGTGTTCCGCGCCGAGGCGGATATGTCCGATTACATAATCGCAAATTACGACAACAACGGAAAGGTGGTCAAGCTGTGGTCGCCGCGCGGCGAGATAGCGCGCGCCGCGGCGGACTTGGATCCGTCCGACGTGGTGTTCAAGATAACGGCGCATGGCAATAACGTCAAAGTAGAGGTCAACAACAGAACGCTTATCGACGTAACGCTCGCAGACGGCGAGCCGACCGACGGTTTGTTCGGGCTTAACGTCTGTGCGGGACGCGCAGTGTTCGGGACGGTCGCGCTTGTTTTGAGCGAGTATTCGTATAATGATAACGGTGCGCTTACGGTGCGCGGCGAGTTAGCTCAGGCGATAACGGCGCTGTACAACGCGACGCTCGGCAATACCGAGGTTGCGGGCGAGCTGTACACGGTGAGCGGCAGAACGCTGACGCTTTCCCGCGAGTATTTTGCATCGCTCGATAAAGTAGGTACATATTCGTTCAAAGCGGTCGGCGAACGCACTACTTTCGTATTCGACGTAGAAGTAAAGTCGCTGCCCAAGGTTTCGCCTGCCGATATGACGCTTGAATACGGCAGCAATGCGGTCGTTTATGTCGGCGGCGCGAGCGTGCAAACGGTGACGCTTAACGGAAAGGTGCTCGGCGACGACGGTTACTATGTACGAAACGGAACGCTCACCGTGCTTGCGTCCGGTTTGGTTGTGGGCGACAACACGCTTGCGGTCTCCGATCTGTTCGAGATAACGATCACGGTCAAAGCCGCGCCCGAAACGACAGTCCGCGTGCCCGTAAAAGGCGCAAACGGCGCGTCGTTCACGGCAATCGTCGTAGGCGTTGCCGTAGCTGCGGTTGTAGTCGTTGCGGCGGGCGTAGCGGTGTTGCTGATATTGCTTAACAAAAAGAAGCACATATTCGGAAAAGGCAAGGGCAAAGCGTCGGGCGAAGAAAAAGTCGCAGACGTAGAAAACGTAACGATAAATGAGGATACCGAAAATGGCGGCAACAATTAGAGACGTTGCGCTCGCGGCGGGCGTGGGCGTGGGAACGGTATCGCGGGTGATAAACGACGAAAAGTCGGTCAGTCCCAAAACGCGCGAGCGTGTGTTCAAAGTGATGCGCGACCTCAAATTTTCGCCGAACATCATGGCGGCGCGGCTTAAACGGAACGAAACGCGGTGCATAGCGCTGCTTGTGCCCGTAATAAATCATCCGTTTTTCGCTAAATTTGCTTACTATGTGGAGGACGAGGCGGATAAGTTCGGATATTCGGTTATACTTGTTTCGTCGCAGCAGCGCGTTCAAAAGGAATCGGATATTATAGGCAGGATCCGCAGCCGCGAGGTGGACGGAGCGGTTTTCGTAACTCACTTCGCGCACGACGAGCAAGAGCTTGTTGACTGCCCCATAGTGTCGATCGACAGACCGCTCGGCGCGGATATTCCGTACGTTACCTCGGACAACTACGAAGCGACGAAGCGCGCGGTGGAATATTTGATAGAAAAAGGTTGCAAGAATATCGGATACATAGGATCCAAACCGCTTGTCGATTCCGAAGTCATGGAACGCGCTCGCGCATACAGAGACGTAATGAACGACAGTGGAATGCCGGTGCGCGAAATGAACGAGATAATTTTGCACGGCGAAGAGCGCGCGGTCGCGGACAGATTTCTGAAAGAGTTCGACGGTATAGACGGCGTGTTCGCTTCGGGTTATTCCATGGCGCAGGCGCTGTATGCGGCGTTGGCGGAATCGGGCAGGCGCGTGCCCGACGACATGCAGATAATATCGTACGACGGCACGTTCGGGCAGTGGAACGGAAACGGGATCACGTGTATCGAACAGCCGATAGAGGAAATGGCGCGCGAGGTGGTGCGCCTGCTCGTAAAGAAGATACACGGCGAGAGCACCGAGCTTCGGACAGAACTGAAAACGACATTCGTGCCGGGCACATCCACAAAAAAGTAATCAACTCGGCAGAGCCGAAAAGGAGATAATTATGAAAAAGAAGATCAAAAGCATTTTGGCGGCGGCTTTGTCCGCGGTGTTTATGTGCGGCGCTCTGGCTGCGTGCGGCGGTAATGCGGAGAGTGACGCGGGCGAGGTCGACGAGACGGGCAACACGATAGTAAAGATCATGTTCCACGTCGATTCCAAGTCTGCCGAGGGCGTTGCATACAAAAAGCGTATCGACGCGTTCAACAGAGCGTATGCGGACAGGAAGATCAAAGCGAACGCTTCGTATGTTGCGCGCAGCACGGGCGCTTCCAACTACGAGACCGATCTTACAAACAAAAAGACCGAAGGCACGCTTGCCGATATAATCACGTTCGACGCACCCAACTGCGCAGCGTACGCCAACTCCGACATTTTGTACGATATAAGCGATATAGTTCCCGCGGAAACGCAAAACGATTTTATTTCGCTCAATAAGTACAACGGCAAGCTGTACGGATTGCCCATACAGGAATCGAGCGCGGGATTTTATTACAACAAAAAGATATTCCGCGAAGCGGGCGTAGACGTGTCCGGCTACACCGTGGATAATCCGTGGACTTTCGAACAGTTCAGAGATACGTGCGAAAGAATAAAGAATTATTGTTCCGTCGCCGCCGTAGATATGCGTCTCGACGCGAACAAGGACGAAACGGCGCCGTATCTGCTTTATCCGCTCATTTATGCCGCAGGCGGAAGTTTTTCTTCCGAAGACGGGTTCACGGCGAAAGGATATTTCGATTCGGACAAAACTTATAACGGGTTCAACTTTATAAAAGGTCTTTTGGACAGCAAATACACGTCCAACGCGATCGGCGCGACAGACTTTTTCACAGGCAAGGTCGGCATGTATCTTTCTTCGGGCTGGACTATACCCGATATAGAAAACGATTACAAAGCGACGTTCGCTAGCCGTGACGATTGGGGGATCTTGCCGTATCCGATGGGCGAGGCAAAGGCGAGCGCGACAGGCAGCTGGTGCTTCGGCATAACCGACAACCACCACCCCGACAAGACCGCGGCAAAAGAACTGCTGCTGTGGATGACCACGCCCGAGAGCGCAAAAGAGATAACGGACGCGACGGGCATGATACCTGCGCGCAGGTCGGTGCAGACCGATTACGAAAAGGGCTCGCCCGAAGACGTCTTGCTGTCGCAGCTCAAGACCACGGGGAAAGCGCGTCCCTCGACGATAGCGTATCCCAAATTCTCGTCGAGTTTTAACCTCGTAATAGGCGGGATCAAAAACGGCACCGATCTCAGATCACTGCTCAGCACAAACGCGAACGAGCTTCAGACCGAGATGAACAAACATAAAAAATAAACCGCACACCCAAAAAACTCCTCAACTTCCGCGGAGGGAAAGTTATGTGGAAAAGTACATTTATAATATTGGCGGTGTTTGCGGCGGTGCTGCTTGCGATTATAGTCTGGGATGTGTTCAAAGGCAGACGCAAAAATACGCGGTATCGCTTGCGTTCGTCCGTCACGTCGTATTTGATGTTGCTGCCCGCGGCGCTGCTTGCTTTCTTGTTTATAATGCTGCCCATACTGTACTCGCTCGGTTATGCGTTTACGGATTACTATCTGCTTAAGCCCGACGACATACATTTTATAGGGTTCGACAATTTCGCAGAGATCTGGCAAGAGCTTGTGTCCAAGGGCACTATATACCACGCAATCTTGAACACGCTGTTCTTCGTTGTGGGCGTAGTGCCGCTGCAGATAGGTATGGCGCTCGGGCTTGCGCTGTTTTGCAACCGCAAAAGGCGCGGCGTCAAGATATTCAAAGTCTGCTTTTTTGCGCCCGTCGTCATTTCGCTCAGCGTTACGTCGTATCTGTGGCTGCAAATACTGTCGCCTGCGCCGACGGGCTTGCTCAATTCGTTGCTGTCGGTGTTCGGCGCGGCGCCGCACGATTGGCTTGGCGATCCCAAAACCGCTATGCCGAGCATAATAGTGCTCAGCGCGTGGCAGGGCGCGGGATATCAGATGCTCATATTTTCGGCGGGACTGTCCAATGTGCGCGAGGACTTGTACGAAGCGGCGGCGCTCGACGGCGCGGGATCGTGGAAGAAGTTTACGTGCGTCACGTGGCCGGGCATACGGTCGTCGTTTGTGTTCGTCATCATCACGGTGTTTATCGGCGCGTGCCGAATAATGACTCAGCCGATGTTGATGACGGGCTACCAACTGCATACGGTGACGCTCAGCTACTATATGTACACAAGAGGCTATTCCGACCGATGGGTGGGGCTGTCGTCGGCGGTCGCGCTCGTAATGACGATCTTCATAGGCGCGATAACGCTTGTGCAGCGCAGAGTGTTCAGGGAGAAAGCGTAATATGGATAAGACGAGAAAATCCAATAAAGTGCTTACCGTCACGTGGTACGTGTGCGGCGTTATATTGGCGCTGATGTTCCTTTTTCCTATTATATATATGATAGCGACGTCGACCAAGAGTGAAGCGTCGTACGCCGAGAGCGCGGGATCTATGATGATGTTTTTGCCCGACTTCAACAATCTCGGCACGATGTTCGACAATTACAAGCGCGTGTTTACCGAATACGATATTTGGAAGTATGCGCTCAACAGCTTTATCTACGCCGCGGTCGTTATAGTTCTCAACGTAATAGTCAACGGGCTTGCGGGGTACGTAATCGCGAAAATGCGCTTCCCGGGCAGGCGGATGTTTACGGCGATAATCATATTTTTGATCGTCGTGCCCGTGGAAACATCCATCATTCCGCTGTACTCTATCGTCAAAATAATGCTCGGTCTCAAACAGACCATGTCGGTGCTCGGCGTGGTGCTGCCCGCGTCTATAAGCGTGTTCAACATATTCCTGTTCATGCAGTTTTTCGAGGGTATACCCAACGAGTACGAGGAAGCGGCGAAACTCGACGGCTGTACCAAGCCGGGTGTGTTTTTCAAGATAATACTCCCGCTGAGCAAACCGATAGTCGCTACGGTGGCGGTGTTCTGCTTTATCGGAGTATGGAACGACTATCTGTGGCCGGCGATGATACTTCCGTCTGCCGGCGAGGATAAATGGCCGCTGCTTCCCATACAGGCGGCGCTCATAACTATACAGAGCATAGAGGGAATAACCACCGGCGAGATCATGGCTTCGCTTGTGGTAACGAGTATTCCGATTTTTGTCGTTTACGTCGTAGCTCAAAAATACATAGTTCAAGGATTCGGTTCCGCCGGACTCAAAATGTAACGCAATTCGGTTATTCTTAACCTTGTAAAAGGAGAAAGCATGAAATTCAAAAAGTCTGTGGCTGCGGCACTGTCGCTGTTGATGTCGGTCTGCGCGCTCGGCTGTTCGAATAGCGGCGCCGGTAGCGTCGAACCCGACGATAAAGCGACGCTCGCGCTCGAATACACATTCGACGAATCGGGCGGATCCACCGCAAAAGAAACGGTAAGCGGCAAGGATCATAAGATAAACTATGTTTTCGGCAGCGACAATGCCGACAGCCTTTTCAAACAGCCGAACGATCCGTTGCGCCGCACTGGCGTAAAAGGCAATTCGCTGTATATGGACGGGTTTTCAGAGAGCATAACCAACAGGGAGTTTTCGGTGCCCAAATCCGCCGTCACGTTTTCGGCATGGGTAGCGCCGCGCGTATTCGAAAATCTCGCGAATTACGACGGCGGCAGTCTTGCCGCAGGCAATCCTCGGCTCACGTCCGTGCTCAACAAGGGCGATGTGGAAATGGGCGAGGGGTTCTTGCTCGGATACGGCAGGCTGGGACTGTGGGGAATTCAGCTCGCGCTGTACAACAGAGAAACGGGCGAGGACACCGTTGCGGCGTTCTACGACCCGATAAACGCGCTGCCGCTGTACGAGTGGTCGCATATCGCGGTCAGCTTTGACGGCAGCACAGGCTATATCGGACTGTTCTACAACGGCGAAACGGCATACGAGGCGGTCATACCCGAGCTTGCCGAGACGGAAATAATTTCTTCGGAAGAGCCGTTATATGTAGGGTGCTACACCAACCCGATGGTAGAGTTCGGTATCAAACGCCAATATACTTGCGGACTTTTGGACGAGGTGCGCATATACAACGGTTCGCTTTCGCCCAAATCGGTGCGTAGCGTTTATGCGTCCTATGCGAAGAACGGACACCCCGTGCTCGACTTTGACGATATAGCGCTCGACAATTCGGTGTACGACGGCGACAGATACCGTCCTCAATACCACGCCATACCGCCTGCGGTTTGGATGAACGAGCCTCATTCGCCGTTCTATTACAAGGGCAGATACCATGTGTTTTATCAGCACAATCCGTCGGGCCCGTATTGGTCGCAGATCCGCTGGGGACATATCGTCAGCGACGATATGGTGCACTGGCAGTACGTAAAAGACGCAGTAGTGCCCACTGCGGGCATTTGTCCCGAGGGCGTGTGGACGGGCGGAGCGTGCATAGGCCCCGACGGCACGCCGTGGCTTGCCATAACGGCGGGCACAAACACGAGCGCTTGGAGCGGACAGAACGTGGCTTTCGCGCACGCCGCCGATCCCGACGATCCTATGCTTGCCGATTGGATAGTGGAGGATAAGGTGGTGATCACGCAGCCGAGCGACAATTCTCAGGGCGAGCGCGATCAGTTCCGCGATCCGTTTGTTTGGTACGACGACGAAACGGAAACGTATTATATGCTCGTATCCACTTCCGTGCCCGGCGCGGGCGGCTCGGCAAACATATACACTTCGTTCGATATGCGCGAGTGGGAGTATCAAGGGTATCTATTCGAGTGCGATTACAATCTTTATCCCGAACAGGGCGCGCATTGGGAATGTGTGGTTATGCTGCCCATATCCACCAAAGACGGTTCGGCGACGAAGTACATACTGTTCGATTGCCCGCAGTACACGGTGGACGGATATGTGGTTGACTGTTATTATTGGATAGGCACGTTCGACAAAGCGAAGTGCAGATTTATAGCCGACGATCCCAAGCCCCGTCGGTTCGATATGGGCAGAGGCGTGTTTACCGGTCAGAACGGTTACTGTTACCGCACCGAAGAGGACATGGAAAAAGGCAAAAAGTACGAGCAGGGAAGAACGGTCGTTTATGCGATAGCGCAGGGTAAAGACGCGGGCACGGCGCAGAATTACAGCGCCGGCTGGGCGCACAATTTCGCCATTCCGCTCGAGCTTTGGCTGTCCGACGACGGGCGCGACGTAGTAAGAGCGCCCATAAAGGAAACGGAAAGTCTGCGCGGCGAAACGCTGTATTCGCACAGCGGATCGGTTAAGACGGCGGACGAGATAAACGCGGAAATATCGAATATCCGCGGCGACATGCTGGAGATCCGAGCGACAGTTACGCTCGAGCCTACGGCGCAAGCGTATAAAGGCGGACTGAGCGTGCGGTACAATCCACACACCTTCGGAACGGAAACCGAGCATGCCGATATAGTTTTTTCGGACAGCGGCGTTTATGTAGACAGAGCGGCGTCGTCCATGCTCGAATACGTAAACAAACAGGAAAGCTATACCTGGAACAACGTAGCGCGGCAGTACGAGATAACGGTCATGCTGGACAGATCAATGCTGGAAGTGTATGTAAACGGCGTCATGAGTTTTACGACTCGAATATATCCCAAGTACGGCGATTCCGATTACTTGCACGTGTTCGATAACGGCGCGGGGATAAAATTCACTTCGCTGACCGTATACCGCATGAAAGGCGCGTTTAAGGACGAGGTTACTCCGGCATATTACGGGAACGTCGGCAACCTCGGCGACCGAGTTTGAAAAGCGAGGAACAGGCGATGTATAAGAAAACCAAAATCATAGTAAGCATAGCGGCGGCGTGCCTGTGCGGCGCGGCGCTCATAGGCTGCGGCGGCGAAAGCGAAAGAACGGAGCGCGCGGCTGCCGCGCCGTTGAACGGCGGGTTCGAAAGCGCCGATCTGTCAGGATGGTCGGTAGAGTTCGGCAATGCGTTCGACGACGACTGTGTTTGTTCCGCCAAGACGTTTATGTTCGACGGCGACGTCAACCGCAACGAGATAGAGATAGGCGCGACGGGGAATTGGTATCTGAGCGGCAAAGGTTTTCACGGGCAGTATTCGGGCGCGCGCACGGGCGCGATCCGATCTACCGAGTTTGTGCTGCCAAGTGACGGAACGGTATCAATGAAGATAGCGGGCGGCGCGCTCAACGTGGGTAAAGGCGACAATGCAATACGCAAAGACCCTGCCAAGCTGTGCTATGTGGGCATTTACCGCGCGTCGGACGACAAAATGATCGCGCGCCAAACCAACGAGTATTTCGTCGAACACACCGAGGGTTACGTCAATCCCGACAAGTATGCCAACGGAACGTATCACACCGACAACTTTTCGGAGTATACGCTCGATCTGTCGGCATACGCCGGAGAAAAGGTGTATATCCGTATAGTGGATAACGACGAAAGCTATTATTACGGCTACATCGCGGTGGACGACATACGCATCGGTTATACGGACGAGCAGACGGAGGGCGCGTACTTTGTAAAGACCAAAAGTTACGTGCGCGACGCAGAAAGCGAAAACAAGTACGAAATAGTAAACGGCGGGTTCGAGACGGGCTCGCTTGCAGGCTGGACGATAACGGAAGGCGACGCGTTTTCGGACGACGGCGTAAATTCGGAGAGCGTTTGGTGGAACGAGAACATTACTTATTCGCGCGACGGAAATTACCACTACGGCAAGTACCGTCCGCAGGCGACGGGCGTAATGCGTTCGTCCGAATTTGTGCTCGGCGGCAGCGGATACGTCAGCTACAAGCTGGGCGGTTGCCGCGACAACGGAAAGACATATATTCGGTTCATGCAAAAAACGTCGGGCGGCGATAAAGAGATAGCGCGTTTTTCCAATTATAAATATTGGAATTTTCAGTTCCCGTTCGTTGCCAACGGTTTGCGTTTGCTCAATATGGTGCAATACTATGTCGATCTGTCCGCGTATATAGACGAAACGCTGTACATAGAGGTAGTGGACTTGAACGATTCGTCGGACGAACTCGATTGCATCGTTCTCGACAGCGTCAAAACATATTGGGAGCACAAACCCGTTTGGTACGACAGGGAGTCGTACGAAGCGGTCGTAGAAACGGACATCATGCCCGAAAGCGAATACCAAGTGAAAAACGGCGGATTCGAAACGGGCGACCTTACGGACTGGACGCCGAGCTGGACGGATGACGAGACGGGCATTGGCGCGGTGACGGGCGACACGCTGTGGTGGAACAAACATTCATACAACAAAAAGGGCAACTATTTGTTCAGCGGACTGACCCGCGACGGAAAAGAGTACGAAAAGCAAACGGGCACGCTAACGAGCTCGGAATTTACGGTCGGCGGCTGCGGCTGGATCACATTCCTCATGGGCGGCGGAAGCAATCCTTTGCTCTGCTATATTTCGGTGACGGACGTCGACAGCGGCACAGAGCTTGCGCGTTTTTCCAACCGTCTGTTCAACGACAAGGGCGAGGGCGCTGTCAACAACGGCAGTAATCTTGCCAACATGGTTTGGTACAAAGCCGATCTTTCGGATTATATCGGCAAAAAGGTCAGGCTGACAATAACCGACGACGCTATCGAAAATTGGGGATTTTTGGCGGTAGACAGCTTTGTAACATACTACCCGACGTTTGCGTCCGTTCCCAAAAAGACGAACACGGCGACGGATATGCTCAAAATGACCGTGCTCGGTCAAGACAGCAAGTATCAGGTGCTCAACGGCGATTTCGAAACAGGCTCGCTGTACGGCTGGACAATGTCCGGCAATATCGCGGACGTGTCCGACGACGTGCTGTGGAGCGGCTGGTTGGAGAACATTTCGCACAACAAAGACGGCGAATATTTCGTCAGCGGCTGGAAAGGCGTAGAATCGCAAACGGGCACGCTCACGAGTTCGGAATTCGAGATAGGCGGCTGCGGTTGGATCACGTTCAAGCTGGGCGGCGGAAAGAATACCGCGCTTTGCAGAGTGGAGATAATCGACTCCGAAACGGGCGAAGTGCTTGCGGCGTACGGGAATACGAAGTTCTCGGCGGATAATTTCGCGAGTATCGTTCCGGGCACTATGGGCGCTCCCGCCGACGCAGCGGAATACGGCGTGTACTTAGCCAACATGGTATTATACAAAGCCGATCTTTCGACGCTTTCGGGTCGAAAAGTGAAGATACGCATTACGGACAACGCCAAGGATGATTGGGGACTTATCTTCGTAGACAGCTTTTTCACCTATTACGAGACTACGGACGCTCTGCCCGACGGTGCGGTTCAAGCTACGGATATCAAGTAAAACAAAACATAACATAGGGTCATTCCCGATAAGGAGGAGAATATGAAAAAATCCATTGTAGGGTTTGCGGCGGCGGCATCGTGCTGCTTCGCATTCGCGCTGTGCGCGTGCGACGAAAACGAGCCTGTCGAAGCCAAAAAGCCCGAAAAACTGCGTGACGGCGAAGCGATATCGCTTGTCGTAGGCGGCACTCGAAAGACCGATCTCGCCGAATATATTTCCATAGCGGGCACGGGCGCCGAGTATACGTTGACTTCGTCCGACGAAGCGGTCGTAACGGCGACGCTCGAAAATACGACGGCGACGTTCACTGCGGTTTCGCGCGGAACGGCTACGGTCTCGGCGAGCGCGGGCGACGTCGGCGTCGAGTTTGCGGTCACGGTTTACGGCAAGGAAGCAGTTTTCGAGGACGGCGCTATTACGTACGACCTCAGAACGTCGCAAAGCGGATCGCTCGTCATTTCGCCCAAAGCGGGCAGCGGCGAAGCCGAATATTCTTACGAGTATACGCTTAAGACATCGGACGAGCATGCGTCGATCACCGGCAATACGTTGACCGTAGATTACGACGAACCCACGGCAAAGACGTTGACTGTGGCAGTGTCGTATACGGACGGCGCGCTTGCGGGCGCGGCGGCGCGTACCGCGGAATTCGACGTGCGTATCGACGTCACCGATTCCACGCCTGCGGCAAAAGCGCCGACGGTCGAAAAGGAAGCGGACGCTGCGAACATCGTCGGAACGTACGATATCGATCTTGCGGACAACATAATAAACCCCGAAAACGTGCCGCTCGAATATACCGTGCGCATAGACGACGGCGAAGCTCAAACGCTCGACGGTTCGGTATTGCATCTGTCGGTGCCCGAAACGCTTCCCGACGGAAAAAGGGAGATCACCGTCGCGGTATCGGTCTCTTACGGTAGCGGCGCCGACGAAAAGTTCGACTTTATTTATAAGATCAAGTTTGTAGACGTCGGCATGTACCGTGTGGAAAACGGCGGGTTCGACAACGGACTCGACGGGTGGACGGCTACGCCGTCTACGGTCGGCGCGATTTCGGAAGATTCTCATTTCTGGACGAATCTTCCCATGCACAACGACGGCAAGTATTTCAAAAGCGGCGAAACGGGCACGCTTGCGAGTTCGCTTTTCACCGTCGGCGGATTGTGTAAGATTTCGTTCAAACTCGGCGCAGGCGGCAAGAACGGCTGCTACGTCACGCTTCAAGACGAGGACGGAACGGTTCTCGGACTGTGGCGCAACTATAAGTTCGAAGATACCGGCGACGGCGACGCCGACAAGGTGGGTACCGAAAAGTTCATAGAGAACCTTGTGACGTATGTTGCCGATCTGTCCGATCTTCGCGGCAGGAGAGTGCGCATAGTAATTCACGACGACGAAGAGGGTACCGACGGTTTCGCGTTTATAAACTTCGACAGTCTGGTCACTTATTATGCGGACGAAAGCGATCTCCCGACTGCGGATAAACAAGGCGGACGCGAGGTGTTCGACGCGCAAGACGAGCTTGCGGACATGACCGAGCTCAAAGCTCTGCTCAGTGTGCAGAACATAACCGAGCGGGGCGATTATACGCAGTCGAGTTATGACGAGTATGTCGCAAAGCTCGCCGCGGCGCGTGCGGTTGCCGATAATATCGCATCCAAGCAGGCGGCGGTAGACAACGCGTTTGCCGAGCTCGATTCCGCGATCGACGGACTTGCATACAGAGAGCCTGTCGAAAAAGACGACGCCGACAAGAATTTCAAGATATTCGCAGGCGCGAGCAGAGACATCATTCTTTCCGATTATGCGGACACCGTCGAGCTTTCAGATATCACGTACGAGATAGCGTCTGCGGACGATACGTACGTTATCGCGACAAAGAACGAGTCGGGCGTATGGACGCTGTCCGTGCCCGAATCGGTCAAGGGCAGCCATACCGTGAACGTCACGCTTACCGTCAAGCATAAAGGGTTGGACGTTCTTACCGTAGCGCTCAAAGTTACGGCGACGAGCGAGATTACGGCGACGCTCAAAGACGAGGACGGCATCGTAAAGCATTACGATCTGCACGACGACAAATTGACAGACAAGACAAAGATCACGCTCGACTTTGCCGACAACGTCGATAATCCGGGTGCGATATCGCTCGGCTATTCGGTATCGGTGGACGGCGGCGCGGCCGTTAAGCTCGACGGCTCGACGTACGAGTTTACTTTCGGCAAGTACGGCGATACGGCGACGGTACATACCTTTAATGTCACTGTCGAGTTTTCTGTGGACGGCGAACCCCACAGCATATCGTACGACTACGTGCTCAACATGCTCGATACGCGCGAATACCGTATAGTAAACGGCAGCTTCGACAAAGCGGACGAGCAAGGGAACGAAGGGCTTCTCGGCTGGACGCGCAGCAATCCCGACATCGGCGCGGTAAACGCAGCGACCGAATATTGGGCGGAACGCGGAAAATTCAACAACGACGGCAAATTTTTCAGCGCGTATACGAATATAGGCGAAAACGGCGTAGCGATCGGCGGCAACGAGACTGCGCGAGGCACGCTCACGAGCTCGCCGTTCAAGCTCGGCGGCAAAGGCTGGATCACGTACAAGCTCGGCGGTGCGAAGAATGCCGATCGCGTGTATCTCGAAATAGTGGATAACGAAACGGGCGCGGTCCTCGACAGGTTCTACAACAACAATTGGGCGGACGATAAGGACGGCAATAAGACGGGCTGTTCGATGACGGCGTTCAAAGCCGACCTCTCGGCACATCTCGGCAAGACGGTGTACATTCGCATAACCGACAATTCGTCGAGCGATTACGGTCTGTTCTTTGCGGACAGCTTCGTCACCTATTATACCGCCGAGCCGCAGGACACCGAAAAAGCGAGCTACGTAAAAGCGGTGTCAAAGAAGGAGCTTATATACAGCGTGGCGAACAACGGATTCGAGAGTCGCAACCTCGACGGGTGGACTATAGTCAAAAATTGCTCGATCCCCGTCGGCGATAATGATCCCAAGCCGATAAACATCAATGATTGCGTAATAGACCGTACGAGCATGTGGGGCGAGAGACTGCCGTTCAACAACAAGGGCTTCTTCTTGGCGGGTCTCGATACGGGCATTCCCGACAGCGATACATGGACGATCCGTTCGAGCGAATTTATTCTCGGCGGTTCGGGCTGGATGTCGCTGCGCATGGGCGGCAGGACGGCGACCGTCAAGGTGTACGAGGCGAACGGCACCCTGTTGGGCGAATACAGAGCAGATCATTTCCGTGCCGACGACGCGCTCTTCCCGTTTGTAGGCGACGGCGATCAAAAAGTTTCTTACGCGGATATGCGCACGTACTTTATAGACCTGCACGAGCATGTCGGCAAAAAGCTGTATATCGAATTGAGCGACCGCGAAATGAACGACGGCTGGGCGGGCGCTACGTTCGACGAGGTCGTAACATATTACGAAACGTCGCCCGATACGAACGGCAGCGATACGGTCGAAGCGCCCGTGTCGAAAAACGAGGACGGATCTTGTAACTATGAGAACGTGCAGCTCGCGTGGCGCGTCGCCGTCAAGCACGAAGAAAACGCATAGAGTAGCGAGAAACAAAAAAACAAAAGCAAGCGTTGGCATATCCGCGATTTTTTGCGGGTATGCCGCGTTGGCGTCAGGCGGAGGCACACATGGATAACGGCAATAAATTGCGCCCGACATTTCACATCACGGGCGGCGACGGCTGGATAAACGACCCCAACGGATTGGTTGTCTTTCGCGGTCGGTATCACGTATTTTTTCAATATCATCCTTACAGTACCGAATGGGGACCCATGCATTGGGGACATGTAGTAAGCGACGATCTCATGCATTGGCAGCGCTTGCCGATAGCGCTTACCCCCGGTGGCGACGGCGATGCCGACGGATGCTTTTCGGGCAGTGCCGTTGTTTATAACGACAAACTGTATCTTATGTATACCGGCTTTACCAAAAATGCGGGGCTGGATACCGAGCGGCAGGTGCAGTGCTTGGCGGAAAGCGACGACGGAATTCACTTCGTAAAACGCGGCGTTGTCATAGACAGCGACGGGATTCCGCTCGGTTACTCTGCGACGGACTTCCGCGACCCCAAGGTTTGGCGGCACGACGGAAAGTTTTGGTGCGTAATCGCCGCGCGCAAGCTCGACGGGCGCGGCAGAACGCTTATGTATTCGTCCGACGATCTGCTGTCGTGGCGTTTCGTCGGGGATATGCTCGGCGAGGATTGCAAGGGTGTCATGACGGAGTGCCCCGATTACCGCGACACCGAAGGGCTGTTTTTGGCAAGCGAGCAGTCGCAACCGCCCGAAGGCAATGTGCATTTGAATTATCACACTACGCGGTGGACGCTCGGCAAGCTCGATTACGGAACTGGACGATTCACGCCGAAAGACTCCGGCATTTGTGATTACGGATTCGATTTTTACGCGCCGCAGTCGTTCGAGAACGAGCCCGTAATGATAGGCTGGATGAATATGTGGGATCGCTCGATGCCGTCGGCGCAGTACGGGTTTACGGGCATGCTCACCGTGCCGCGCAGAATTTCGGTAAAAGACGGCGAACTGTCCCAGACGCCTATCGTCACAAAAAAAGAGGTCGTGCGCAAGACGAACGTCAAGTCCGTCAAGGACAGGATCAAGGTCGGCGTTACTGAGATCGCGGCGGAGAATCTGCGAGAATTTTCGTTGCTTATGCGAAAAGGCGACGGAGCGGTCACGACTTTTACTCTTTCGAACGGGGAGTGGGTGTTTGACAGATCGCGCTCGGGCGAGCGGATAACGGGCGTCGAAACCAATGCCGACAGCTTGGCGGGCGTGCGCAGAATGCCGTTCGACGGCAAAAAGAAAACCGAAATCACTGTGGTATTCGACGAATTTTCGATCGAGATATTCGTCAACGGCAAATCTTTGACGTCAACCGTTTATCCGCCGCATAACGCCGACGGACTCGAATTGAACGTAGACGCCGATACTTGCGAATATGTTCGTTACGATGCGGACTGATATTTCAGCCGTACGTTCGTCATATCAAATGACTTAACACTATCCCGTCGGCAAATCCGACGGGATAGTGCTTTTTGGTATTGTCTATCGTAAACCGAACGGGTGTGCGAACAGCTCGCCGTAAAATTATTCAAAAGAAAAGCGTAATCCTTTTTTTGCGCCTGTTTCTGCTTTTGCAATTACGGCGATGGTACGGTAAATATCCATGGCGGAAGCATTATGGAAGGCTCTGAGTTCGACGGCTTCTGAAAGGTAAGTACAGCCGGCGAGTTCGGGCGGAACGCCGCACTTAATAACGAGCGAATACTACACCGAAGTTTCCCTTAATTTTCACCGCTTCTTAGTGATTTTGGAAATTATATTGCAGCAAACAAAAATAGTTACAATATGTTTATTTCTTCTTGACTGTTCGGTATATCGTTAAAAAATTTGTGAATGTATAATTTTTCCATTCCGATTATGGAAAAAGCCACACCTATAAATACGACAAACCAAACTAACAGCGTAATGGTTATCAAAGCCGTCACGGACGGACTAAAAGGATAAATTACATAAATGTACAATAAACTCACAATTAAAAAACCTATCACAATGAAATGCACCTCCAAAAGTCTGTCTAACTTTTGGGGTGCATTTCAAGATTGTGGTTTCTTATCGGTCATTCTACATTAAATGGAAATTTATAAGTCAATCGTTTCTATCTTAAAATCACAATAATACTCGGCTGTTTTGCCTACAAATTTTAATACGCAATAATCGGGGTCGGTTACACCTTGCTTATAAAACAGTTTGTCACCGAAGCGCCAAATCTTGTCTTTCGTCGCTTGGTCGGTACAAACTTGCATTTCGCCTGTTATCGAAACGCCCTGATACTTGAATTTTCCGCGTTTATAAAAATAGACACACGCTTTATTATTTGCCAAATACTGTTTTATTTTGTTGGACGATGTGTTTGTAGAGAAATAAATCTCATTACCGTCTATTTTACGAGGGGCAATCATCGCCCTTATTACAGGATAACCTTGCTCATTTACGGAAGCAATAAACGCCGTTTTCTGTTCTGATATAAATTGATGGATCTGTGTTTTATCCATTGTATTTTATCTCCGCCGAATTACTGTTTATCGTACAATTATTATAACAAAGGATTACGATTAAATCAAGCATATAGCAAAGGCACTTCGAGAATTATCTTAAAGAGCCGTTTATGTTATTCAGTGAAATTGCTTTGCTCGTCACGCTTTTGCATTTGCCGCGCCGCAGGAATAGGCGGTTTCGGCAATATGTCTTTAATCGGCAAACACACGCCAAAACTTTCATACAAAAGAAAAAGTACGAACTCGCTTTGGCGTGTGTTCGTACTTTCTCTTGCTATGGCGGAGGCGAAGGGATTCGAACCCCTGTGGGCTTGCGCCCAAACGGTTTTCAAGACCGCCTCGTTATGACCGCTTCGATACGCCTCCGTATCGAAATGCTTTGTCGTGTGGATCGCACGACTGCTTTATTATAATATCAGAGAAGCGAAAAGTAAAGCGTTTTGGTTTAACTGTTGTCGATTTGCGGTTTTTTTCGATTGCAGTTTCGACATTTGACGGCTTTATAGGTTAAAAACCGTGCAATGTGCAATACTATTCGTATGAATAAGTCGAATAGGCGAGTCGGGCATTTGTTCCCGATAATTTCAATAGCGATCCTTTTGTTCTCGCTTGCCGTAATGTCGTTCGTGCCTGTGTTCCGCTCGGCGGTGCCTGCCGCGCTCGAATCGGGCAGCGCGCCAGACGCCGAAGCGATGCGCGTTCTCGGCTGCTGCCGCGCGTACTGTGCGGCAAACGATTTCGACACCAAGCTCGCCGGCACCGTTCGCGCGCGAGTGTTCGGCATCCCGTACGTGCAAAACGTAAGCGGCGTGCGAAGCGTTCGCGCCGACGGTTATGTCGAAACGTTAGAAAGCGCTTCGGCGCTCGTTAAAGCCGCGGTGAAAAAACAAGTGTCCGACGGTAAGTATCTCGTATCGACGGGCGAATACAAAAACAAAAAGTTCGTGTTCGGAAAACCTAAAGAACTGACCCGCGCCGATTTTACGTCGGCATACGGTCTGCCTGCCACCGGACTCGTCAAGTTCGTACTGGACGGTGCGGTGGTATCGGCAGAGCAAACCGACAAAAACGAATACCGCTACGTACTCGACGTTGCCCGAGCCACCGAATACAGCCGCAACGAATATAAAACGCTTCTGGGCGGGAAATCTTATCCGCAGTACGACAGTGTAGAGTTCACTATCGTGACTGACGGCGAGCGCGCCGCAAAAATTACAGTTCGCGAAAAATTCCGTATAAACAAATGCGGCGGTACGTCTTGCACCGCCGTTTATTCCGAAGTGTTCGATTACGGAACGCAGAACGCCGTATAGAGCGGCTTGTCCGATTCGAGACAGATCACACGAAGCGAATGTCTATTTCGCCGTTTGATGTTTTGGCGCTCATCAGTTTCGCCGCCTGATTGACGTCCGATATCTTGCGGAACGGAACGCCGTCTATCGTGATCAAGCCGTTGGACGTTTCCGCGGACAGTTTGTAATCGTCGCGCGTGCCGAGCGGCATAGCCGTGATCTTGCCGTTGGACGTTTCGAGTCTTATATCGTCCGAAACGATTCCGCTCGCGTCGATCGTTCCGTTGGACGTGGAGCAGTCGAACTTTTTGGCTTTTATATCTATTGCGGAAAGGCTTGCGTTGGTGCACGAAATATTGAACGACGGCGTGCTTACCGATTCGGCTTTTATGTTGCCGTTCTGACATTTTACGGCTATCGAATCGTAAGCGTTCATGCTTTTTATATTTAACGTGCCGTTGGACATTTTGAGCGACATTCCGCCTATGTTGGCGTCGCATAGCTCGAACTTGCCGTTTTTCGTGGCAAGCTCTACGTCCGAAAAATCTCCGCCTTTCAAATATAATCCGCCGTTGTTATTGCGGAAGCGCAGCCTGCCGCGGAAACCTTTGGGCAGGATTATTTTGAATTCGAAACGGCGCATGATTATGCGGTAAAAAATATTGCGCGTCTTTTGCGTGACGGTGAGCGTGCCGTCCGCGACCTTGACGTCGAAAAACTTTTCTTTGGCGGAAATAAACTGCGCGACGTCGCTTGTCCCGCGCGAAATATCCGCAACACAGTCCGTCCCGTATATGGCGATGTCTGTTATTCCCGCAAATTCCATACATACATCATACACCGAATCGCATAAAAAATCAAGCAAAAAACCGCATGTATGGATTTTTGCGGTGCAATCGTATTTTTCGGGGTGTATTTCGCACATTTTTTGATGTCGATTGTAAATCGGGATAAATTCGGAACAAAAACATAATGCGCGCCCAAATGCTTGACAAAAGTCGGAAGCGGCAGTAGTATTATATAGATATAAAGTATATTTTATATACTTATTCAAAGGAGAAAAAAGATATGAAGAAAAGGATGTTATCGGTCGCTCTGGCTGCTATGCTGTTTGTGCTTGCGGTATTTTCGTTTGCTGCGTGCGACGGCGACGAAGCTTCCGATCCGCCCGACACATTTTTCAACGGAGCTTTATCCGAAGATGCGTATGTTTCCGCTTCCGATGCGGCAAAAGGCTTTCTCGAAAAAGAAGTTGCGGGCGAAGTTACCGACGCGGTTTTCGTCGCGTATGAGAAAAAAGGGGATTTGACCGAAAACGAAATAGCCGACCTCGATCTCACAGCCGACGAAAAAGCAGCCGTCGAGCATGCCGAGCGCGGGGAAATAGAGTATGCCGAGCGCGAAGCGGAAGGCGTTCGCACCGCCGCGTTCGCGCATCGCAAAGTCAAAGTTTACGTAATATACATAAATTCGGCATACAGATATTACTCGCCCGCGCTCGAAAACGGCGACGTGCTCACCAAGGCGTATTACGACGCGGTTTTCGACAGATCGAAGTACGTAAATTTCACGCTCGACTCCGTGTCCGTTTCGTCCGCTACGTATAAACAGATGGGGATCAAGTTAACGCTGTCGTCTTATACTAACAGGCAAGTGATCAAGTACGACGGAAAATATGCGTATTCCGTCGTCACCGACACGAGCAAAACCCTTACCGTCACCGAAACGACCGAAAAGGAATGGTTTTACGTTTTCGACGGCGACGCTTACGGGCGCATTATCGGACTGTACGAAAAAACCGACGGAGGCGAGTGGATATCCGTACTTTTTTCTTCGGTCAACGTCGGGGATATGGGCGTCGTGCCGAGCAACGATTATTCGTATTTCGTAAAGACGACATCGGGATTTAAGGTTAACGAGGAAAAGTATTCTATGTTTATGAACGACGTGCTCGACATGCTGTCCGACAGTCTCGATACCGAAAAACCCGTTTCGTCGCTGCGCGTCAACGGCGAGTTCTTCGTGCGTGACGGAAAGCTGTCGCGGCAGGTGCTCAACGGCACTTTCAAGCTGACCGACGAGGGCGCGAACGCGGACGGCAAAATCAAAGTAACTCAGACCTACCGCGATTTCGGAATGACGGCGTTCGACGTTCCCGATGTCGTTATTCGCGATTTCGCGTGATAAATATGGCGTAACGGCGGCATTAACGCGCATTGCTCGCCGCCGTGCGTTTACAAATTGTGTGCAAACGTGTATAATATTACAAGTCACACCGTTCTTTTCTTGCTTGACAGCAAATGCGAAAATATGATAAAATTCTCCGTATACACGTAATGAGTGACAACGGCGTCGCGAGCGGATGTTTGCGTTGCCGTTTTTTATAAGACACGTGTTGTTAACGGAGGCTTGAATGAAAAAGAGCAAGATAAAGATATTGGCAACGGTGACCGCCGTCGCGTCGTTCGGCGCGATCCTGTGCGCGTGCGACGATGACACGCCGCCGCAGCCCGTTCCCGGCCCCGAAACGGGCGAATATTACTGCGAGGTATCGCCGAACAGCGAGTATACGCTCACTTTGAGCGAGGGAACGAAACTGACGCTCGAAGCCGATCAAACTTTTAACGGTTCGTATACGGTAGGCGACGGCGGGCTGACGTTCAAGTACGGCAGCGTGCAAGTCACCGCCGATTACGACGGCAATAAAATAACGTTTACATACAACGACGATACGCTAACTTTCTGGCGCGACGTCAACTATACGGTCACGTTCGACGGCAACGGCGGCGCAACGCAGACCCGATCGGTGCGCAACGGAAAGACTGTCGAGCGCCCGACCGATCCCGAGTATACGGGGCACGGTTTTATCGGCTGGTATTCCGACAAATCGGGAACGGCGCTGTACGACTTCGGCGCGGCGGTCACATCGGACGTTACGGTCTACGCCAAGTGGGCGGCAAAGAGCGACAGGGAATACTCGGTAGCGTTCGACCTCGGCTACGACGGCGCGCCCGAGATCGCGGGGAAGACCACCATAGGCAACAGGCTGTACAACGTACCCGAACCCAAGCGCGACGGCTACGCGTTCCGCGGCTGGTGGATAAGTCAGTACGACGACGGCGAAAAACTGTCGTATGCTTACGACGGAGCCGTTTCGATCGCGCAGGATCTTACGCTGTACGCATTGTGGCAAAAGGACGGCGAGGCGGGGGACCCGAACGTCAACGTTACGGTCACGGGCGTCGTTTGGGACAGACTTACGACGTCTGCCTATATCAAAGTGACGGGCCCCGAAGGATTCGAAACCATAGAACATTCGGTGGGCATGACGGTGCGCAACGAGACGATAGCTTTTGCCGAAAAGCCGGCGGGCGATTACGTAATACAGCTTACCGTCGGTGGAAAGACGTATACTCGCTACTACAAAAACAAAGCGCTTGCGTCCGTTTCGGGCATGAAGGTGACCGATGACAGAAAACTCGTGTTCGATTCGGTGGATAACGCCGAGCGGTATTACATAACGATAGACTGCGGCGATCCTCTGCACAAGCACACGATGCTCGATATAGGCAACGTGACGTCGTACGATTTTTCGTCGTGCGAAATGAAGCCCGAGGGCATAACTTTTTCGGTCAGTGCCGCCGCCGACGGTTACGCGGCGAGCACGGCGCGAACGCTTGTATACGAGGCGCATCTCGACGCGGTTTCGGGTTACGTATACGAGGAAGAAACGGGCGTGCTTACGTGGGCGCCCGTCGATCACGCAACCAATTACAAAGTCGTCGTAAACGGCGGCGAGCCGACCGATACTAACAGCAAAACAAGCGTCGATCTCAGGAAGTATTCGGGCGTTGTCACGGTGAGCGTTTACGCCGAAGCGCACGGGTACAACTCGGTCGGAGCGACGACGTATATCCGTCCTTCGCGCCCCGTCGGTATGCCTACGAACGTAAAAATCAACGGAACGACGTTGCGTTGGAACGAGGCTGCCGAAGCGCAGTCGTACGTCGTAACTATAAACGGAAAAGAATACAAAGTCGAAAACAAAGCGACGTCGCTCGATCTTGCCGACTGCGGGCTCGGACTTATCGACGGAGAAACGTACACGATAACAGTTCAGGGCGTATCAGAGGACGGCGCGAGCCGTTCGTACAAGAGCGATACGCTGACCGCAAAATACAATGCAATGGGCGCAAAGCTCGGTTACGAGGCGAGCGAACTTACATGGGATCACGTGATAGGCGCGACCGAGTACGAAGTGCAGGTCAACGACGGCGATATATTGCGTGTCGAGGCGGGCACGAACAGAGCGGAAATCACTCTGACGGCAAAGACCAACACGCTCAGAGTGCGCAGCCGACTTTCCTCGGGCTACAGCGATTGGGTAACGCTCGACGTGCGAGCGTACGAAATATCTTTCGATTCGCAAAGCGGATTGAAAGTTGACAGTATTTACAAAGCTGACGGCGATAAATTATCGCTGCCCGAAGCGACGCGTCACGGCTATACTTTCAGCAGTTGGTACGACGCGCCGCTAAACGGCGTCAGGTACGATGCGGCGGTGTTTGACGGCAGCGACGACATTACGCTTTACGCCGCGTGGACGGCTAACACGTATAACGTAAAACTCGATTACGGCACGTACGGCGAAGGCTCGGTAAATTCCGCGTCGATCACATACGACGGCAGTTACAGTCTGCCCGTGCCGACTATAAAGAACAAGAAGTACCTGTTTGTCGGTTGGAGTGCCACGGCGGACGGAAACGGCGCGGTATATACCGACTGTTTCGGCACGAGCCTTGCCGGGTGGAACAACGCCACCGAGGGGCTCACTCTGCACGCTTTTTATGCGGAAGCGTTCGACTTTGTAGAGGACGGCGACGGTTATGCGGTTATGAAAGGCCGTGCAATTTCGGCTGTGGAAAACCTTGTGATCCCGTCCGAATACAACGGGAAAAAGGTGGTATCGCTCAACGAAAACGCTTTCCAAAACGGAACGTTCAAGTACGTTACCATACCCGATACGGTGAGGACCATACCCGAAACGGCGTTTGACGGCTGCAACAGGATAGTGCGGTTTTCGGTGGACGTTACAGGCGAGCCCGATCCCGTCTTTATAGGCGATCCGAGCGGCACGCTGCTTATGGACAATATCATAACGGGTGCGCGCGAGATCGCGTTCGTGCCCGCGACGATAACGGGCGAGTATTCCGTACCGTACGGCGTTACGCGAATAAGCACCAAGGCGTTCAAAGGTTCCAAGCTCACCAAAATAAATATTCCGACAACGGTCACCGAAATAGCGACAGACGCATTTGTAAATTGCAGTGCGCTCACGACCGTAAATTTCCTGCCTGCGGTAAAGGGCGAGGCGGAAAAACCGTTGCGCATGAGCCCCGACGCGATCAATCCCGAAAGCTGCAAGGCGCTTACGACCATAAATCTGCCCGCGCGCACCGCGGATTTCGTGTTGGGCGCCGCGTCCGTATTCGTGCGGTACAAAAACCTCAAAGAGATAAACGTCGAGGACGGGAACAATCTTTTTTACGCGTCCGACAGGGGCATGCTTCTGAACGCGAACAAATCGGAACTACTGTTCTGCCCGTTCGCTTCGGAAGTAACAAAATATACCGTGCCGTCGAGCGTGCTCCGCATAGCCGACAACGCGTTCAACAGACATTTGATAGCAAAACCGGGGAACAGCGACAAAAAACAAATGCTTTCCGAGATAGTGTTCCACGGCGGTATGACGTATATAGGCGAAAGAGCGTTCTACATGTCGACAAGCCTTACCAAAGCTACGTTCGGCGCGAGCTCGCGCCCGAGCGGACTCGCCATCGGCAAGGATGCGTTTTATCAGTGCAAAAAACTCGCAACCGTCGATTTCAGGGAAGCGGGCGAGCTCAAACAAAAAACGGTCGGCGGCAAAACGACGTACGTTTACGAATACACACAAAGCTGCGGCGTCGAGTCATTGGGCGACAATGCGTTTTATAACTGCGCCATACAGGGCGTTGTTTTGCCGTCCACTCTCAAAACGATAGGCTCGAAGGCGTTTGCCGAAAACGGTCCGCTCACATCGCTCGACCTCGGGCATATAAACGCCGACCTGAGATTCGGCGACTACGTTTTCCAAAAATGCTCCAATCTCGTAAGCGTGGAAATAACGGACAACGTCGGCGCGATGGAATTCAATTCGGTATTCAACGATTGCGGCGTAAAATCGTTTACCGTATCCGACCGCAACCCCAACTACGAAGCGGGCGACGACGGCGTTCTGTACAACGCGGGCAAGACCGCGGTGGTGTACTATCCCGCGGGGCTCGACGGCACGTATACATTCCCGTCCACCGTCACGAGAATAGGCGGCGGCGTATTCAAAGGCGTCAAGAACATAGTCAATCTTACCGTACCGGACAGCGTTACCGAGATCGCGGCTTCGGCGTTCGAGAACTGCACAAATCTCGAAACCCTGACTTTCGCCGAGGACACGTCGCAGGCGGCGAGCTCGCTCACGATAGGCGACAACGCGTTTAAGGGCTGCTCCAAACTCAAAGTCGTCGCGCTTCCGTCGCGCACTACGTCTTTGGGCGCGAACTGTTTCAGCGGGCTTGCGCTCACTTCGGTCACGCTCAACGAGGGCTTGCAGACGATAGGCGCCAGTGCGTTTTACAACACCAAGTCGCTTGCGAGCATAACCGTGCCGAGCACGGTGACGAGCATAGGATCGAGCGCGTTTAAGGACAGCGCATTGAGCGAGATCACGTTTGCCCGTTCCGAAAACGCCAAGTCTCTTTCTTTCGGTATTTCGGTATTCAACGGCTGCACAAACCTTACCGAGATCGAACTTCCCGAAAGGCTGACCGATATTCCCGAAAGCGCGTTCTCCGGCTGCACCAAACTCGAAACGGTGAACGTGCCGACTACCGTTGCAAACCGCGACGGCAAGCGCGGCGTGGGCGATAAAGCGTTCTTAGGCTGCACACAACTTTCTACGCTCACGTTCGCAAAAGGCGGCAGCCTGCCCCTTTCGTTCGGCAACGCTACGTTTGGCAACTGTCCCGAGCTCACAAGGCTCGAATTGCCCAATCGTATAGTCGGTTTTTCAAACAACTACGACGTTTTCCAAATGGGCTCGAAAGGCGCTTCCGCGTCTAATATCGTGACTTCATTCGATAAGACCATTCCTCAGTACGCGAATTACGAAGATCTGTATATTCAAGAGATCGTCGTGGAAGCGGGCTGCAAGGACTTCGCTTCTTTCGACGGGTTGCTGTATACTGCGGGACTTAAAGAGGTAGTGTACTGTCCGCAGGGAAAGGCGGGGGTCGTTACCATATCAAAAAATGCGCAGACGATACGCCCCGCGGCGTTCGCGATAGCGCGCAAGATAACGAAAGTGGTGTTCGAGGATAAGGACAATACCGAGCTCGACGACTTTTATCTGCAAGATACCGACGACCAGTACGGAAGCGTATTTTACGGTTGCATTTCATTGACCGAGATAGAGTTCCCCGCCCGTCTCACGCGCTTAGGCAACAATGCGCTTTACCGCAATATGTTACAGCATTCCTCCGTCGGGGGAGTAAATGTCTATAACTCGGCGCACATTATAGAAACGGTAACGTTTGCCGACGGCTGCCGCCTTACAGAGATAGGCGACAAGGCGTTCGGTCAGACGCTTATCACGAATCTTGTGCTGCCGAGCATGGTGACGACGATAGGCGATATGCCTTTTTACGATTACAAGGGCGGCGAGCTTACGATAACCGTATCGCCCGTCATGGACGCGGACGCCGTAGCCGCAATACTTAAAAATTCAACCAAGACACCTACGCCGCCCGATCTTATAATACCCGAGGGCAGCTTGCTTGTGCGCGACAGCGGAATAGTTTACGCCAACGAAAACGGCAAGCGCGTTATCGCATATTGCGAAGCGGACGCCGCGGGCGTTGAGGCGGGCAGCGAAACGTTGGCGATCCCCGCGGACGTTACGAAAATATCCGCGGGCGCGTTCAAAAACATCAAGCGCTTCGGAAAGGTGGAATTCCAAAAACCCGCCGAGGGCGAGTCGGAAGTCGATCTGACGATATGCGCCAACGCGTTCTACGGCTCGGGCATAACCGAGATCGAGCTGCCCGCGCGGCTCAAATCGCTCGAAACGGACGTGTTCAACAGTTGCAAGTCGCTCACGACCGTAACGTTCGAACAAGGATACAGCTATGCCGCTATACCCGATAATATGTTCAAAGACTGTTCGGAGCTCACCGCCGTCGCCGTACCCGACTGCGTCACTTCGATAGGCAGGTCGTTCGAGAGATGCAAAAAGCTCGAATCGGTCACGTTTACCGATAACAGCAACCTGCTCACCATAGACGGCTTCGCTTTCGGCAGCTGTACAATGCTCAAATCGTTTGAGCTGCCCGCGACCGTGACGGCGCTGACCGTGTCTGCTTACGGCAGCACGTTTAACGGCTGCTCCGCGCTCGAAACGTTTGTTTTCAAGGGCAATAAGATAACTGCGCTTCCTAACGATACGTTCAGCGGCTGCGC
Source organism: uncultured Christensenellaceae bacterium (assembly GCA_910587455.1). GTDB lineage: Bacteria > Bacillota > Clostridia > Christensenellales > Pumilibacteraceae > Anaerocaecibacter. The sequence continues at coordinate 222,074 of CAJULK010000001.1, read as the reverse complement.
CAAGCTCAAAAATATTATTTTACCGTCGGGTCTTACGTCGATCGGAAACAGCGCGTTCAGTAAATGCGCGCTGCTCACCTCGATAGCAATTCCCAAAAACGTCCGAACGATAGGTAACAACGCTTTTAACGGCTGTTCCGCTCTCGGTTCGGTAACGTTCGACGCGAAGTGCGCGTTGGAGTCGCTCGGCGACTATGCGTTTTCCGCTACGGGACTGCTCACGCTGGACGTGCCCGACAGCATAGTGGAAGTAGGCAAAAATACGTTCTCCAAATGCACGAAGCTATCGACGGTCACTTTCGGCAAATCGAGCGGACTGCAATCGCTCGGCAAAAACATGTTCGACGGCTGCACGAAATTGACAAAGGTCTTGATGCCCCGGCTCCTCGATTCGATCGGAAGCAGCGCGTTCAACGGCTGTACGAATCTGTCCGAAGTAGACTTCAACGGAAATACCGGATTGCAGAGCGTGGAAAGCGGCGCGTTCGGCAAATGCACCTCGCTCACTTCGATCAAGTTCCCCGACTCGGTCACGGTTATCGAATCTTCGGTATTCTCGGGCTGTACCGGTCTTACCGAGTTTGTTTTCCCGTCGGGCGTTACTTCTGTCAGCAATTCTCTGTTCTTCGGCTGCACGAACCTCGTAAAGGTGACTCTGCCCGCCGATATAACCGAAGTGCTTCAACTTGCGTTCAGCGGTTGTACGAAACTGACGACTATCGTAGGCAATCCGTGTTTTACGACTGAGCTGCCCGCCGCGGGCGCGCCCGTGCCGCAGAGCTCGCTCACACGTATCGGCTACGAAGTGTTCAAGACCTGCCCGGCATTGCCTAATATATATGTGGTGATGGCGGCGCCGGTATCGGGCAGCGAAAACAGCATAGGCGGCGGCGCGTTTTGGAGCTGCACGTCGCTCAAAAAAGCCGTGCTCGTAAACGTGACGTATTTAGGAAATTGTGCGTTCCAAAACTGTCAGGCGCTCCAAGAAGTTTCTCTGCCCGATTGTTTGAGGTATCTCGGAGAAAAAAATATAGACGTCGGAAGCAATAAAAATTTGGGCTACGTGTTTAAGGATTGCAAGTCGCTCAAAGCGATAGCGCTTCCGCAGAGTATAAACGTTATACATCCGAGTATGTTCGAGAACTGCACCGAGCTTACGAGCGTATCGTTCTACAACATTACGGGCATAGGCAAAGACGCGTTCAAGAACTGCGCTAACCTCGTCGGAGCGTCGTATTTGGGAACGGGCGGCGACATAACATATATCGACGGCGCTCTGTATATCGGCACAAAGCTCGTCAAGTATTTCGGCGCGACGGACGGATCGGGTAATCCTCTCGATACTCTGACCGTGGCTGACGGCACGACCGAGATAGATCAGTACGCTTTGCAAAACGCGAGCGCGCTCAAAACTGTCGTTCTTCCCGCCGGTCTGAAAAAATTGGGCATCTATGCGTTCGATGGATGCACGTCGCTCGAAAGCATAAATTTGGACGGCGTTACGAGCATAGGAAATTATGCGTTCCAAAACTGCGGCAAGCTCTCGGGCGTTAAGCTGTCGTTCGGATCTACGGTGGGCAGCGGTGCTTTCAAAAACTGTACTTCGCTAACGTCGATAGATTTTTCGGGCGTTCTGTCAATAGGCGGCAACTCGTTCGAAAACACGTCGTTAACGCAGGTCGTAATTCCCGAATCGCTTGAAATAAAGGGAAGCGCGGTGTTTAAGGGCTGCACAAAGCTCGTCAAAGCCGAACTGCACGCTGCGGTGCCGGGTAGCTTTCTCGGCAGTTTTTTCCAAAACTGTACCGCGTTGGCTTCCGTCGAGTTGAACGACAAAATAACGGAGCTCGGAAGCTCTATGTTCGACGGCTGCGCTTCTTTGAAAGCGATCGAGATACCCGCTTCGGTGACTAAGATAAATATGTTCGCTTTCAAAAACTGCACGGGCATAAAAGCGATACTCGTCGGCGCGAACGTCACAACGGTGAGCAGTAACGCTTTTCAGGGTTGGACGGCGGAGCAGACGGTGTATACTCCGCATGCCTCCAAGCCGAGCGGTTGGAACGCCTCTTGGATGGGCAGCGGCGGCAAGGTCAACGTCGTTTGGGGCTATACGGGATCGACCCTGCCCGAAGAGGGCGGCGAACAAACGCCCGAAGTTTCCGAGTAGACAGTACGCGATTCCGTTTATAGGCACACGTACCCGGTGCCAACCCCGGTTCAACTGAGGTTGGCACCGGGTAAAAGCGCCGACTTCGATATTCCGTCGAGGTCGGCGTTTTCGGTTCGCGCGGATCGAATTTTGTCGGACGGCACACAGGCGGCGGAAACTCGGCATATAATGATTCGAGCGGACGGCGAGCAAAGATCAAAAAACTTTGTGCAAAATGTTAAAAGCGCTTGACAACTCAAACATATTATGATAGCATATTTCAAATAATGTCGGTAGTGACAAAGGCGTCGCAGGCGAAAGTTTGCGGTGCTTTTTTTATTTTTACACATGCCGACGTATCGGAGGCTTGAATGAAAAAGAGCAAGATCAAAGTGTTGGCATCGGTGACGGCAGTGGCGTCGTTCGGCGCGATACTGTGCGCGTGTCAAAAGTCCGATCCTGAGCCGAAGCCCGTTATAGAACCGGGTCCCGAATCGGGCGAATATTATTGCGAAATCTCGTCCGACAAAGAGTATACTCTCACTTTGAGCAAAGGGACGGAAGTGTCGCTGTCGGCGGATTATACGTTCGACGGTACATATACGGTAAACGGCAGCGAGTTAACGTTCAAGTATGATTCGTTCGAGGTCACGGCTCTGTACGACGGCAATACGATAAAGTTTACATACGACGACGACGCGCTCACTTTTTGGCGCGACGTCAATTATACGGTCACGTTCGACGGCAACGGCGGCGGTTCGCCGTATTCCGAGTCCGTGCGCAACGGAAAGACCGTCGCGCGTCCGACCGATCCCGAATACGACGGTCACGGTTTTATAGGTTGGTTCACGGACAAAGCGGGGACTTTGCCTTATGCGTTCGACGGCATAGTTACCGACGACATGACGCTATACGCAAAGTGGGCGCAAAAGAGCGAAACGGAATACGCGGTCGGATTCGAGCTCGGCTACGACGGCGCGCCCGAAATCGCGGGCATGACTACTATCGGCAACAGACTGTACAACGTGCCCGAACCCAAGCGCGACGGATACACATTCCGCGGTTGGTGGATAAGTCAGTACGACGACGGCGAAAGGCTGTCGTATGTCTGCGGCGATAATACGGTGTTCGATCAGGATACTACGCTGTATGCGCTGTGGCAAAAGGACGGCGGAAAAGCCGACCCTGCGGTAAACGTCACTTCTTCGAACATCACTTGGGACAGACTGTCCGGTCCCGCAAAAATAAAAATAGAAGGTCCGGACGGATTCGATACGGTAGAACACTCGGTGGGCATGACGGTGCGCAGCGAGCCGATCGCTTTTGCCGATCTTCCCGCAGGCGATTATGTAATAGAGCTTACGGTAGGCGACGAAACGTATACGCGCCATTACAAGAACAAGGCGCTTGCGGCTGTTTCGGGTATTCGCGTGACCGATAATTCCGTTTTGAACTTCGGCGCCGTCAAGAACGCCGAGCGCTATATAATCACCGTGGACTGCGGCGACGAAACGCACGAGCATAAGAATGTCGATATCGGCAGCGCGACGACGTACGATTTTTCGTCGTGCGAAATGCGCCCCGAGGGCATAAACTTTACCGTGTACGCTCAAGCGGAAGGCTACGCTTCGGGCACGCCGAGAAGCTTCAATCACGAAGCGCATCTCGACGCGGTTTCGTTTAACGCATACGACGAGGAAACGGGCGTGCTTTCGTGGGCGCCCGTAGACAACGCGGGCTTGTACAAGGTGCAGATAAACAACGAGGACGTATACGAACTGCGCGAAAAGACGAGCGTCGATCTCAGAAAGTATTCGGGAGTGGTAACGGTGCGCGTATATGCCGAAGCGCACGGCTACAATTCGGTCGCGCCGTCCGTGTTCACCCGTCCCGAACGTCCCGTCGGAATGCCTACGGGCGTTAAGATAAACGGTACGGTAGTTACGTGGAGCGCGGCTACAAACGCCGCGTCGTACATCGTTACGGTAAACGGCAATGAATATACGGTAGAAAACAAAGCGACGTCGCTCGATCTTGCGGCGTGCGGGATCGCACTTGCGGACGGCGAGACGTACGAGATAACCGTTCAGGGCGTGTCCGACGACGGCGCGAGCCGTTCGTACAGAAGCGATACGCTCACCGCAAAATGCAACGCCATGAGCGCAAAGCTCGGTTACGAGGCGAGCGAACTCACTTGGGATCATGTCATAGGCGCTACCGAGTACGAAGTGCAGGTCAACGACGGCGAGGTAGTAAAAGTCGCCGCGGGCACGAACAGAATGGAGATCACGCTGACGGCAAAGGACAACACGCTGAATGTGCGCGGACTTCTTTCTTCGGGCAGTTACAGCGAATGGGCGTCTATAAAAGTGAGAGCGTACGAAATTTCGTTTGACGCGGCGAGCGGTAAAGAAGTCGAGAGCATATTCAAAGCGCACGGCGACAAGATCGATCTGCCTATGACTACGCGCACGGGCTACGACTTTAAGGAGTGGTACACCGCGCCGCAGAACGGAGTCAAGTACAGTCAATCGGTGTTTACGGGCAACGAGGACATGACGCTCTATGCCATGTGGGAGGGCAAGACTTACACCGTCACGCTCAACTACGGCAGAGACGGCGCGGGCGAAGTAAAGACGGTCATGCTGAAGTACGGCGATCCGTTCAAGCTGCCCGTGCCCGAGATGATCGACAAAACCAAAGCGTTTATAAATTGGAACGCCGCCGCCGACGGCAACGGCACGTCGTACAGCGATTACCGCGGTTACGGCAAGGCATGGAATACGGCCGGCGACGTTACGCTGTACGCGCGCTATCTCGAAGTATTGCAGTACGAAGAGGACGGCGACGGTTACGCCGTCAAAAAGGGCGCGTATATCGGACAAATGCCCGAGCTTGTGATACCGAGCGAATATAACGGGAAGAAAGTAGTCGCCATAAACGACAACGCTTTTTCGGAGTGTAGGTATCTCGTATCGGTCACCGTTCCCGACACGGTACGCGTGATTTCGGAAACGGCGTTTTCGGGCTGCGTAAGGCTCGAAAGATATGCGGTCGAGGCGTCTGGCACGGAATACGATCCCGTATACAGCGCGGACGAACAGGGCGTTCTTATACGCGTCAATCCCATAACCAAAGCGCGCGAGATCGCGTTTATTCCCAATGTGTTCAGCGGAACGTACACCGTTTCGGATACTATCACGCACATCGGCACCGGTGTTTTCAACAAAACAAAACTAACCGAAATAATAATACCTTACAGCGTAACCAAGATTTCGGTAGGCGCATTCGACAACAGCGATACGCTCACAACAATAACGTTTCTTCCTACGCCCGAGGGCAAGACCGCCGCGCCGCTCGATATGCACAGCGACGCGATCAAGGATACGTGTAAGAACTTATCTTCCGTAACGTTCCCCGCGCGCTTGCAAAGCTGGGGCGATCTCGAGCCGTACAAGATTTTTTCCAAGTACAAAAATCTCGAAACGATATTCGTCGAAAAATCGGACGACGCGGCGTATCAGTCGGACGAAAACGGCATACTGCTGAACGGCAAGGGCGACACCGTGCTATACTGTCCGCTCGCATCCAAGATAACGGAATATATTGTGCCGTCGAGCGTAACGGCTATAGGCGCAAACGCGTTCAACGTGTATGTGGGCAATGTGTACGCCTCCAACAAGAGTTTGCAGCTCACAAGGCTTGTCGTTCACGGCGGAGTAAGAGAAATAGGCGACAACGCGTTCTACCGCTGCGGCGAGCTTGAGAGCGTCATTTTTACCGCGAGCAAAAACCCCGCGGCGCTCACCATAGGAAAGGAAGCGTTTGCGCGGTGTTCCAAGCTCACCACGCTCACTTTCGAAGAAACGGGTTCGACCAAGGTGACCGAAGTAAACGGGAAAAAGGTGTATACTTTCGTAAAAAATACGAGCTGCGGCGTCGTTTCGATAGGCGAAAAGGCGTTTTATTCCACAAAAATCACGTCGGTGCTTTTGCCCGTTACGCTAAACGAGATCAAGACAAACGCGTTCAATTCGTGCACCGCTCTCTCGCAAATAGATCTCAGCCATATGAATTCCGACCTCGTATTCGGAAATTATGTGTTTTCGGGCTGTTCGGCGCTTACGAGCATAGATATAACGAACAACGTAGGCGTAATAGATTTCAGGGGAATATTCAAAGGTTGCAGCAAGCTCAAGAGCTTTAACGTATCACCCGACAACCCCAATTACGAAACCGATGCGGACGGAATACTTTACAGTTACGGCAAGGATCGGCTCGTCTATATTCCCGACGGCGTAGTGCTCGGCGACTACAAACTCGACGAAAACGTCGTGGAAATAGGAAGCGCCGTTTTTCAAGGAAGAAACGATCTTACGAGTATAGTCATTCCCGAGCGTTTGCGGCTCATAGGCGGTTCGGCGTTCGACAGCTGCTTGATGCTGTCGTCGGTCAGGTTCGAAAATCCGACGAGTAAAGGCAATCCGCTCGTCATAGACGACAGCGCGTTCAGATGCTGTTATTCGCTCGAGAGCATAGATCTTCCCGCACGCACCGTATCTATTGGTTCCAACTGCTTTGCTTTCTATGCCACGGGCAACTATTTCGTAGCCGACGGCAAGCTGTCGCACGTCGGGCTGAACGAAGGTTTGCAAAGTATAGGAAGCAACGCATTCTTTTCATGCATGGCGCTCAATACGATAACCATTCCGAGTACCGTGACGTTAATAGACGCAAATGCGTTTCAATCAAGCGCGCTTGTGGAGATAAAATTCACACAAGCCGACAATGCCCCCGAACTGACTTTCGGAAATGCCGTATTTTCGTATTGCTCGTCGCTCGGCGTCGTGCGTCTTCCCGAGCGGTTGCAATACATTCCCGAAAGAACGTTCGCCTATTGCGGCGCGCTCTCTATCGTGACAATACCGACTACGGTCGGCGACTACACGTCCGAGACCGAAGGCAATATGCGCGGTATAGGCAGCAACGCGTTCGGCAACTGTTCGTCGCTGTACGAGTTGACTTTTACAGGGGGCGGGACTAAGCCGCTCTCGTTCGCGGCAGGCGCGTTTTATAATTGCGGCAGGCTCACCGCACTCGAACTGCCCAATCGTATAGCGGCGTTCTCCAATGCGTACGACGTATTCGAGATGGGGAGCGGCTCGAGTACATCCTATGCCAACGCTTACTATCTGTTCAACAGCGGAAACATCAGCAGCCCGCAGCCCGGCGCATTGCAGCGTATAAGCGTCGAAAAGGGCGGCGCGTTCGAATCGTACGACGGCGTTCTGTATACGAAAGGACTCAGAGAAGTCGTTTACTGTCCCGGGGCGAGAACGGGCGAGGTGACGATATCCAAGTTTGCCGAAACGTTCAGACCCAACGCGTTCGGCGGCTGCGCCGGCGTCACGTCCGTCGTATTCGAGGACGCGGAACTTTTGGAATATACCGACGAAGCGGGCAAAACGGTCGCGCTTCCCGATCTCAAACTGCCCGCCGCAGTCGGAGCAAAATCGCATATTTTCGGCGGTTGCAAGCTGCTTACGACCATTGTTTTCCCCGCGCGGCTCGCCGAGCTCGGGAACAACTGTCTTAAGGGTAATACTTCGGCGGGAGACGAGTTCCTGCCCGAATCCATCACGTTTGCAAACGGCTGCAAGCTGAAGAATATAGGCGACAACGCTTTCGCAAGCACGGCAAAGCTGATAAACATGGTTCTTCCCAAAAACGTCGAATCGGTAGGCGCGACTCCGTTTTCGGGTTCGGGCATAACGAGTCTGACGGTATCCGAAAAAATGAGTCCCGACGACATATTAAAGGCGATAAGCGGAGCGAAAAATCTGACCGATATAAAAGTGCCCGAAAACAATGACTCCGTCGTGATCGAAGACGGCATAATGTACGCCGCCGAAAAGATAAAAATAAAAGACGGCGAGACCGAAACGGAAGTGAACGCGCGCAGGATCGTCTATTGCTATCCCGACGTCAATTTCGAAAACCTCGTCATTCCTGCAGACGTGTACAGGATAGAGAGCGGCGTGTTCAAAAACAAAACGGTCAAGGGCTTGATGTTTGCAAAGCCGGCGGAAGGCGAGCCGACGCTGCCGCTTGCCTTGTGCATGGAGGCTTTTTCGGGCACGCTTATAGAAAGTATAGAGATCCCCGCACGTCTTACGTCGCTCGAAGGGACGAACGTCTTTGCGATAAGCACGCTCAAAACGGTGACTTTCGAAGCGGGATACAATTATGCCAATATTCCCAACAGCACGTTCGCGACAAGCAAGATCACGACTATCGACATTCCCGATTGCGTGACCAAGATAGGCATGAACGCGTTCAGTAAATGCACCCTTCTCAAAACGGTAAACTTCGGATCGGGCAGCCGTTTGAAGGAGTTAGGCTCCAACGCGTTCAACGGCTGTGCGGCGCTCATCGGGCATGCGACGGATGGATTCATGCTTCCCGATACCGTGACAGAGATAGGCGCAAACGCTTTTCAGAACTGCAAGGCGCTTGCGAAGTTCACGTTTACGAACACGGACAAAGACAATGCGCTCGAAACGCTGCCTGCAAATATGTTCAACGGCTGTACCAAGCTCAACACGGTGGTGTTCCCCAAACAGTCGAGAATAAAAACGATAGGCGATAACGCGTTTAAGGGCTGTACGGCGCTCGCAACGATGTCGATACCCGATTCGGTCACAAAGATAGGCGTATCCGCCTTCGAGGGCTGTGCGGTTTGGGGCAAGCTCATAACAGACCCCGTCATTTCCGAAAACAGCGCGCTCAAAGAGATCGGGAACAAGGCGTTCTTTAACTGCAAAGGACTCAAATCCGTTTATATCCCCGCAACGGTGACGAAACTCGGTTATTATACGAGCGGTTCATTTTCGGCGACTACTTATACCTGCGACCTGTTCAGCGGCTGTACCTCGCTCGCCACGGTCACGTTCGGCAGCAACAGCGAGCTTACGGCGATAGGCAAAAAGACGTTCTACGGCTGCACCTCGCTCGAAGAGATAGTTATCCCCACGAATGTTACGGCGATAGGCGAAAGCGCTTTCGAGGGCTGCACCGCGCTCGAGAATGTCACTTTCAAGACGAGCGTCGACGGTAAATCGTCTTTGGAATACATCGGCAAAGCCACATTCAAAAAATCGGGAGTTACGAGCGTAACGCTTCCCTATTCGCTCAAAGGTCTCGGCTTGGTCTCCGGCGACATGAAGGCGACTACCGATGCTTCGGTATTCAGAGACTGTTCCGCGCTCAAGACGGTCGTCATCGAAAGCCGCGGCGAGGGCGCAGGAACACTCGGATTAAAAGCGATCCCCAAAAACACCTTCCTTAACTGTACTTCGCTCGACAGTATTACGCTTGCGAGCACGGTAAATACCATATACGCGAGCGCTTTTGCGGGCTGCACTGCGCTCAAAGCGGTCGATCTGTCGAATATAGTCACGCTTACGGGGCTTGCGTTCAGCGGCTGTTCCGATCTTTCGAGCGTAACGCTCGGTTCGGTCGAGTCGTACGATCCGACTGCGTTTCAGGGCTGCAGCGCCGACATGACGCTGACGATAAGCGCGGGCGGAAGCAGCGTTATAGAAAACGGCGCGATGTATAAGATAGAAAAAGACGCGTCCGGCAATATAACGGATAAGATATTGGTCGCATACTACGGCGGCGGCACGCTCAACGTCTCGTGGGGTACGACCGCAATAGCCGCCAAAGCGCTCAAAGGCAACACGTCGGTCACGGGCGTAGTCATACCCGCAACCGTCAAGACAGTCAATGCCGATGCGTTCGGCGGCTGTTCGAACCTTGCTTCCGTCGCGTTCGGATACGTGCCCGTCGGCGAGGAAAGACCGGACGCGCAGACGGTGCTCGCCAAGGGCACCGGGACGGCGGGCGTGTTCTATAACTGCACGTCGCTCTCGTCTGTCGATTTTACGGGCGTAGTTAATATCGGCGATTATGCGTTCTGTCAGTGTACGGCGTTGACCGATGTGGACATAAAAGACGTAAAGACGATCGGCGGGCACAGCTTTGACAAATCGGGCGTGGTAACCGTTGACTTGCGCGCAGTCACAAGCCTCGGCACTGCGGCGTTTATGAACTGCAAATCACTCGCAAGCATAGTAGTGCCCGGCACCGTCACGACTATGGAAGGCGAAATATTCAGCGGATGCGACGGCTTGATGACAGCCGAAGTGCACGCTAAACCGACCGTCGCAAAGAACAGTTGGTTCAAAAATTGCTCTAAACTCGAAACGGTGCTTATAGGTAAAGAAATCACCGTATTGGGTTCGCAGCTTTTTCTCGGTTGCGAAAAACTCATTTCGGTGACTTTCGAAGAAGGCAGCAAGATTTCCGAGATAGGATACGAGTTTTTCAAAGGTTGCAAATCGCTCAGAACGGTGGTGCTGCCCGAATCGCTCGAATACCTCGGCTCGAAAACGATCGGCGCGTCCAACGCGGTGTTTGCGGACTGCGCAGCGCTCGAATCTATAAAGATCCCGAAAAAGGTAACTTGGCTCGGCAAAGACATGTTCAAAAACTGCACGAACCTCGCTTCGGTCGATCTCAATATGGTGACAGAGCTCGGTCAGGGCGTGTTTACCGGCTGTTACGGAGTGACATTCGCCGCGGCGAGCGAAAACGCGTCGATCGTGATATTGCATGACAATATCGTTTGCCGCAACGACAACGGCGCGCTCACGCTTTTGTGGCATACTCTTGCCGAGAATCAGACAACCGTTTCTATCGAAAACGACATTACGGCATTGGGTAATAATGTGTTTATCGGCAATACCGCCATAACGGAAGTCGTATTGCCTGCTTCGGTTTCCGTGATCGGAACAGATGCGTTCAACGGCTGCAAGAATCTTACGTCGATCAATCTTAACAACGTATCCGTTATAGGCGTAGGCGCGTTTAACGGAAGCGGACTCACCTCGGTCGAGTTTTCTACAGGCGCATCCGTTGCTATTCACGACAGGGCGTTCTACTCGTGTTCGGGATTGACCGAGCTTTATCTGCCGTCCACCGTGTCGTTGGTTTCGTCCGCGACGAGCGGAAATAAGGGCTATCAGTTCAGCAACTGCACAAACCTTAAAAAGGTGACGATCGACGGCGTTAAGTGCACCGTTACGAGCGCGGCAGGCGTATTCAGCGGCTGTGCGGCGCTCACCGAAGCGGTTTTAACAGACGTCACCGTCATATCGAACAGTATGTTTGCTTCGTGTTCGGCGCTTACCGATATTACGCTGCCGACAACCCTTACCGCGATAGGCACGTATGCGTTCAGCAGCTGCACTAAAATACCGTCAGTATTTATAAGCTCGAGCGTTACGAGTATAGGCGAGCGCGCGTTCGGCGGTTGGGTCGCCGCGCAGACAATATATGTCGAGTACGAACAAGTCAATAAGCCTACGGGCTGGCACAACAACTGGGACACTTATGCAACTACTGCGGCCGACAAACGCGCGAAAGTGCTTTGGGGACAGACCCCGCCCGAAACGGAAGAACCGGACGATGGCGAAACAGATCCGCCCGAGGGAGGCGAAACGGAAAGCGTAAATTAACCGACAGACAACCTGAGGACACCCCGCATGCCACGGCTTGCGGGGTGTCGCGTATTAAGGTTGAGATTCTTCGCATCACAATCGAAGATTGATTTATATATACGTTACATTTCTAATTGTATCAGACTGTCCCGCTCGTTCTGAATGACAGAAAATATGGCGGCTTGCGCCGCTTTAGATTCTCGCTATGCGAACAAAATGTGTAAAAACAGTGCGTAAGCGCTTGACAGGGACGGGGGGGGGTATAATATACTTGTATTAAATAATTCGCTCATTTATTTGCGTGCGCGACGCCTAAAATCGGCAAGCGCCGACCGACAGACGGGGAAGATCATGATAGAACTCAAAGACGTAAGTAAGCATTTCAAAAAACCCGTTCGCGGCAAGGGCGTATGGGGAATGGTAAAAACATTGTTCTCGCGCAAGCATACGCTCGTCAAAGCGGTAGACGGCGTATCGTTTACCGTTCGCGACGGAGAAGCCGTGGGTTACATCGGCGCGAACGGCGCGGGCAAGTCCACGACGATAAAAATGATGAGCGGAATACTCACTCCGACGTCGGGCGAAATACTCATAGACGGTTTGCATCCGTACAAATCGCGCGAAAGGAACGCCGTGCTCAAAACAATAGGCGTGGTGTTCGGGCAGAAAACGCAGTTGTGGTACGATCTGCCGCTCACCGAAACGTACGATCTGCTGCGGTACATTTACGACATGAGCGAAGCCGATTATAAGCGTCGGCTGGGCGAGCTTACGGAGCTTCTCGACATGAAGCCGTTTATGACAGCGCCCGTGCGCACGCTGTCGCTCGGTCAGCGGATGCGCGCCGACCTTGCCGCGGCGATGCTGCACAACCCCAAAACGCTCTTTCTCGACGAACCGACGATAGGGCTTGACGTGCTCGTCAAACGAAATCTTATAGACGCTATAACAAAGCTGCGCGAGGAATACAACACGACGCTCATACTCACTACGCACGCAATGAGCGATATCGAGCTTTTATGCGAGCGCGTTATAATCCTCGACGAGGGCAAAATTCTTTTCGACGGTACGCTCGACAGCGTTAAGCACATGTTCGGCGACAAAAGGAATGTTTCCGTTCAGACGCCCGCGCCGATAGACGTTTCCGCGGTAACGGACAAGTACGATATAGACGGGGTGACTACCGACGGCGACGGGCTGATAACCACGTTTACCGTGGACGCGCAGAAGCTGGGCGTAAACACGCTGTTGGACTTTCTGCTTAAAACCTACGACATCCGCGACATCAAGCTGTCCGAAACGGGCATAGAACAGGTCGTGGAAAAGATATACGAAAACACCGGTCATGCCTCCGCCGGTGACGGCGACGACGAGCCGCCTTCAGGCTCGGACAAAGAACCGTGCGGTGACGAACGATGAAGCGCGGACGGATAACCAAGTATTTCATATTTTCCAAGGCGGGAGCGCAGACCGTAATGGCGTACCGCGGTCAGATCTTCCTGTGGGTGCTGGGCGCTGTGATAACCGCCGTGCTCATGGGGCTTTTGTGGTGGGCGATATTCGAATTTTCGGACGGCGATACGGTCGGAGGCTACAGCTATCCGCAAATGCTGCTATATGTCATTCTTTCCGCCGCCGTCGCCGAGGTAACGTTTTCGGACACTATGGGCATGATTGTGGACGACGTGCGCTACGGTCAGATAGCCATGCGGCTGATGAAGCCGATAAGCTACCGCGCGCAGCTCGCTTTTACGGGATTGGGACTGTATGCGGCGCGGCTCGTGATATTCGGCGTGCCCATGATAGCGGCGGGTACGCTCGTCGCCGTATTCGGATTCGGACTGAGCGGGTTGGAATGGTACAATATTGTGCTCTTTGTTCCGGCGACGTTCGTTTCCATGCTCGTTGCCGAATCGTTTGATTTTCTGTTCGGGCAGCTCGCGTTCCGCACGCAGGCTATGTTCGGAGTAAACTCGATGGTATCCACTGTAAGCGCGTTTCTGTCGGGACGGCTCATTCCGATCGCGCTGTTTCCGCTGTGGGCGCAGACGGCGCTCGCGTTTACGCCGTTCCCGTCGATGACGAGCATGCCCGTGCGAATATTCCTCGGGGTCATGCCGTGGCGGGACGTGTTGATGTCGTTCGGTATAGCCGTCGCCTGGATAGTCGTGCTCAACGTGCTCGGCTGGCTGTTCTACAAGACGTCCGTCCGCAAGGTCGTCGTGTTCGGCGGGTGAGGTGAATATGCTTAAAGAATTGAGGCTTTATCCCAAATACGTATCAATGAGTTTTCGCAGTCAGCTTTCGTACAAAGCCGATTCGATAATAATGATGATCAGTTTCGCAGTGACCGAGACGATCTCGCTCGCGACGGTCTATCTCATAGTCGGATCGGTGCCGGCGCTCGGCGTATGGACTTTTCAATCGCTCGCGTTTCTTTTCGGATTCACGCTCGTGCCAAAAGCGATCGACCACATCTTTACCGATGAACTGTGGATATTGGCGTATTGGGCGGTGCTGCACGGCGATCTCGACGTGTATATGACAAGGCCGATAAACCCGCTGTTTCAGTTTCTCGCAAAGACATTCAAGTGGGACGGAATAGGCGAGTTTGCGGTCGGTATAGTCGTAATGTGCGTGTTTGCGCCGTCGTCGGGCATCGCGTGGACGGCGAGCGGCGTTATCGGACTTATTGTCTGCGGACTGCTCGGCATATTCTGCTTTACGGGAATCAAACTGATGTTCGCGTCTTTGGCGTTCTGGATAAAGTCGGCAGGCGTATTTCTGAACACGGTGTACGGATTTTCCAACTACGCAAAATACCCCGTGCGGTATATGGGCAAGGCGTTCGCTTCGATCATGTTCTTCGTCATTCCGTTCGGACTGTTTCTGTATTATCCCGTCGAATGTCTTATTACGGGCACGAACATTTGGTGGTCGGTGCTGTGGAGCGCCGTCGCCGCCGTTATTATAATGGCGCTTGCGTGCACGGTGTGGCGCTTGGGAATAAGACGGTACGAGAGCGCCGGCAACTGACGGCTGTGCGGCGCTTCATAACAAAAAGCGATATGTTTTTTGTTATGCGTTTATTTGAGCGAGAATATGTTCGACGTATGCCGCGGCGACGTTTGTTCCCGTCGCTTGCTCGAACGCGTCGAACAGCGCGTTGGAATTGACCTCGCATACGAGCGGCGCGTCGCCGTCGAGAAGAAAATCCATGCCGCAGTAATCGAGTCCGAGCACGTCCGCCGCTTTGACGGCAAGCCTGCGGATATTTTCGGGCACTTCCGCTTTTTCGGCGCGTCCGCCGAGCCCTACGTTAGATCGGAAATCCCCGTTCGATCGGCGCAGTATCCCCCCGAGCACCCGTCCGCCCGTGACGATAACGCGCAAGTCTTTCCCGTGCGACGCGGCGATGTATTTTTGATAGAGATGCGGTTCGAGTTTGAGTTTTTCGGTAATGCGTTCGAGATCGGCGCGGTCGTCGGCTTTGAACACGCCTTTGCCGAACGAACCGTAAGACTGCTTGACTATAACGGGATAGCCGAGCTTTGCTTCTACGAGATCGAGCGCGGCGGAGCTTACCGCGGCGGTCTTGTCGTAACACAGCAATCCTGCGAGCGTGTGCGGCATGGGTATGCCGCTGTCGGACAGCGCGATATGCGTGAGCATTTTGTCGTCACACAGCGCGATCGCGGACGCGCGATTAAAAAGGCGGACGCCCGATTTTTCGAGCATTTCCGCTACGTATTTATCCTTGTCGAGATACAGGCAGAAGTCTGCGGCGACGTTGCACAGTAAATTTCCGCCCGAAACTTCGAGCGGAAAGAAATCGTTGCGCATAACGTTCACGACGCAGCCGCGTGTTTTGAATTCGGATACGAACCTTTCGACTTGGCGCGACTGATACGACGCCGAATACGCATTTATAAAGATAATGCCTTGTTTGCGCGTCACTGTCTTACGAAACTTACCGAATTGAGCGTGTATTCGTGCATGCGGTACATTGTCGTGCCGATATATTGGCTGTACGTGATCTTAACGGGAATCTTTGCGTGCGACAGATTGCCCGATACGAACGGCTTTTCGGTATACGAAACATAATACGCGGGACCGTGTCTGTCCGCGTCTATGCCGATCTGCACGTTGTAGCAGATAACGGGGTATGTGACTTTGCCGTCATCCGATTCTTTCTTTTCGACGCCGAAGTCCTTGACCCAATCGCCGAGGTGCAGCGTCTCGGAATTTTCGGCGCCCGTAGCGACCATGGTATATGTTGCCGCAGTGCCGCCGGCGTACGAATCGAATATGTTGGTCATTTCGAACCGAGTCGAAGTATTTTTGCCTATTGACGTTGCGCGCGCAAAATGCAGCATCATTTCGTTGTCGAACGTGTTGCCGGGAACGGACATTTTTTTATCTGTTGCGCCGAGCGCCGGTATCGTCGCCGTCGCTTGTTTTTTGCCGAAGTAGTCGGCGTCGAGCACGTACGACATATCGGTTTTATCTTTGCGTTCGGCAAACTTCGCTTCTTTCTTCATTTGCATGGTGTGGAGCGTGCGTATATCGAACGTAAGACTGCTGTTTATCGTGTCCGTAAGTCCGCGGTCGGCGCCCGCCTTTTCGTCGTCCGCGTAAGTTACGGTAAAATTCATGGCGTATGACGCGGTATTGCCGCTCGACGGAGTATCTGTCGTGCAAGTCATTTCGCCTTTGGCAATTTCGTGCTTGTCGCCCGTCATGTCGTATATTGCGACTGTGTAGCCGAGCTGTTCGTAACCGCCTACGGCAGGCGTTTCGGAAGCGTCGTCGCCCGTGCCCGTTATAACATTGCCCTGCCACGGAAGCGGGCGTTTGAATTCCGACATGGGCGTCGCGCCCGAACACGCGCACAGCGTGAGCGTTGCGCCGGCCGCGGCTATTGCGGCAAACTTACTTAAAAGCGATTTATTCATATGCGTATTTTACCATACCGCGGAGCATTTTGCAACAGATTTTCCCCGTCTTTCGCGCGCTCTGGCAAACGTGTGCGGAATTTGGGGATCAAGCCTTGCTTTTTGACGGCGCGCGTTATATAATATGGTCATGGAACTGTACGAAAGCTATCCCGCCGCATTGGACGCGCTCTGGCGAAAGCTCGGCGCAAGGCGGTTTTCGCCCGACGAGTATCACGTCGTGCTCACGCCCGACCGCTACACGCTGCGCGTGGAAACGGCGCTGTTTAAGGGCGGCGGCGCGCTCGACTGCGAAGTGCTCACGCTGTCGCGGCTGTGCAGGCGCGTGCTCGGCGGAGTAAAAACGCTTCCGCGCGAGGGAAGCGTCATGCTTGCGGCGCGTGCAGTCGCGGCGGTTGCGGACAAGCTTAAATACTACAGGCGCGCGGCGAAATACGGCGATTTCGCGCGCGAAGCGTACGCCGCGATCTTGCAGACTGCCGCGTCCGACGTTGATATAACGCAGATAGAAGCGAGCGGCGCGACGGCGGCGAAACTTAATGATATTGCGCTCATAAAATCCGAATACGACAGGCTTAAAGCGGACTGTCTCGACGCGCCCGACAAGCTGTTCGCTCTTATCGAAGCCGCGTCCGAAAGCGAGTTTATACGGAACACGCATTTTTATGCGGTGGGATATAAAGACGCGACCAAGCTCAATGTCCGAGTATTTTCGGCGCTTGCAAAATACGCGCGGTCGTTCCGAACGTTCGACGTGGAGCGCCGTTGCGAAAAAAGCGAAAAGCGCCCGATCGTATACCGCGCGCCGGACGCTGTCACGCAGTACAAGGCTGTCGCGATGCGTATTCTCGACCGCGTATACAAGGGCGGACGGTTCGGCGACGCTTACGTTGTCTGCGCGGACACGCGCGCGGCGCTGCGCATATTCGACGAGTACGGGATACCGTGCTATACCGACGAAGTCACGCCGCTTGCCGAAACCGCGCCGTTATGCGCCGTATCCGACGTGTACAAACTCAAAACTTCGGGCGAGGCGGAAGCGCTCGTATCGCTTTGCAAGAACCCGTTTTCGGGCTGCGCCGCAAAGGACGCGGAACGGCTGCAAAAATATATCGCCGAGCACGGCAAAAAGTACGGCGTGCTCGACGGCATGGAAATAGACGATTTTTCGGCGCGGCGCGCATACGACAGAGCGGTCGAGCTTGTCGGCGCGTTCCGCGGCGGCTTCGGCGAAGCGTGCGCGGCGCTTGTCGATTTTGCCGCGTTCGAGGACATACAGCGCGAGCTGTATCCCGGCGGAACGGACATGATAACGCCGCTGCGCGCTACGGCGGCGCTGCTCGACAGCTACGGCAGCGGCGATCTCGACACCGACGCTTCGGCTTTTTTTGCCGCGGCGCGGTCGGTGGACGTAAAATCGCTTCCGCGAAGAACGGACTGCGTAATGCTGACCGACGCTTCGGCGCTTCGGCTCACGCGCTGTAAAAATTTGTACGTGACCGACTTCGACGAGGGCGTCATGCCGCCGCCGACAGCCGAAACGGGTTTGCTTTCGGACTTCGAGCTCGAGCGCATGGGGAGCGTGATCGAGCCGACAGCGCGCGAAAAGAACCGCCGCGACCGCGAAGAACTGTTTGCGGTCATGAACAATGCCGACGAGATATTTTGCGCGTATTATACGGCTAACGGCGGCAAGCGCGCGACATTCTTGCAAAATTTCGACGTGCCCGATACGGCGGACGAGCTTGCGTACGACGAGGAGTGCGCGGTGCTCGCGCAAACGGACGACGTGTCGCGCATAGTTATGTTTGCTCAAACGGCTACAGCCGCGCGCGAGCTTGCGGCGCGGCGCTTGACGAAGTATGCGGACGCGGTGCTCGAGGCTGCGGGCGGCTATCCCGACGGGCGCAAGCCGTTCGAACGTTCGATAGGCGCGGTGCCGTGCGACCGACTGTCGGTGAGCGAGCTGACAAATTGGTTCTACTGCCCGTACAAGCGGTTTTTGGCGAACGGCGTGGGATTGAAAGAGCGCAGGCGCGGCGAGCTGTCGGCGCCCGATTTCGGAACCGTGCTTCACGAGTTTATGAAGATATTCGTAGAACGCGGCGCAAGCGACTGTTCGCGCGAAACGGTGGGCAAAATCATCGACGGCATACTCGACGGCTTTGTTTACGAGCTTTCGGCAGTCGAGCGCGAAAGGATCGTGTCGGACGCGGTGCGGTATGCCCAAGCGAACAAGACGATAATAGAGAGCGGAAGCTATAAGCCGATAGCGACCGAGTATGCGTTCGGCGGCAGCGGCGGACTGAAGCTCGGCAAGGTCGGCGCGCAGTTTACGGGCGTTATAGACCGCATAGACGGCACGGGCGACAGAGTGCGCGTGATCGACTACAAAACTGGCAATAAAAAGTTCGACCGCAAACTTTGTCTTTGCGGCGTGGACATGCAGCTCCCGCTGTACGCGGCGGCGCTCGGCACGGACAAAACGGTCACGGGCATATTTTACGTGCCGCTTAAAAGACAGTACGACGACGGCGACGGACGCATGTCGGGCTGTATGGTCAAGAATATATCGTATGCTGCGGAATACGACGCCAAGCTCGCGGAAGGGCTTGCGTCGGACGTTGTCGCGGCAAAACTGAAGATAGGTAAGGACGGCACGCCGGAGGGGTTTTCGCGCCCTGGCAAAAATCTTGTGGAAAGCGACGAGTTCCGCGCGCTTAACGATACGTGCGTAAGGACGGCGGGCGCCGCGGCGGACGAGATCGCAGGCGGATATATAGACCGCGCGCCCTGTCTAGGCGCGTGCGAGCGCTGTGCATTCGGCGCGGTGTGCGGTTCGGAAAAGCGGGTACGCAGCGTGGATGTGTCGGACGAAGATCTTTCGGGAGGCGGAAGTTATGCCCAAGATTAAGTTTTCCGAAAGACAGCTTAAGGCTATCCGCACGGGCGGCAACGTCATTGTGTCGGCGGGCGCGGGCAGCGGCAAGACCGCGGTCATGATAGAGCGCATAGTCGGCAAGCTCGGCGGCGGCGCTCGGCTCGAAAACATGCTCATAGTAACGTTTACGCGCAGTGCCGCGGCGGATATACGCGCCAAGCTTGCGCAGAGACTTACCGAACTGAAAAATTCGGACGAACCGGCGCACGTCCGCGCCAAAGCGGCGGAAGCGTCGGACGCCATGCCTACGGCGAATATAGGCACGCTTCACAGTTTTTGTCAGCGGCTTATACGCAACTATTTTTACGCCGCCGAGTTCGATATCGCGGCGACGCTTGTCGAAGAAGAGGAAGCTGCGGCGATGAAGCGCGCGGCGGTGCGCGCTGCGCTCGACGCGGCGGTTGCGGCGGGCGACGGCGTTTTTATCGATATTTACGAAGCGCTTTCTTCGCGGCGCGACGACTCGGGCGCGGCGGAAGCGGTGCTCGACATAATGGAGTTTGCGCTGTCCGTTCCAGAGCCCGATAAATATCTCGCTGCCGCCGCACCGGACGCGGACAGGATAAAAGAGCTTGACGCAATAACGGACGGCAGGCGCGCGGCGCTTGTCGCTCGGCTCGATAAAGTCGAAAAAGAGCTTGAAAGAATCGAATCCGAATACAATGCCGACGGACAGGTGGACACTCGGATCGCGGAAATAACGGAACTTGTCCGAGAGGCGCGCGCCGTCGCGACGGGCGGCGTTTCCGAGTTTACGCCTTTTACGCTCAGGCGCAAAAAGGGCGATACGGGCGCAGTGTTCGCACTGCGTGACGCGGCGTACGAGCGGTTCAAGGACATCAAATCGGATATAAAGGATTTCCTTGTCGAGCTTGCGGAAGCGGAACAAGCTAAAAAGCGCGACAGCGCGCCGTATGCGAACGCGCTCAAAGCAGTCGCGGCGGACGCGGTCAAGCGGTACTCGGAACGCAAAAAGCGGCTTTGCCGAATAGACTATTCCGATCTCGAACACGGTGCGCGGCGCGTGCTTGCCGATCGCGAGTGTGGAGCGGAGATCAAGGAAACGGTCAAGTATGTGTTTATAGACGAGTTTCAGGACGTCAATCCGTTGCAGGCGTCGATAGCGGCGATGTTCGAGTCATTGGGTGCCGAAATGTTTCTTATAGGCGACGTCAAGCAGTCGATATACGGATTCCGCCGTTGTAGCCCCAAGTTTTTCGCCGATGCGATCGCCGACGCAAAAGCGCACCGCACAAACTACACGCACATTCCGCTCAACGACAATTACCGTTCGTCGCGCGCGGTCGTGGATTTTGTAAACAAGGTGTTCGACGGCGTCATGACGGCGGAGTTCGGCGGCGCCGAATACGTCAACGAGCCGCTTGTTTGCGGCAATACGGATATTGCGGCGGGCAGCGCCGAATATTTTACGGCGGGAACGGAAACCGACGATCGCGATACCGACGGCTTTTCGCCCGACCGATCGGAAGTGTACTCTGTGGTGCGTGCGGCGGACGAGGACGTATCCGATCCCGAAGCGGAGTTTATAGTAAACGCAGTGACCGACTACGTCAAAGAGGACGGAAACACTTTGGGCGGAGTAGCTGTGCTCGTACGCACGCTCGGCGGCAAGTTTTGCGCGAGCCTCGCACGCGCGTTCGAAAACAGCGGCATTAAATACAATTTCGGAAAAAGTTCGCCCGTCAGCGAATATCCCGAGGCGGTGACGCTGCTCGCGATACTGCGGTGCATAGACAACCGCTACGACGACGTTTCGCTGTATACTGCGCTTAGGCACGGCATGGGCGGATTTACCGACGCCGAACTTTACCGAATAGCCGAGGAAGGCGAGAAGCGCGCAAAAGAAAAACATATAATGCCCGAACGTTACGGTGCTAAACGAAGCTATGCGTTTTGGCAAAAAGTCGAAGCGTACGACGGCGCGCTCAGAACAAAGCTCGACGCGTTTTTCGAGCTTCGAGAAGATTTTTCGAGGTTTGCCAAGTGCCACGACGCCGCCGACGCCATAGGACACGTAACGGCAAATACCGATTATTTCCGAACGGTGTACGAATCGGGCGGGTCGGCTGGCGCGGTGCAGGCGCTTATAGATTATGCCGCGGGACGCAAGTGCGATCTCCACACGTTTTTGGCGTACACGGACGGTTCGGACTTCAAGCTCGACGCGGGCGCCGGCGCCGATTCCGTCACCGTAACTACCATACATTCGTCCAAAGGGCTCGAATACGATTTCGTCATCGTAGCCGATTGCGCGCACAGATTCAACATGGCGGACAACTATTCGCGCGTCATGGTGACCGACGGCGGCGTCGCGGTCAAGATCCCCGACAGGAGCACTCGCACTCTTTTGAAAAGCGTTCCGTGGCTCGTCGAGAACGCCGCGGGTCCGGACAAACTGCGTCAGGAAGAACTGAGGCTTTTTTACGTAGCGCTGACGCGCGCGCGGCGCAAGCTCATAGTATGCGGAAAGTCGGCAGCCGGCACGGAACCGACGCGCGCGATGTGCGAGCTCGATTTTATGAAGAACGTCATGCCCCGACCCGCACGCATCGCCGACCGCGATGAGGCCGCGCCCGCCGTTTACGCTTTGCCGAATACCGCGGCGGTAACGGCGGCAGTCAAGGCGCGGCTCGGCGCCGAGTACGCTTCGGCGGCTTTGCCCATCAAGACGAGCGTCACCGCGATATCCGAATACGACGCGGACGGCGGGGAAGAAAACACGGTAGTTCTTACCGACGACGAAACGTTGCCGCGAAAGACTGCGGGCGGAAAGAGAAATTCCGCCGCAGACCCGAGAAGCCGCGGCACGGCATACCACCGCGCCATGGAGCTTATAGACTTCGACGCGCCCGATATCGAATACGTTCGCGCGCGGTGCGAAAACTTCGAACTCGTCGACGAGAAGCAAATTTTAACGGCGGCCGCGGCTATGAAAAAAATCGTAGCGGGCTGTGAGTTTGTGGCAAAGGAACGGTACTTTATAGCGGACATGCCGACGCGCGAAGTGTTCGGCGGCGGCGCGGACGGCGACAGCGTGCTCGTACAGGGCGTAATCGATCTTTTGGCTGTCGATGCCAAAGGCGAAGCGGTTATAGTCGATTACAAAACGACCGCGCCCGACAAGCTCGATTGCGAAGCATACAGAACGCAGCTCAGGCTGTATAAAGCCGCCGTAGAGCGCTGTACGCCGTACAAAGTAAAACGCGCTATGCTGTATTCGTTCGTCACGGGCGATACGGTTGAATTCGTTTGATCGCGCGCCGCGGTGTAAAATCGGCGAAAATAAGACAAAATACCGAGTGTGCGCCGCTTTTTTGCCGCCGCAATTATTAAATTTGCCGAAAATTTATGCAAAAAGCATAGATTTTTATCAAAGCGTATGGTATAATATATCAATATTATATATACGATCCTATCCGTAACATAAAAGGAGAAAACAATGCTGGAAAAACTCAATAAGTTTTTCGTCGATACGATGGGGCTTACTCCCGAGTATTGGCTGTATATTCTGCTCGGCGTAGTCGCGCTTGCATTTTTCGTGAGCGTGATCGCAGGGTTTGCCGGCGGCGACTTTGTCAAGATCAAAAAATTGATGAACGCGGTCGTTAAAAATCCGAGCACCGCAGTCGCGTCAATGAAAAAGATGCCCGTGTCGGTCAAAAATCAATACCGCCGCGCGCGGGTTTCGGGCGTAAAACCGTCCGATCTCGTCACCGAAAACGATTGCGTCACCGTGCCTTACGCGCGTTCGCTCGCTTCCAAGATTTGGCTCGTGACGCTTGTCGCAACGGTGCTGTGCGCCGCGATAGGATTTTTCGTCTGTTACGCTATGGATTATGCGAGCTTAAGCGGCGTTGCCGGTCTTGCGGAAGCAGTCGAAGGCGACGGCGAGACTCCGCCCGCCGCGGTCGTGCCCGCCGTATATTCCGCGCCTGCGCTCGTCGCGCTCACCGTGCTTATCGCAGGCGGTATATTCACGTTTATAGGCGCCGTAGTCGGTTGCGGCGTAAAGAGCGTCGCGCTCAAAACTTATGCCAAGTTCTCGCGCGCGCTCGACGGCGACGCGCCCGTTTCCGCCGCGTCCATGAACGGCGCTGCGGCGCAGACCGTTGCAGGCGGCGCAGATCGGGCGTCCGAACAGTCGCAGTTCGTAAATGCCGAACCGCAATACGCGCAAGCCGAAGACCCTACGCCCGTATATGCGGAGACGCCGATGTATTCGGAGCCGCAGGCGCAATACGTCGAACCCGAGCCGATCGCCGCAGAGCCCGTTATCGCCGCCGAACCGCAGGAAAGCGAGGAGGAACTTCGTCGCCGTGCGCGTGAAGAAGCGCTCGCTCAAGCGAAAGCGCAGCAAGCCGCAATGCAGCAGAAAGCCGCGCAGCAGGCTCAAGCACAGGCACAGGCTCAAGCCGCGCAGCAACAGGCGCAGACTGCCGCACCAAGTTCGGCAGACGACGTTATAGCGCAGATAGAAAAGATCAACCGCGAAGGCGCGCCGCGCGAAACGATGCGCGAAGTGGCGACGCTTCTTCAAAAGGAACGCGCCAAACCCGAAAACAAAACGCCAGAGCAGCAGCGCAAGCTCAACGAAGCATTGAGCAAACTTCTCAAAGCAATGGCGGCGAGCAAAAAATAATCACCGGTCATATCGTAAAAACGCCGTTTGAAAAGCGGCGTTTTTCATTGTGTGTGAACATCGTCACTTAGAGATTGCCCGCTTACGCTCGGAATAAGCCCTTTGGGCTTGCTTCGTAGGACAGAATGGGTAAGGATTGTCGAATAAGACTGTGGCTTGCTTCGTAGGATACAGATGTTACGAGTGAAGCGGCGCAGCCGTTATATCTCTTGTCATTCCGAACAAGCGAGCGCAGCGAGTACAGTGAAGAATCTCAACCTATTTGTTAACGTTGACTTTGCGCGCGCAACGTAGTACAATAAACGCATGGAACTTATAAAGGACGAAAAGTTTCGCGTTTACGGCGCAATAATAGAGGATTACGTAAAGTTCGAGGGCGCGGCGCTCGTCGTTTCGGACGGCAACGCTGCCGTAGCGTATGCGGACGGGCTTTATAAATGCGTGTTCCGCAACGGACGCGATCTTCCCGAATATATTAAAAAGTTCGAAATTGCGGGCGAGGTGTGCGCAATGAACATGCCCGTTGACGCGCCGAAGCTGTGCGGATTCGACGCAAAGCCGTGCAAGAGTTTTGCGTATCTCGATCCCATGCCGCCCGTGCCCGACGGAGCGTATACGTTTCGCAGGCTTGCGCCAACGCTTGCCGAGTACGTGCACAAAGTATATCGCAATCCCGGCAACGCCGACGTAGAACATATAGCGCGGCTCATGCGCGACAAAGGAGTGTTCGGCGCATTTGTCGGAACGGCGCTCGCCGGCTTTATCGGACGGCACGGCGACGGGAGCATGGGGCTGCTGGAAGTGGACGGGAAATTCCGTCGGCGCGGCGTGGGTAGCGCGCTCGAAAAGTTTCTCGTAAGCTATGTAATGACGTTCGGGCGCACGCCGTTTTGCGATTCGTTCGTCGATAACGCCGCGTCGCTCGCTTTGCAAAGAAAACTCGGCTTGACCGAAGCGGAAAACTATACGTTTTGGTTCGAGAAACAGCGCCGCGAGCCGGGCTGTATTACGAGAATGTAAGTCGAAAGTGCCGCCGCGTTTCCTTTTTTCTCTTGACGGTCGTGTGCAAATGTGGTATTATGATGGGAGATTCGGCAAAATACACCGCAGTGTGAGTTTATGAGAAAGAAACTGTCCAAACGGGCAAAGAACATAATAAATATTTCCGTGTTGGTCGTACTTATAGGTATCACGCTTACCGTATTGATGCTCAGCTATCGCGAGTTGAGCTTTCGTACCATTTGGGACTTTTTGGCAAAGAGCAACGCTTGGTACATAGTCGCGGCTGTTGCATGCATGCTTCTGTTTATAATGTTCGAGGGGCTGAGCGTTCACGTTATCGCGCGCAAGCTCGGGCACAAGAGCAAACTCCGTTCTTCCATTGCATATTCGGCTGCCGATACATACTATTCCGCGCTTACCCCGTCGGCGAGCGGCGGACAGCCCGCGTCGCTTTTTTACATGGTGCGCGACGGCATGAGCGGCGGCGTCGCCGGATTCACGCTTATACTTAACCTCATAGCGTACACCGTGGCTATAGTGGTCATCGGCGCGTTTGCGCTTATAGTAAGACCGCAAATGATACTTCAATCGGGCAACGGGTTTGCACTGACGCTCGTCATACTCGGGCTTGTAGTGCAGTTCGTGCTTGCGGGATTGCTTTTGATGTGCATGCTGTGGTCGAGGCTTATACTCAAAGCGGGTAACGGCGGTATTTCGTTGCTTGTTAAAATAAAAATAGTAAAAAAACCCGAGAAATGGCGCAGCAAGCTCGACGGCGTGGTCGAAAAGTACCGTTCGAGCAAGTATGTGCTCAAAAAACATCCCGCTATTATTTTCGAGGCGCTGTTTTTGAATATCGCCCAGCGCGTGTCTCAGACGCTGATACCGTGCTTTGTGTGTTTTGCGGCAGATCCCACGCTCAACTTTTTGGATCTGTTTTGTATGCAGGCTTACGTCGTGCTCGGGTATAACTTTATTCCGTTGCCCGGCGGCGTCGGCGCGTACGAATATCTGTACGACAGGTTTTACGGCAGTTATTTGTTAAAGCACCTTGCCGGAAACAAAGAGGCGGCGAACGCGTTCATGGTCTCGGCGATGATGGTGTCGCGTACTGTTTCGTATTATCTTTGCATAATAGTGAGCGGGCTTTATACTCTTGTTTATCACGGCGTGGGTTTGCGCAAGAACAGAGGCGCGGCGGCGCCCGAGCGCGTAGCGACGGACGGGATAGTGCCGCTCGCCGACGAATCGGGCAACATAATCACACAATCCGACGTTTCGGTATGCGATAATGCCGAAGCGCCCGTTTTGGATACCGTACCTGCGGAAGAAGCCGATACTTCTTGCGAAAAAGGTATGGGGGGGGGTGCTCCGCACGGCGATGATTTCGGCGACGGCACTCCCGATACGCCTGCGGATTTAGACACGCAAGCCGAACAAGAGAGTACCGATACGGAGGAAAAAACCGATGAAGTGCACGAGTAAACGGGTCGTTGGGTATTGGCATTACGGTGTAATACTCACATATTTGTCTTTGGCTCTGTCGGTCTGCGGTATTTGCTTTGCCGCTGCCTACGGCGGACCGAGACGAAGCGACATCGCCGCATTGTTTCTGCTGCTCGCGGGGCTGTGCGACGCGTTCGACGGAATGGTCGCGCGCACGCGAAAAAACCGCACCGCCGACGACAAGATGTTCGGTATTCAGATAGACTCGCTTAGCGATCTTGTATCGTTCGGCATCGCGCCGATCATGGTGGGCGTCGCCATGGGTATGACGCGTTGGTATTTTTGCATATTCTATGTGTTTTACGTACTGTGCGCGCTCGTTCGGCTCGCATACTACAACGTGGACGAAGCGAAGCGCATAAGCGATCCCGAGTCCGGCTCGCGCGAATCGTATCTCGGTCTGCCGGTAACGAACGCGGCGCTTGCGGTGCCTATATTCTATCTGATAGCGTCCATGCTCGACTCGCCGGCTTATGCCGTATCGCTCGGGCTCGGCAAAATAGACGTGCAAATTTACCGCGGCGTGATAATGATGTTCGGGTACGCGCTTTTGGGCATACTGTTCATCGTAAAGTTCCGCATGTTCAAAGCGCATGCGCGCGGACTTATAGTCACTATACTGATAGTGACCGCTATCGTAGTGTCGCTGTCGCTCGTGCGCGCGTACGTGTGCGACAATCCGCTTTTCGAACCGCTCAAACGCTTCGATCCCGAAACGCTTACTGCGGTGTGCTGCTGATATGCGCGAAAAACTGCCCAAGCCGCCCACGCCGAAATCGCTTGAATTTTTGTATTACAGCAAGTTCGGCGGGCTTATACTGAGGCTCGCGACGCGCAGATGGGTGAGCAAGCTGGTCGGGAAGTATCTCGACGGCAGGCTTTCGCGCAGGCGCATAAAAAAATATATACAAAAGAACGGCATCGACATGAACGATTACGTCGCCGAGGATTATAAGAGCTTCAACGCGTTTTTTACTCGGCGCATCAAGCCGGAACTGCGCCCGTTCGATCACGACCCGTCGGCGTTTTTGGCGCCTTGCGACGCGAAACTTTCGGCATACAACGTTTCGGAAACGGGCGAGTTCGAAATAAAAGGGTTCAAGTACACGGTAGGAACGCTGCTCAAAAACGCCGAGCTTGCCGAAGAATACGACGGCGGGCTTTGCCTTGTGTTCAGGCTTTGCGTAACCGATTACCACAGATATTTCTTCATCGACGGCGGGACCGCCGAGGGCAACACTTTTATCAAAGGTCGGCTGCATACCGTTCAGCCCGCCGCGCTCGAACGCAGGCGCGTTTTTACCGAAAACTGCCGCGAATATACGGTGCTTCATACGGACAACTTCGGCAAGATCGTGCAGGTCGAGGTCGGCGCGATAATGGTGGGGCGAATCGTCAACGACGTAAAAAGCGGCAGGTTCGAACGCGGCGACGAAAAGGGCAGGTTCGAATTCGGCGGTTCGACGATCGTGCTGCTCGTTAAAAAGGACGCCGTCGAGCTCGACGCCGAGTTTTTCGAAAATACCGCGAACGACTGCGAAACCGTAGTCAAGTGCGGCGAAAAAATAGGGTATAAGCCGGTGAAATGATACGGATCTGATCGTGTCATTCTGCAATTTCATGCGTAACGACGTTTACGCTTCGCGATAAAACGGATGGGATTGCCCGCGTCGCGCGCTTCGCGCCGACATTATCAAACGCTTGACGAACATGAAATCGCGGCATATAATATAATTTATGGATTTTTCGGAAAGCGATAATTTCAACGCCGCGGAGATAGCGGAAGAGGCGGAACATCTTCGGCTCGTGCTCGAAATGATGCGAGAACAGATAGTTCTGCTTCGAAGCGACGGGTTCGAGTACAGAACAGTCGATATTTACGACGAGAACGATGTGGAAGAGTACCGCACCGACAAATTTCGTCACGACGCGGCGGTCCGCGACGCCGAAATACTCGAAGCGAGTCTCGGCACTCCGTATTTTGCGCGCATGAAGCTCGTTCCGACGTCGTCAATCGTGCGTTCGGATACGCCGTCCATGACGCGGGCCCGCATAATTTCGGACAGTGACGATTTTCTCGGCGACGAAGCGGATATATACGTCGGAGCGCACGTAATATTTTACAAGAACAGGATAATCGTTTATTCGCACAACTCGCCGCTCGGCAACCGCGTATACGACAGGTTCGAAAACGGCACGATAGAGTACGGCGGATATGTATACAAAGTGGTGTTCAGGCGCAAGTTCGATATACGCGACGGCAAACTGATGGCGGTGTTTCAGGACTATTCGGCGGAAACGGGCGGGGTCGTTTACGATAAATTTCTCGCGCACATGCTCGAAGTCAAGCGCGGCGACAAACGGCTCACCGACATTATTCCTACTATTCAGACCAATCAGAACGCAATAATCACGCGTCCCGCGACCGAAAACTGCGTAGTAAAAGGCTGTGCGGGCTGCGGCAAGACCATGATACTTTTGCAGCGGCTCGAATATCTCGGGTTCAATAAAAAGATCGATCTCGACAAGGCGGCGATAATCGCGCCGTCGCATATGTATATCGAGCACATTCAGCCCGTTGTCGACGATCTCATGCTCAACGCCGTTTCGCGGCTGACCATGCCAGAGCTTTACAAGAATCTTATTCTTTCGCTGCGCGGCATAAAAGCGAGCGAAAGGCGCAGCCTATCCGCGGCGGTGCCCGTCGGCGACGACGGTTTGCCCGACGCCGTTGCGGAAGCGTGCTACGGCGACGCCGTTAAAAGGAAGCTCATAGCGGCGCTCGCGCCCGTCAAGAAAAACTATGCGGCAAAAACCGCCGAATACCGCGCGGCGCGCGAGCGGTACGAAACGGAAACGTCGCTGTACGGCAGTTCGCCCGATCTCGTAAAGCCAAAGCCGCCCGCCGTTTCCGTCAATCTCGACAGGTTCGCTTTTATACCAAAGCTCGGCGCGGCATACAGCAAGTGCAAGCTGTACCTTCTGTTTACGGCGTACTGTTACGTTCTCGGCAAGCCGTCGTTCGATTCGACGCTGTTCATCGACGAAGGTCAGGACTATTATATCAACGAGTATAAACTGCTCGCCGAGTGCACGCGCGCCAATGTAAACGTGTACGGCGACGAGAATCAACAGCTCAAGCCGAATCGCGGCATCGGCGATTTTTCCAAGCTCGACGGGCTGTGGAAGACCGAGCATTACAGGCTCAACGAAAACTACCGTAACGCACGCGAGATAACCGACTACGTAAACGGTCTTTTGGGCATGACGGTTACTCCGCTCGGATTGGACGGCGGTAAGGTGCAAAAGCTCGGTTCGGACGAATTGAAGCGTGCGCTCGAAAACACCGGCGACGATCGCATAGCCGTAATATACTCGGCGGACGACGAAAAGACCCGCGCGCGGCTCGAGGGGACTGTTCCGGCTTCGGCGCTCTGTACTGTATCGCAGAGCAAGGGCATGGAGTACGAGCGCGTTTATGTGTGCGGCGAGCTTTCGGACGCGGAAAAATACGTTGCGTACACGCGCGCACTCTCCGAGCTGTACATTGTTTCGTGAAACAATGTGAAAAATTGTGGCGATTGTTATGTAAAGAGTGCTATATTTACATGTAAATTCGAAAACTTTGTCACGTTCGGCTCATAATACATTCAACGAATGGGAATATAATAAATGAAACGCGACAGCGGCGGTATACGCGGTTGTTAGATCGAGAGGTGTGAACGTGAAAAGGATATTGAAAAAAACGGGGCTGTTTTCCGTTACGATCGTGCTTGCCGTGTTCTTAGCTCTGTGCTTCGGCGGCTGCGTCGGTTTTACTTCGAGCGGGACGAAAATGCTTACGTCGTACGTATCGACAGATTCGACCGTTCAAAGTTCGACGGCGGACGTGGTCGCGAAAGTGGCGGAGTCGGTAGTGGAGATACGCACCGAATCGGTCAATACGCAATGGGGTATGCAATACGTTGTGTCGGGTGCCGGCAGCGGCGTCATAGTCGCGCACGACGACGGGTTCGGCAAGTATTATATAATTACCAACAACCACGTTATAGAAGGCGCTTCCAACATAACGGTTACGCTCAGGTCGGGCACTACGTATTCGGCGTCGCTTATCGCCGCCGATAAGAGCGGCGATATAGCGGTACTCGAGATCGCGGAAACAAAAACGCTCAACGTCGCGGTGTGGGGCAACAGCTCCGATCTGCGAATAGGCGAGGATCTTATAGCCATAGGCAATCCGCTCGGTTCGCTGGGCGGCACTGTCACTAAAGGCATACTTTCGGCGACCGAACGCTCGATCTCTGTGGGCGATTATACAATGACCCTGCTGCAAACCGATACCGCCATCAACCCCGGCAACTCCGGCGGCGGACTGTTCAATATGAAATGCGAGCTCGTAGGCATCGTGAATGCCAAAACGAGCGACGAAGAAGTGGAAGGCATTTGCTTCGCCATCCCCGCCGACACCGCTCGCGATATTTTTAACGACCTTGTGCAAAACGGCGTCGTTACGGGCAGGGTTTCGCTCGGGATAGAGGTTGCGTCCGACACGTACAATCACGTCATTTACGTGAACAAGGTGTCAGACGTCGAAAAGAATACGTTCAAGCTCTACGACCGTATCGTATCCATAGGCAATAAGCAGATAACGACCGTGCTCGGCTTCAACGACGCGATCGCGGCGCTCAAGCCCGGCGATAAAACGGAAGTCACCGTTTACCGCGGCACGGTCAGCGGCAGATACGTGGTGTACGACACGGTGCCGACAACGTTTACGGTCACGGCAAAACAGCTCGGCGCGTAAAGACGCGACGCATGCCCGAATCGCCTTGCGGCGAGTTGTAAATGTTAACGTTAAAATTCACGGGATGTGTTGACAAAATGCGACAGTAAGGCTATAATATAATCAACTTACAAAGGTTTTGTATTATGGCAACTATAAACGACATTGCAAAAATAACGGGATTTTCGGTGATGACCGTGTCGCGCGCGTTTAACGAGCCGGACAGGGTCAGGGAAGATACGCGCAAAAAAATCATGGCGGCGATAGATAAGCTCGGTTATGTCCAGAACCGCGGCGCGCGCTCGCTTGCCAAAGGCTGTGCGTTTAATATCTGTCTTTATATCCCGTCCGTACTCGACAGTACGGAAGCGTTTGTCGCGCAGACCGTCAGCGCGATAGGCGAGCGGCTCGGCTATCTCGGTTACAGCCTCAGTTTGCGTCGGCGCATGGCGGTAGACGACAATTGCGACGGAATGATCGCGGTCGGACTAAATATCGACGACGAAGAAGAATTTATGCGCATATCGGCGCAAAAGCCGTCCGTGCTCTACGGCAACAGCAACGCGTTTGCGAATTGGGTGGATGTAGACAACTTTAAGGGCGTGTACGACGTTACCGAATACATAATAGGCAAAGGGCACCGCAATATCGCATACATCGGCATGGATTACAACGAACACTACGTGTTGCAGCGCAAGGCGGGCTTTTTGCGCGCGTTGGAAGATCACGGGCTGTCCTGCCCCGACAACATGATTATAATAAGCGACAACAGCGAAGCGGCGGGGTTTAACGCCTGCGAGCGGCTTTTGGATACCGCGTCGCCCACCGCCGTAGTGTGCGCTACCGATCTTATTGCGGTAGGGTGTATGCATGCGTTGCAGCGCAAAAAGATCGCTATCCCGGAAAAGATCGCGGTCAGCGGTTTCGACGGCTTCGGTTTCGAAAACACGGTGTTCCCCAAACTCACTACGGTCAAGCAGCCGCTCTACGATATGGGCGTCAAACTCGCCGATACGGTAATAGGTATGATAAACGGCAAGATCCCCGAAAAGGGCATATACGTCGCGCCTCATCTCATGATAGGCGAATCGGCATGACGCATATTTTCGTCTCCGACGCGCAAATATATTCCGTTGCGGCAGATATGCGCGTAAACCTCGGGGGGGGGGTACTTTTAGCGGCACTTTTTCCGCTTTGTCTTTATTTTGTTTTATTGCGTTCCGTTACGCTTTTCGGAACGCATTTTTTTGCGTTAAAAATTTTTCATACAATTTTTCAAAAACTATTGACAGCGTAAAATGACGGTGCTATAATTATGTTAGCGCTAACATTCACAACCGAAGTATTATTTCGGTTTGTGTCGGCAAAATAAATCAAGAGGTGAGAAAATGAAGAAATCGTTATTGCGCGCGGGTGTGGCTGTCGTTCTCGGCTGTGCGGTGATAGGGTCGATGACCGCGTGCGGAAGCGGCGACGGAGACAATACCGTAACGTTTTACCATTATTCCATGACGAGCAAGCTGAACGCGCAGCTCGAAGAAAAGATCGCCGATTTTACCGAGCAAACGGGGATAAAGGTCAAGCACGTGCCCGTTTCCAAAGACAATTACAATGCGACGATATCCACAAAGATCGGCGGACGCAAAAAGGATATAGATATACTCTATCTCGATCAGCCGCTTTTGGCGCAGTATGCAAGCTCCGGGCTTTTGTATAATCTCGACGGCTACATAACCGACGGAAGCGGCGAAACGGAAACCGTTTCCGACGGCGACGGATTTAAGTTCGACCGCAACGCGTTCAACGACAGCGCGTGGCAGACGACGGTGTACAACGGTTCTTGCTACGCCGTGCCGCTCACCATGAACACGTCGGTGTTTTACTACAATACCGCTACGGTAAAAGCGGCGCTCGGGCTGAATACCGACGCCGAGGCGGTTGCCGCGGTGGAAGCGGTAAAGACTTGGGACGATCTCAAAGCGTTTGCTGGCAGAGTGAGCGGATTGGGGACCGATTATGCGCTTTTCGGCGGAATGAGCAGCGGCGGATATATGGGTTGGTACTCGCAGTGCTTTGTTGCCGCGGCGGGCGGGACGATGTACGATCCCGCCACAAAGACGGTGTTCCCCGACGAGGAAGCGACCGAGAGCGCGTTCGAGATGATCAAGTATTTGTACGACAATTCGCCCAAAGAGATATACAATTCTTCCACGGGATTCAAGGGCACTACGTCGTCGCCTGCAGGCAAGGTGCTTTTCAACCTTGCCGACAGTTCGGCTATCAAAGACCTCAACGTTTCGTATACCACGTTCGGCGCCATACCCGTTCCGGGAAAGACTGCCGATATCGGGTCGAAGTCCAATATAGGCGGCGAGAATCTCGTCATCGCCAATAAATCGGAAAAGAAAGACAGCGCGCTCGAATTTATGAAGTATCTCGTATCCGAAGATTGCGCCGATATGTTCCAAGCGTGCACAAACAACTTTTCGGCGATAGACAAGTATGCCAAGGTGGAAACGTTCTCGGGCGATCCCGCTTCGTCTGTGTACAAGATGTACGGCGTGATCAAAGACTCGCTCGAAAACGCGCAGGTGCGTCCCGTTGTTTCGGGGTGGATACAGGTCAACGACAACGGCATCCCGAGCGGGCTCAACAAATATATCGACGGCGAATCGACGTTCGAAAAAGCGCTTTCGGACATACGCGCGTTTGCGGGACAGTATTTGAAATAAGGTGAACGATGAAGGCACAGACGAAAGCCAAGATAAAGAGCAATGCGGTAGGCTATGCGTTTATTGCGCCGCTTCTGCTGTATTTTGTCGTGTTCCAGCTCGCGCCGATGATAATCGCGCTCGTAATGAGCTTTACCAATTATTCGCTCGAACATCTTTACGACTATACGTTCGTCGGCTTCGATAATTATATAGACCTGTTTACGAACTCGGTCAAATATCCGATGTTTTGGTCGTCGCTCAAAACGACGTTCCTGTACATCGTTATCACCGTGCCGATCAACATTGTTCTCACTCTCATCGTTTCGTCGCTTCTC
The DNA here is from genome assembly GCA_910587455.1 of uncultured Christensenellaceae bacterium. Lineage (GTDB taxonomy): Bacteria > Bacillota > Clostridia > Christensenellales > Pumilibacteraceae > Anaerocaecibacter. The sequence continues at coordinate 187,463 of CAJULK010000001.1, read as the reverse complement.
AATTCGAAGATAAAAGGCGAAAAGTTTTTCAAAACGGTATTTTACATTCCGTCGGTGACTGTCGGCGTAGCTATAATGGTAATGTGGAAACAGATGCTCGCGCCCGACGGACTCATAAACCAAATGTTTTCGACCAACGTCGATTTTCTTAACAACGAGAGTACGGCGCTTCTCGTAATTGCGCTTATGAGCGTGTGGGGCGGGCTCGGCTACAACGTGCTTATAATGCTTAGCGCAATGAAGAACATAGACCCCGCGCTGTACGAAGCGGCGGAAATGGACGGTGCGGGCGCCATTTCCAAGTTCTTTTATATAACCGTGCCCAACGTCATGCCCACCGTATTCTTCTTTCTCGTAACGGGCATGATCGGCGGGTTTCAGGTCGGCGAGCAGATGCTCGTCATATATGGCGATACGACGACAGTGCAGAGCGTATATACCTACGTTTACGGACTGTATTACATGATGCGTCGCACGTGCGATTACGCAACGGCTTCGGCGATGTCGTACTTCCTGTTTGCGATCATTCTTGTGATCACACTCATTCAGTTCCGCGTGCAGCGCGGTTCCGATCCCAAGAAAGAGGGCAAAGGACTGTTAAAGAAAATTTTCGGGAGAAAGCAAGCGCATGAAAAAAACGGCTGAAAAACTTCGCTTTCCCAAACGCTTCAACGGCGTATCGGTCACAAAAAAGACTGTGGTGTACGTCGTGCTTGCGGCGCTGTGCCTTGCGTTTATCGTGCCGTATCTGTGGATGATAGTCACGTCTTTGCGCACCGAAACGGCTTATAACAGCACGGGATTCACATTGCTGCCCATTGACGAAAACGGCAGGCTGTCCTTTCACTTCGAAAACTACGCGGAAGCGTTTGCGGCGCTCGATCTCGGCAGAGTGTTTCTCAATACGATGATCGTCTGCGTGGTAAACACCGTGGCCAATCTGTTTTTGAACTCGCTCGCTGCGTATGCTTTTGCCCGTCTGAAGTTTTTCGGGCGCAACGGGATATTCAAGGTTTCTCTGCTGTCGATGATGGTGCCGGGAACGGTCATGCTCGTGCCGAATTATCTGATCTGCGACTTTTTGGGTCTTACCGACAGCATACCTGCGCTTATACTGCCGTTTCTCATGAGTATTTACAATATATTCTTATTGCGTCAGCAATTCATAGGCGTGGATAAAGAGATAGAGGAGGCGGCAAAGATAGAGGGCGCAGGCGTGTTCCGCATATACTTCCGCATCGTGCTGCCGCTCGTAAAGCCCATGCTGATAGTACTCGGGATCACGACGTTTATGTGGAATTACAGCAACTATCTGTGGCCGTATATAGTTAATTCCGATCCCGATCTCCGCACGCTTTCCACCTCGCTTGCCGAGCTTATGGGTGCGGACTACGATCTTACCGTGCAGCTTGCGGGCGCGGTCATAGTTTCGGCGCCAATGATAATAGTGTTTTTCGTCTTGCAAAAGTATATCATCGGCGGAACGATGGCGGGCGCAGTAAAGGGATAAAGCTCGAGACGGAGCGTATTGCCGCGGTACGGCGGCTAAAACAATCGTTACGAAAGGAGATTACCGTTAATGGCTAAGGTATCTTTACGACATATCTATAAAGTTTACGACGGCAAAGTCAAAGCGGTGAGCGACTTCAACCTCGAGATCGAGGATAAAGAGTTTATCGTGTTTGTAGGGCCGTCGGGCTGCGGAAAATCGACTACGCTGCGCATGGTCGCAGGGCTTGAAGAGATATCTGCGGGCGAGCTGTGGATAGGCGACATGCTTTGCAACCACGTCGAGCCCAAAAACCGCAATATTTCCATGGTGTTTCAAAATTACGCGCTGTTCCCGAACATGACCGTTTACAACAATATCGCGTTCGGACTGCGCATGCACAAAGTGCCCAAGGACGAGATAGATAAAAAAGTGCGCGCGGCTGCCGAAACGCTGGGCATTACCGAGTATCTCAACCGCAAGCCCAAAGCGCTTTCGGGCGGACAGCGGCAGCGCGTCGCGCTCGGTCGGGCGATAGTCCGCGAGCCGAACGTGTTTCTCTTTGACGAGCCGCTGAGCAATCTCGACGCCAAGCTGCGCGCAAAAATGCGCACGGAGATAACGCGGCTTCACAAGAGCTTGCAAACGACTTTTATATACGTCACTCACGATCAGGTGGAAGCGATGACTATGGGCGATCGGATAGTCGTCATGAAAGGCGGATTCGTTCAGCAGATAGACACGCCGCAAAACCTTTTCAGATATCCCGAAAACAAGTTCGTAGCCGGCTTTATAGGCACGCCGCAAATGAACTTTTTCCGTGCGCGGCTTACCCGCGGTGAGGACGGCGGCGTGACGGCCGCCGCCGACGGCTTTACTCTGGTCATTCCGCCCGAGCATACGTACAATATAGACGACGCGTATACAGACGGCTGTAAAGACGTTTTTCTCGGCATACGCCCCGACGACATCAAACCGACTGGCGGCGATTCGGCGGACGCATGTATAAAGGCAAATGTGTCTATTGTAGAGGAGCTGGGCACGCAAACGATCATTCATGCGGATACTGCGGACGACGCGGTATTCAAAGAGGACAGCGAAACGGCGTTCTGTTCGGTAACGGTCGAAAACGTCGGTATAAAGGCGGGTGACGAAGCGTGTTTTTCGGTCAATACCGCCAAAATCCACATATTCGACGCGCAAACGGAGATCACGGTCAAACATCGCGTTCCTACGGTCACGGCGGACTGCGAAGTCAAGAACGGCAAAATAAAAATGCTCGGCGGGACCGCGCCGCTACCGCCCGCGCTCGTCGGATTGCTTCCCGACGGAAAATATCGGGCAACGGTCGCGCCCGATTCGGTACGCATAGCGGACGGCGGCGGATTCGCCGGTGTAATAGAGAGTGCGGACGATCTCGGCAAGTCTACCTATGTTTACCGTGTGCGCATGGGCGATACGCGCGTTTTCGTCAGGGACGGTGCGGTTCGCAGCGTTGGCGACAAGGTAAGCGCGCAGCTTTTGTTCGACAGGATCGCGTTCTCGAACGACGGCGGCGTCGCGGCGGAAGCGTTGGCGGACGTCGTGCGCATCGACGGCAAGTATATTATAGAAAAAGTCGGCAAAGAAAAAAAGCGGTTTATAGACGCGCATTCGGTCAAGATGGAAACGCCGTTCGAGTTCGACAAAAAGATGTATGCTTGCGGACGGTCTATATTCAAAAAAGCATTGAGATTCGAGATCGACGCGGACGCGGTGACGTTCGTTACCGACGGCGTGCCAGTCGAGGTTGCGGAGATACTCGATTACGGAAAAAAATTCGCGTCGGTGCGGCTGGGCGACAAGACCTTTGTTCTGCCCGTTCGAACGGAAGTGCCGACGGGCGAAGCGTTTATATCGTTCGACTTTGATAAAATGCGCGTTTTCGACGCGGAACTCGACATGCGGCTGTTTTAGTCCGCCGCCAAACGATCATTAAAGCGAGAGGTAAATCAAAAAAATGAAAGCATTGAAAAAATTCGCGGCTGCGGCAGTCGGTGCGGTCATGGCGTGTTCGGCGCTCGGGCTTGCGGCGTGCGACGGAATATCGTACACTCATCCCGACAGAGTGTCGGTCTACGAAACGGCGGGCACCAAATCGAGCCTTTTCGCACGCAAGTCGTCGCTCGCGTTTTCGGAGTTCAAAGAAGAGGACTATACTCGGCAGACGGTGTACGTGAGTACCGACAAGCTGTATCAAAGCTACGTCGGCTACGGCGCGTCGATGACCCATGCGAGCGCGCATCTTCTCGCCGAGGCGGATGCGGAAACCCGTTCGGATATCTTGCACGATCTGTTTTCGCGCGACGGGGCTAATTTCGGCGTGGTGCGTATTCCCGTAGGCGCGAGCGATTATATCGCGGGCGACATGTATTTTACATGCGACGATCTGCCCGACGGCGAAACGGACGCGTCGCTCGAAAAATTCAATCTCGATAACGACGTTGAGCTTATAGGCGTGCTCAAACAGGTGCTCGAAGTCAATCCCGAAATCAAATTCATGGCGAGCCCGTGGTCTGCGCCCGCTTGGATGAAGCTAAACGGCGCGCTCGTAGGCGGCGGCGGACTCAAAGAGGATATGTACGAAGTTTACGCCGATTACCTTGTAAAGTTCGTTTCGGAGTACAAAAAGCAGGGCATAAACATTTCCATGCTCACACTACTGAACGAACCGAGCGTGGGCGCGCTCAGCTATCCTACAATGGACATGAACGCCGTAGAAGCGGCAAAACTTACGGAACTTACCGGCAAAAAACTGGCGGCGGCAGGACTGTCCGTCGATATTGTGAGCTGGGATTTCAATTACGGTTCTTCGTCGGGCGCGTTTGCCGACACATATCTCGAACAGATCTACGAGGAGAACGCCGAAACGGCGGGCAAGTATTCGGCAACGGTCGGGCTTCACGGCTACGACGGCGACGGGTATTTCAATCCCGATATGATGTACGGCATGAGGAACGGCATAGAAAAGATATCCAAAGATTACGGCAAAGCGTCGCTCATAACCGAGATCACGGAGAGTGCGGCGGGCACCGACTTTGCGAGCAATCTTACGTACGCGTGCAAAAACATAGTAGTCAATCCGTGTGCCGTGCAGACGGACGCGGACGACAACGCCTGGAACGGCGCAGGCGGCGCGCTGTATTGGAACTACGTTCTGACGAGCGACGGACAGCCCACGCCCGCCTACCACGGCAACGAGTGCTACGGCGTTATTTCGCTCGACAAGATAACGCGCCGCGGCGAAACGGTGTATAAGTATACCAAGTCGTCCGCTTACTACGCAATGGCGCAGGTGTCGCGGTTTATGTACGACGTGGACGGAACGAGCTGCTATGCGCTGAAGACGACTACCGAGTATGCCGATCTCAACGTTATGTCGTACTACCGCAACGACGGCGCGGTCATTGCCGTCGTGTGCAATACAAACGAAACGAATACGGCGCCCGTCGACGTAGTGATCGACGGCATGAAAATAAGCTACGATATGCTGCCGCAGAGCGTAGTGACGTTCGTGTGCTGAAAGGCGAAAGGAGTGAGCTATGAAACGTAAATTATCTGTTATTGCAGGCTTGGCGGCACTCGGCGCGATAGCTTTTGCGGCGGGCGGCTGCGGCGGGATCAGGCGCGGCGAGAGCGAGTTTTACGCATATACTTTCTCGGACGTGGTCATGACGCAGACGGGCGTGGATTCGTACGCTTTCGAATTTTCGGCGGACTGCTCGGGCGACGACGTAGCCGTGTATTTGACCGAGCGCGACAGGATAAAGCCGACCGATACGCCTATACAGGTATCTGCCGTGCCCGACGGGGGAAAGACGCGTTTCGCGTTTTCGCGTTCGCTCAATCTCAACGAAGAATACTATCTTTGGGTGACGGGCGAAAACAAGCAGGCGGTACTGCCGCTTACCGTGCCGAGCATGTTCCCGTCGCTCGACGAGCGTGTCGAAGGCGGCGCGATATTCAACTTCAACTATACTTACGGCGTGTCGTGGAGTTCGTTCTGCGATCCCGAGGGCAAGGCTGTGTACGTTTCGGACAAGAGCTCGTTCGACTCGTCCGCGGAAGTCGTAGAAAGCAACATCGCGATAATAAACAACGAATGTATAGTGCCCGAGTCCAAGTACGACGCGCAAAAATATTACTATTCGGTTACGACCGCCAAAAACGGGCTGTTGACGGTGATATCGTCGCCCGTGGTGGCAGGTTCAGGCATAAAAAGTCAGTTTGTCGGCATGTCTGCGTCGGTGACCGCGGGACCGAAGCTGAAAGTCGAAGTCAAAGTCGATGCCGACGGCGAGATCGCAGCGGCGCAAGCCGAATACTTGCAGCTTGTGGTAAAGAGCGGCACGGGCGACGAAATTTACGGCTGTTCGGCGGAGTGGAACGGCGGCACGGCGGTTATGGAATTCGACTGTACCGATCTTATAAAGCCGAGTCTTTGGTACGATATCTGTCTGGCTTGGCGCGGCGCTATAATTACCGACGTGCCCAAGCGGTTCGGCGGCAAAGACACCGTCGGCGCTTCGACGGTAAACGACGACGGCGTGATTTACAGCATTGTCGATTGGAAGCCCGACGGCGCGTCGGACGACGAGGCGATGCTCAAGATCTATTTCGAAGAGGACACTGCGCGCTATGCCGAGGAGTTCTGTTCGGCTTACCGCGTATCGCTGAACACCCAAAACGGCGCGGCGCTTTCCGTAACGCTTTCGCTGAAGGAAAACGTGCATGTTCCGCCCGAGCTTGTTCTGACAGGCGGAAGCATTGTAAAACTTGCCGTTGCCGAAGCGGCGGATAACGGCGACGGAACTTATTCGTACGAACTGCCGCTCGGCGAAGCTCTTTCGGAAGCGGACAAGTGGTACGATATAAGATTGGTGTTCGGCACCGTTTATGCCGAGCTTTCAAAAGACGAGTGCATAACCAACGCCGATTTCAACAAAGTATACTCAGTCGGCGACCGCAATTATATTTTCCGCGAGTACAACGGACTTCTCAAAATCAGCTACGAGGCAATACAATGATAACCGCATACGTCACTCAAAAATCAAGCAACGTCAGATTCGCAAAGTCGATTCTGCGCAGTCAGCCGCGCACCGCGGGCAATTGCAAGAGCTATAACGTCGTGGTCGATTCGTCGCAGCGTTTTCAGACGCACATGGGCTTCGGCGGCGCGTTTACCGAAGCCGCCATGATAGCCGTGTCCGTGCTTCCGCCCGACAAGCGCAAACAAGTCATAGACGCATACTTTTCAAAGGACGGATTATGCTACAACCTTGCGCGACTGCCCATGCACAGCACCGATTTCTGTCCGCGGCCGAGAGTGTACATAGCGGACGGCGACGCTGCGCTCGAAACGTTCGACGTGTCGTGGGACGCTGCGCGGTTCGATTTCTATAAGGAATGTGAAGCGGCGAGCGGCGGATTTTTTACCGTGCTTTCCACTTGGAGCCCGCCGGCGTTCATGAAAGATAATAACGAATTGCAGCACGGCGGAAAACTTCTCGACGAATACAAAAAACCGTGGGCGGAATATTTTTGCCGATTCATAGAGGAGATGAAAAAACGCGGCATACGAATAGACGCAATGACCGTGCAGAACGAACCGGAAGCCGTTCAGCGCTGGGAATCGTGCATATACACCGCGACCGAAGAAGCGGAGTTTATACGCGATCATCTGTATCCGTCGCTCGTCGCGCACGGGCTCGACGATACAAAAATAATACTTTGGGATCATAACCGTGACGCCGTCGTCAGGCGCGTGCTCGAATCGTTTGCGGTAGAGGGCGTGAGAGATCTTGTCTGGGGAATAGGCTATCATTGGTATTGCTGTCCCAAGAGCGACAATCTTTCGACGGTGCACGCGATTTGCCCCGAAAAGGCTCTTCTTCTGACCGAGTGCTGCGTCGAGCTTGCGTGCGATTCCACTACGGGCGAACGTCAGTATGCGGGCGAGTGGGAGCACGGCGAACGCTATGCGAAAAACATTATAAACGACTTCAACAACTATTCGCAGGGCTGGATAGACTGGAATATGTATCTCGACGAAGAGGGCGGACCTACGTATGTGAAAAACTTTTGCGAAGCGCCTATCATGATAGACAAAAGGACGGGCGAAGTGCTGTACATGTCGTCCTATTACTACATAGGGCATTTTTCCAAATTCATCAAAGAGGGTGCGGTTCGGCTTTATTGCGGCAACGACTGCGACAAACAGCTTTATACCGTAGCGTATCAAAATCCCGACGGCAGCAAAATAATCGTTATAGAAAACACATCGAGTCGCAGGCGTGAAATAGTGCTCGACATCGACGGCGAGAGCACGCGGTTCGTGATACGCCCACATGCCATCGCTACGCTTGTCGCCGACGGCAAATGACCGCGCGCGGCAGAAAAACGCTCATAGCGGTCATGATCGCGCTTTCGGCGGCGGTCATTATCGGCGGGGGCATTTGGACGGTAACGCAAGCCGTTCGCGACGCGGGGTTCGTCAAAGTTTCCGCCACCGTCACCGCTTGCGAGACCGGCGATCTCGACGGATCGGACGTTACCGTAAAAGTGCTTGTAAGTTATGAGCGCGACGGCAAAAAATACGAAAACGCGTCGTATATAGGCGACCTTGGCAGGTGTAAGGTCGGTATGACGATGAATGTATACGTTCAAAAGAATGGCACGGGCGAGTATGTTTTTTCCAAATCGAGCGATTTGGGCTTTGCGCTGATAATGATGTGCGGCGGACTTTTGTGGCTGGGGATCTCGATCGTCTATGCGGTTTGCGCATACCGCGCTGGCTATCTCGACAAAAACGAAGAAAACTGAAAAACGGAAATATTTCGGACGCCGCGACCGTGACATCGTGTTTTTGTTGCAGCCGCGGCGTTTTTGCGTATTTTTCGCATTGAATATTGCAATTTGTTTACGGTTGTGGTATAATGTTACCGTTGTGGAACTTAAGAAGAAAAACGAGATAGATTGGGTTGCGACAGGCGAAAACCTCGCGCGGCTTAGGACGGAGAATATCGCGCTTAGGCGATATGCCTGTCTTTGCAACACCGTGTTCGGCACGCGAAACACGCTCGCACAATGGGATGAGGACAAAACGCCTTGCGATATGAACTGCCGTGAGTGCCGAGTGGAAAACATGGACAAAAATATCAGTCGGCGCGAACTCGGCAACGTTTTCGACGTGAGCGAAAATCTTATAAACAATTGGGAAACGGGCGTGTCCCGTCCTCCGCTCGACGATCTGCTGTTTTACTGCGAGCTTGCGGGCGTCGAGCTTGCGGACGTACTCGTATTCAAAGACAGACGGCAGTCCGATCTGTGAAACAGTATTGACATCACGCAAAATATATGATAAAATTGCGGCATATAATACAGGCGGTGATAAATGGACAAAGTACGTGTAATAGAGATAAAAAAGAGCGTTTTCGAGGACAACGACAGGGACGCCGACAGATTGCGCGCCGAGCTTAAGTCAAAGGGCGTGTTTCTTCTTAACGTGATGTCCGCGCCCGGCAGCGGAAAAACGACGACGCTCATACGCACGATAAACGCGCTCAAATCCAAACTCGGCATAGCCGTAATGGAAGCGGATATAGACTCGGACGTGGACGCCGTAAAGATCGCGCAAGCTACAGGAGTAAAGTCGGTGCAGCTTCATACGGGCGGAATGTGTCATCTCGACGCGGAAATGACGCGGCAGGGGCTTGACGGACTCGATCTTCGGGAAGTCGATCTCGCAATACTCGAAAACGTGGGCAATCTCGTTTGTCCCGCCGAGTTCGACACGGGCGCTTCGGCGAACTGTATGATACTGTCAGTCCCCGAAGGACACGACAAACCGCTCAAATATCCGCTCATGTTCACGGTGTGCGATCTCGTTCTTATAAACAAGACCGACGTTATGCCGTACTTCGATTTCGATCTCGAAAAGTGCAAAGAGTACATTGCCATGCGCAATAAGAATGCAGAGGTGATCCCCGTATGCGCCAAGACGGGCGAGGGGATAGATAAGTTCGCCGATTGGATCGTCCGAAAGGTGTCGGCGCAGAAAGCACTGTAAAAAACAACACTACCCGAAAGGAAAGGATAAACGATTATGCCCGAAATGAGCGATAAGTACATACCCGCGCACATGCGCGACCAAGCGCCCAATCCTAAACTGTTGAAGTATGTACGGCGAGTCACAGACAGACTGCCCGGCAAGATCAAAGGCATAAAAACCGCCGATCCCGAGTATTGGGGATTCGCGTGCATATTCGAGGACGAAATGACGGCGGACGAGCGCGAACGCTCGCTCGATCTTCTGCTCATTATGAAAACTCGCAAAAAGTACCCGTACGCCGAGCTAAAAACCATGTCGGGGCTCGATACGGAAACGTTCGACGCGACGGTGGATAAGCTGTCGTACCTCGGCATGCTCGAGTACGACTTCGGCGACAAATACACGAAAGACGGACCCGAAGCGGGCGCGACGTTCGAACGCGGCGACAGGCACTATTGGGTGCCGCTGTTCGTCCCAGGTTCGGCGGAATACACAAATATGAACAAGCAGCTCATGGATAAACATCCCGAGCTCGCGATGTTTTTCGAGCGCATGACTTTTTTGCCGCTCGAGCACGTTACGGCAATGGTGCCGCCGGGCGGCGCGGGCATAGGCATGCACGTTATACCCGTCGAAAAGGCGATATCCATGCAGAACGAAACCATGGATATCGAGCACATTTCCTATTGGCTCAAGCGTTACGAAGGGCACCTCGGCGCGTCTATTTGTTCGTGCCGTTACGGGCGCAAAAAGCTCGACGAGGGCTGCGCCGACAGTTGCGAGGATTGGTGTATCGGCGTGGGCGATATGGCTGACTACTGCCGTGAAACGGGCAGAGGCCGCGATATAACGTACGACGAGGCGATGGAGATATTAAAGCGCGCCGAGGATAACGGCTTTGTTCATCAGGTGACGAATATCGACGGCGAGGGCAAGATTTTCGCAATCTGCAACTGCAACGTCAACATATGCAATGCGCTGCGCACTTCGCAGCTTTTCAATACCCCCAACATGTCGGCTTCGGCGTACCGCGCGCACGTGGCAAACGATAAATGCGTAGCGTGCGGACAATGCGTCGAATACTGTCCGGCGGGGGCGCTCAAGCTCGGGCAGAAACTTTGCCGTGCCGACGGAAAGAAAGTCAAATATCCTAAACAGCCGCTCCCCGATAGGATCAAATGGGGCAAGCACATGTGGGACGAAGATTACCGCGACAAGAACAGGATAAACTGTCACGACAGCGGTACTGCGCCGTGCAAAACGGCGTGCCCCGCGCATATCGCAGTTCAGGGCTACATAAAGAAAGCGGCTGCGGGCGAATACCGCGAAGCGCTCGCGCTTATCAAGAAAGAAAACCCGTTCCCCGCGGTGTGCGGCAGAGTGTGCAACAGGCGCTGCGAGGACGCTTGCACGCGCGGGACGCTCGACCGCGCGGTGTCGATTGACGCAATCAAAAAGTTTATCGCCGAAAAAGACCTCGAAGCGGAACACAGATACGTGCCAGACATCGTTGTCGCGTCCAATACGGGCAGATGGGAAGAAAAGATAGCCGTTATCGGCGGCGGTCCGGCGGGACTTTCGTGCGCTTTCTATCTTGCGCAGAAAGGTTATTATCCGACCGTGTTCGAAAAGAACGAAAAAGCCGGCGGTATGCTAACCTACGGAATTCCGTCGTACAAACTCGAAAAGAACGTTATCAACGCCGAAATAGATATTATGCGCGAGATGGGCGTTGAGATAAAATGCGGCGTAGAGGTCGGTAAGGACGTTACGCTCGCGGAACTGCGCGAAAAAGGTTATAAAGCGTTTTATATAGCGATAGGCTGTCAGGGCGGACGGCTTCCCGACATATCGGGCATCGACGCGAACGGCGTTACGACCGCCGTGGCGTATCTTAAACAGGCGAACACCGGCAAAAAGAAGACGGCGGGCAGCGTCGTCGTTGTGGGCGGCGGCAACGTCGCTATCGACGCGGCGCGCGTCGCGGCGAGGAGCGGTGCGAAAAAGGTGACTATGCTTTGTCTCGAGCACCGCGATATAATGCCCGCGTCCAAAGAGGAGATCGCAGAGGCGGAAGCGGACGGCGTAACGATAAAATGCGGCTGGGGTCCCAAAGCGGTCGTCGCGAAGAACGGCAAAGTCGAAGGCGTCACGTTTAAGAACTGTCTCGAAGTGTACGACGAGAACGGCAGATTCGATCCTCTGTACGACGAGGACGATACGATGACTGTCGATTGCGAGCTTGCGATCTTCGCTATAGGACAGACGGTCGAGTGGGGCAAGCTGCTCGACGGCGAGAACGTGGAGCTCGGCAGGGGGAATTATCCGATAGCCGACAAGCTCACTTACGGCACTTCCGCGCCCGATATTTTCGTCGGCGGCGATGTGTATACGGGACCCAAGTTTGCCATAGACGCCATAGCGCAGGGACACGAGGCGGCGGAGTCGCTTCACCGCTACGTTCAGCACGGGCACATGACGATCGGCAGAAACCGCCGCGAGTTTATCGAACTCGACAAGCGCGACGTGTTTGTGGAAAGCTACGACAATTCGTCGCGGCAGGAAGCGATATTCGACGAAGCCGCAGACAAAGCGGATCCGTTCGCCGACGCGCACGGCACGCTCACCGAAGAACAGATAAAAAAGGAAACTGCCAGGTGTTTGGGTTGCGGCGTCACCGTCGTCGATCAAAACAAATGCATAGGCTGCGGAGTGTGTACCACCAAGTGCAAGTTCGACGCGATAGAATTAAGGCGCGATCACCCCGAAGCGAGCAAGATGGTCGTCGCCGAGGATAAGTTCAAGCACATTCTGCCGTACATGGTAAAACGCGCCGCGAAGCTCGTGTTTGCGCCCAAGTCCAAGGACGACAGGAAGTTTGTAAAATCCAAAAAAGCGGAATACAAAAAAGTCAAAGCGGCAAAGAAAAAAGCGTCGGCGCAAAAGGGCGATAAGGACTGATGCACGAACTCGGCGTCGTTTTCCACTGCATTAAAGAAGTAAACGACATAGCGCGCGAAAACGGCGTTACCAAGATAAACTCGGTGACCGTCGAGATAGGCGAGGTGTCCACGGTAGTGCCGTATCTTTTCGAGGATTGCTGGAATTGGGCGGTCAAAAAGGAAACCGTTCTTTTCGGCGCGAAGATAATCATAGAAAAGATCGACGCCGTTACGCACTGCGACGGCTGCGGCAAGGATTATCCGACCGTCGAGCACGGCAGGATATGCCCGTATTGCAAGAGCGAGCGCACCTATCTTCTTACGGGCAACGAAATAATCATCAAGCAGATCGAGGCGGTAGACGGCGACGCTCAAACGTGATGCGGGAAGCGCATACGGTGATGCACAAGAGATTCTTCGCTCCGCTCGGAATGATACAATATATGACAAACCAAACAAACATTACTTTCTGTCATTCCGAACGAGGCGAAGCCCGAAGTCAATAATCTCAACCGTATTTTCGCGAAGCGCCGATAACGAAAATCGTCGAAATCATATCTTAAAACGTTTGACATCGGCGCTGTGCGGTACTATAATAAAAGTACAAACGAATAGTTCTTTGGGGCGGGGTGAAATTCCCCACCGGCAGTATAGTCTGCTAAGACGTGCGAAACGGCGCGTCCCGAACGGGTGAAATTCCCGTACCGACGGTAAAGTCCGGATGGTAAAAGAACAAGTTAACGGCTTTTCGCAAAAGTTGTTTTTTGTCGCCTCATGCAGCAATGCACGGGGCGTTTTCGTTTGCGAGTAAACTTGCGAAAAGAGGCAATATCATGGCAAAGCAGACAAGCAGTTATTTCAGTTCGACGCGCATAACGTTTATAGCGATGTTCGCCGTTCTCGCCGGGGTGCTGTACGCGTTCGGGTTTGCGATACCCGGTGCGTTCCCGAGCTGGCTCGAGCTGAACTTTTCGGACATTCCCGTTCTTATAGGCACATTTGCGCTCGGACCGCTTTCGGGTGCGATCACGGTGTTTGTCAAGATCTTGGTCAAGCTCATAATCAAGTCCACATCTACGGTGTTTGTCGGCGAGCTTGCCGATCTTCTTATCGGGATCGCGTTTGTGGTGCCGGCAGGGCTTATATATAAAAGAAAGCATACGTTCAAGGGCGCGCTTATCGGTATGCTCGTCGGTTCGGCTGCGTCGGTGGTCGTGTCGATGCTTATGAACTGGCTCGTGCTCGTGCCGTTTTACGTCGAGCTGTTTTTCGGCGGAAGCTGGAACCCAATTCTCGGAATAATGCGCGTGCTGTTTCCTTCGTGCACACGTGAAAACTTCTACGTTCTTTACATATTCTGTTCGGTGCTGCCGTTTAACGTCATGCGCTGCCTCATAGCCGTCATAGTCGCACTGCCGCTGTACAAGCGCATATCTTCGCTCATTCGCAAGCTGAACGTCAAGCTCACGCCGAAGGACGACGAGGACGGTTCAAAGTCCAAAAAGATCAATGTGATCGCGATAGTCGTCGGCGCGGTAGTAGCGGCGCTGCTTCTCATGTTTGCGCTTTTGCGCGTGTATGTTTTTTGACCGCGCAGGGTCCGTTCGCAATATCGGCTATAAAAATTTATCGCTTGACAAAGAATAAAAAAGAGTGATATACTGAAACGCGATCAAGCGTAAACGAAAGGAGATCATTATTATGGCGAACAAAGTTACCGCGGATATGACTATTTACGACGTTCTTTGCCTCGCGCCCGACAACGAGAAAGTGGCGCAGGTATTTTTCGATATGGGTATGCACTGCTTGGGCTGTCCCATTTCGCGCGGCGAAACGGTCGCGGAAGCGGCGGAGGCGCACGGCAACGACGTGAACGACCTCATTGCCAAGCTCAACGCGGTTATCGACTGATATAAGATTCCATGAAACTCATTGTCGGCTTGGGCAATCCCGGCGGCGAATATTCCGACACATACCATAACGTCGGATTCATTGCGCTCGACCTTTTGGCGTCGCGGTTTCGCGCGCCCGATTTTGCATACGACAAAAAGAGCGATTCCGATCTGACCGACATTTCTGTCGGCGGCGAAAAGATACTTCTGTGCAAGCCGCGCACGTATATGAATCTTTCGGGGAACGCGGTCGCATTTCTTTCGCGGTACTACAAGATCGAACACAAGGATATACTCGTTGTCTACGACGATATAGATATAAAGAAAGGCATTGTCCGCGCTCGGCTTTCGGGGTCTGCGGGCACGCATAACGGCATGCGCGATATCGTTGCCAAGCTCGGCGGCGTCGGGTTTGCCCGTATCCGCATAGGTACGGGCTTAAAACCCTGCTACATGCAGCTTGCAGACTACGTGCTCGCGCATTTCGGCAGTGCGGAAAAGCCGCTGCTCGAAAAATCGTTCGCGGCGGCGTGCGACTTTGCCGAAGCGTGGGCGCGCGGCGAAGCGTGGCAGGATCTTACCGTAGCGGTCACGGCGGAATAATGAAAAGCGTCGGCGAGATAGTGTCTGCGTTCGGCGGACAAATAGGCGAAGTCGTAAGGGCGTTTAAGACCGGGGTCAAGACGTCCGTTTTCGGCTTGACCAAATCGGACGCGCGTATACTATGCACGGCGTTCGACAGCTTTATGTACGTATGCGCGGATGTGGTTTCGGCTCGTACGGCTTTTACCGAACTGTCATTGCATTTTCCGTCCGCCGAGCTGTTGCTACCCAAAAACAACGTCATACTCGCTACGGGCGCGCCGTCGGGCGCGCGTGCTCGCGCTTTATACAATATTGCGTGCGGAAAGTGCAAAGTTGCGGTGACGACGGCGGAAGCGCTCATGCAGATAGTGCCGCTCGCACAAAACGTACGCGCCGCCGCCGTCGAGTTCGCGGTCGGCAAAAAGATGAGAACGGACGAGCTTCTCGCCAAGCTCGCCGCGTCGGGATATACGCGTTCGGGGCATGTGAGCGAAACGGGGCAGTTCGCCGTGCGCGGCGATATAGTGGACGTGTGTGCGCCGGGCGGAGAAGCCGCGCGCATCGAATTTTTCGGATACGACTGCGAGTCGGTGCGGGCGCTCGATATGGCTACTCAGGGCGCGGGCGAACGGCTGGAAAGTTTTGCGGCGTATCCCGTGTCCGAAACGGCGGGCGCGGACAGGACTGCGGCTGTTGCGGCGCTTATCGAAGCGGGCGGCAGGCGCAAGACGGGTGCGAACGGTATTCCCGTCGAGCACAGGCTTGCCGAACGGCTCGACATGGGCGATACCGACGGCGAACAGTCGGTGCTGTCGCTTTTTCCGCACACGACGCTCGACGAGTATTGCGCAATGCCCATGATCTTCGAGGACGCGAAAAGCGTGTACGACGGGTGTGTGTTCGGTTACCGCGAGCATGTCGCGCGCGCAAAAAGACTCATCGAAGCCAACGAAGCGCCGTCTTGCGCGGCTGATAACCTTGTTTCGGTGCCGCCCGTAAAATACGCGGCGCTGTGCTTTCACGCAATAGACAGCAGCAACAGGTTTTTCGTGCCAGACCGCGTTTATAAATTCAAGAGTTTGGATCTGCCTCTGTACGGCAGGTCGCTCGGCACGCTCGCAAATGATATAGCCGATTGGAAGTCGTGCGGACATAAGGTATATATCGCCGCGGATATACGCGCGGGGCTTGAAAAGCTCGACTGTTTCGGCGTCGAATATATAGCGCCCGCGGCGGACGGCGCGGTGTTCTTCGATGCCGGCGCGGTCGTGATAGGTATGCGCAACGTCGGCATGAAACGCGATCCGTTCGAGTCGGTGCGGCGCACGGGCATGAACGAACTGCCCAAGCCCGGCGATTACGTTGTTCACGAAACGCACGGCATAGGCATTTGCGAAGCGGTAGGCGCCGTCGATTACGGCGAATACGAGCGCGACTACATAACCGTGCGCTATGCCGGCGGTGACACGCTGTACGTGCCCGTAGAGAATATGGGCAGGCTCAGCAAATACGATTTTACAGACAATCCGCCCAAACTGAGCAAGCTCGGCGGCGCGGAGTTCGAGCGCGCCAAGCAGCGCGTCAAAGCCAAGCTCAAAAAAATGGCGTTCGATCTCATAGATCTTTATGCCAAGCGCGAGTCGGTGCGCGGAAAAGCGTATCCGCGCGACAGCGAACTCGAAGACGAGTTCGCGGCGGAATTTCCGTACGCCGAAACGCCCGATCAGCTTTCGGCTATAGACGCGTGCCGCGACGATCTCGTTTGCGGCAAGATCATGGACAGGCTTATCTGCGGCGACGTCGGGTTCGGCAAGACCGAAGTCGCGTTGCGCGTAGCGTTCAAAGTGATAGCGGGCGGCGGTCAGGTCGCGTTCCTGTCTCCGACGACGGTGCTTTGCCATCAGCATTACCGAAACACAAAAGCGCGCATGGAAAAATTCGGCGTGCGCGTCGCGGCGCTGTCGCGTACCGAGCCCGACGCGGCAAAGACGTTAAAAGGCTTGGCGGACGGATCTGTCGATATAGTATGCGGCACGCACAAGCTCTTGGGAAGTTCCGTAAAGTTCAAAAACTTGGAGCTGCTCATTCTCGACGAAGAACAAAAATTCGGCGTAGCGGACAAGGAAAAAATAAAAAATCTCAAAACGGACGTAAACGTGCTCACTCTGTCGGCGACGCCTATTCCGCGCACGTTGCACATGGCGATGAGCGGCATACGCGACGTATCCATGCTCGAAACGCCGCCGACGGGCAGACTGCCGGCGCAGGTATACGTAACTGAGTATTCGGACGCTCTCGCCGTAGACGCGGTAACGCGCGAGACCGAGCGCGGCGGTCAGGTTTATATAGTGTACAACTATATAAACAGTCAGTACGTAAAGGGTATAGCCGAGTATGCGGGGCGGCTTCAATCGCTCATGCCGAACGTTCGCGTCGCGTACGCGCACGGGCAGATGGAAAAGAACAGGATAAACGCTGCCGTCGAGGACTTTGCCGAGCACAAGACGGATGTTCTCGTAGCAACGACCATAATAGAAAACGGTATAGACATTCCCAACGCCAACACCATGATAATCTACGGTGCGGAGCGCATGGGACTGAGTCAGCTCTATCAGCTCAAAGGCAGGGTGGGGCGTTCGGACAGGGTCGCGCAGGTGTATTTCACGTACGGCAACGAGATGGGGCTTTCGTCGGACGCGCTCGCGCGGTTAGAGGCTATATCGCGCTATACCGATCTCGGAAGCGGCGTCAAGATCGCCGAACAGGATATGCGCATACGCGGCGTGGGCAACGTGTTCGGCGCGGAGCAGCACGGGCATATGGTCAGCGTCGGTTACGAAATGTACTGTAAACTTCTCGGAGAAGCGGTAGCCGAGCTTAAAGGCGCCGAACTCAAAGCGCATAAAGATCCCGTAATGAAGGTCGATTTCTCGGCGGTCATTCCCAAGGATTACTGCGACGGCACCGTTCGCGTCGAACTTTACAGACGCATATCGTCGCTCAAAACCGAAAAGGAGCGCGCGGAACTTGTTGCGGAGCTTAAAGACGGATTCGGCGACGCGCCCAAAGAACTCGTCAATCTGACGGTCGTGGGGCTTATGAAAAACCTCGCCGCCGCACATAACGCTTCCGTCGTCACGCTGCTGCGCAGCGGCGCAAAGATCGAGTTCGGCGACGCAAAGGATATTCCCGACGGTTTCGACCGATTCGGCGGCGTACTCAATGCCGTCAGATCGCCGATAGTCGTGTTCGATTCTGTGCGATCCATGCACAAATGGCTGACCGCCGCGAGCGCGGATACCGATTAGGCGGCACGGCGAATCGTTTTCGGAATATGAATATTCTTGACAATCGCATATTTATTTAGTATAATTTTACACGACTTAATCATGTGTATCGGAGGCAATGCGCTCGAGGGCAAATGAAAAACTACTATAAAATTTTAGAAGTCGGCATGAATGCGACCGACGACGAAATAAAGCGTAGTTACCGCGTATTGGCAAAGCGTTACCACCCCGACGTCAATCCCGACGACGCCGCGGCGGCGGAAAAGTTTGCGGACATCAACGAGGCGAACGCCGTGCTTTCCGATCCCAAAGCGCGAGCCGATTACGACATTAAACTCAAAGAAGCGTCGGCGCCCAAGCCCAATCGAGACGATATCATAGCGCGTCAGCGCGCGCAGGCTCAGGCTGCGGCGCGGCAGGCTGCGGTCAATAATATAATGCGCGACGCGCACGATCCCGTGTCGGTAGCGGCGGCTGCGGCAAGGCTGCGCGCGCAACAGGCGGCGCAGGCTCAGGCGCAAATGCAGTCGCAGGTAAATGCGCTGTGCAATCAGGCTTTTGCCAAGGGCAGAGATCAGGGAATAATCGAAGCCAAGCAGGCTGCCGAAAAGGAACTCGCCAAATATAACGCCAAATACAAAGAGCTTGCCGCCGAAAACGAAAAACTCAAAAAACAGCTTGCCGAAGAGCGTCGGCTCAAAACAAAGCTGAATGATACGGAGCGCGACAGACGCGATCTCGAAAACGAACTTTTCAACCGCGACCGCGAACTCGCTCAGGAAAAGATCCGCGCAAAAGAATTGGAAGAGCAGCTCGCCGCCGCGCGGCAGAGCGCGGGCGACAGCGCCGAGGTCAAGCGCCTCGAGGCGGAGAACGCTTCGCTCAAAGAAATGCTCGACGACGCGCAGCAGCGTGCACGCGAACTCGAACAGTGCGGAAGCAGATCGGAGCTTAAGAACAAGGCGCAGATAAAACTTCAGCAGGATAAGCGCAAGCAGATGCAGGACGAGATAGACGCGCTTAACGCCAAGGTCGCCGAGCTCGAATCGGAACTCGACGCCGCCAGACAGGAAAACGAACAGTGGCAGCAGTACGCGTCGAGCCAAGACTTTTTGTCGGACGCCGAACGGCGTATCGAGGAGTGGAACAAAAAGACGCAGGCGGATAAGCGCAAAGCCAAACAGACGCTGTACGGTGTGCTCGGCGTGCTTATGTGGGCGAAAACGGACGAGATCGAAGCGGCTTTTAACAAGCTCGAAAAACGTTATTCGGGCAAGAGCGGCGAAGATGCGGCGGCAAAGCTGAAAAAAGTCCGCGAAGCGTACCTCGTGCTGTCGGACGAAGAAAAACGCAGGGAATACAATGCGAGCATAGACGTTACCGACGAACAGATTGAGCACGAGCGCGAACTGATCGCCGAGTACGAAACCATGCAGGAAGAGTACCGCAACAGGCTCGCGACAAAAGAGTTTTGGGAATATTACGACGAGCTCAATGCCGCCGCGCTCGAGGGCGACGCCGATTCGCAGAATGCGCTCGGCGAGATGTTCTACTACGGCGACGAGATAGATCAGGATTTCGAACAGGCGGTGTTTTGGTTCAAAGAGGCAGCCAAGCAGAAACATGCCGACGCAATGTACAATCTCGGCGTTTGTTTCGTGAACGGCGAGGGTACGGAAAAGAACGAAAATACCGGACTCGGATTTATAAGACAGGCGGCTAAGCTCGGATCGGAAGCCGCCAAAAAGTACGGTGCGTGACGCGGCGTTACATGGGCTTTTGCGTTTTCGACTAAAATAAAACCGGGCATATAAAAAATACTCTGTCTGTAATAAACGAGGGGAATATACCGCTGGCGGCTATGAAAAATTACTATAAAATTTTGGGTGTGGAAGCGAATGCGACTGCCGACGATATAAAGCGCGCTTACCGCACGCTCGCCAAAAAATATCACCCCGACGTCAATCCCGACGACGGTGCGGCGGCGGAAAAGTTTGCGGACGTTAACGAAGCGTACACCGTACTCGGCGACGATCAAGCGCGAAAAGTGTACGACAACCGACTTCGCGAATCGGCAGCGCAAAGCGGCAGACAGCGCCCCGACAATGTGGATAAAGCGCAGGCGCGGTACAGAGCGAACACCGCTGCGGGCGGCGGTACTGCATATAACAGACAGCAGTCGAGCGGACAGGCGTGGCACATAACGGTGCCGGCTCAGCTCGGCGCGCAGATACAGGCAGTTATACGCGCGCAGGTCGCGGCGAATCTCAAAGCCGCACAGAATTCGGCGTTCGCGAGCGGACGGGCGCGCGGTGCGGCGGAGGCGCGCGCGGCGGCAAAGGCGGAAATAGACAGATTGAACACGGCGGCCGACGAGCTTGTAAAAGAAAAGCGCAAGGCACGGAGCGAACTTGTTTCCGTCGAGCGCGACAGACGCGATCTCGAAAACGAACTTTTCAACCGCGACCGCGAACTCGCTCAGGAAAAGATCCGCGCAAAAGAATTGGAAGAGCGCGTGAAAAACCTTGCCGACGCGCACGGTTCAAGCGGAGAGACGGCGGCATTGCGCGAGCTTTTGGATATGGAGAGCGCGCGCTGCGAAACCGCAGAACGCGAAAAAGCGCAGGCGGAGAGCGCGGGGAAAGCGCGTGAAAAGCAGCTTTACGACAGCTTGCGCGCAGTCGAAGCCGAGCTTGCCGACACGAAGGCGCGGCTTGATAAAGCGCTTGCCGAATGTGCCGAACTTCGGGCCGACGCCATGCGGTCGGGCGGCGACGGTTCGAATACGGGCGATTACGAAAAACCCGCCGAGGAGTGTATTCGAATAATCAAGGCGGAAATAAAACGTGCCGTGCCTACGCTTTACGGCACGCTCGGAGTTCTTGCCGTAGCGTCGCGCGACGATATAACAAAGGCGTACAAAGATATCGCGGCAAAGTGCGGAGCGGTTTCGGACGGCGAAGTCAAGAAGTGGTTTGCCGCCGTCGGGCGCGCGTACGCGGTGCTTTCGAATGACGCGAAACGCGCGGAGTACGACAGGTCGGTGGGAATATCGACTGCCGAAGCGGCGCGGAATGCGAAATATCTTGCGGATAACGAATGGGCGCTCGCAGAATACAGATCGCGCCGTGCGAGCGCGGAGTTTTGGCAGTTTTTCGACGAGCTTATCGTACTCGGGCTTCGCGGCGACGCGCAGTCGCAGAACGCGCTCGGCGAGATATACTATTCGGGCGACGATATAGAACGAGACTTCGATCAAGCGGCGTTCTGGTTTAAGGAAGCGGTAAAAAAGAAGAATACGGACGCAATGTACAACCTCGGCGTTTGTTATATAAACGGCGAAGGCACGGATATGAACAAAGCCGTCGGATTGAGCTATATACGCCAAGCCGCCGTAAGACGTTAAAACACAACATTTTCCGCACCGCTTTTTAGCATAACAAAACGTATAAAAATTTTGTTGACATCGCGTGAATTTCGTGATATAATAAAATTACAAGTTTATAAATTCCGGAAATAAAGCGACTTTCTGCGAACGTTTCTTTTGACTGTCATTTCTAAATTTGAATCTTAAAAGGAGAGTCCCGTTATGACAGACAAAGTTCTTACATGCAGAGATTGCGGTAAGGAATTCACGTTCACCGCAGGCGAGCAGGAATTCTATGCTGAAAAGGGTTTCGAGCATGAGCCTACCCGCTGCCCCGAATGCAGAAAGGCTAATAAGGCTAAACGCGCCGCAGCACGCAACAACCGCGCATAATATCCCAAAACGGATTATCTTACGGCAAAGCAAGCACCACGAAATATCGAGGTGCTTTTTCTTGCGCTTTGCAAAAACGTCAGACTTTTGCCGCGCCGTATTTTAATCGAATTCTAATGATCGCCGCCTTGATTTCTTCTCGGCGTATGTGTATAATAATTACATAATATGTTACCGACGGTGCGCGTCACCGTTCGGCGGTGAGGACATGGCGGACAGTATTATTCAAATAAAAAACCTCGTCAAACGTTTCGGCGATTTGACAGCCGTGGACGACATCTCGTTTTCGGTCGAACGCGGCGAGCTTTTCGCTTTTTTGGGCGTGAACGGCGCAGGCAAGTCCACTACCATATCCATTATTTGCGGCAGGCTGGATCGTGACGGCGGGGAAGTCGAAGTGAACGGCAAGAACATAGACATATCGCTTGACGAAATCAAGCGCGATATAGGAGTAGTGTTTCAAAATTCGGGGCTCGACAAAGTGCTCGGCGTCAAGGATAATCTCCGAAGCCGTGCGGCGCTTTACGGCATATACGGCACTTCGTTCGAAAAGCGATACGAAGAACTCGACCGAATGCTCGGGCTCAAAGAGCTTGAAAAGCGCGCCGTAGGCAAACTGTCCGGCGGACAGCGCAGACGCTGCGATATTGCGCGCGCGCTCGTTCACGCGCCTAAGATACTTATACTCGACGAGCCGACTACTGGGCTTGATCCGCAGACGCGCAACACCGTTTGGAAGGTAATCGACGAGCTGCGCACAAACGGCGATATGACCGTGTTTTTGACTACGCACTATATGGAAGAAGCCGCGGACGCCGATCACGTAGTCATTCTCGACGCAGGCAAGATTGTTGCTTCGGGCACGCCCGTCGAACTTAAAAACAAGTACACGGGCGATTTTATATCGTTTTACAACATCGACGAGTCGGTGCTGTCCGTGCTCGGCAAGCCCGTAGAAAAAATTGCCGGCGGATATAGGATGGAAGTGGCGGACACGTCGGAAGCGACCGCGTTTATAACGTCGCATCCCGAACTTTTTGCGGATTACGAAATAAGCAAGGGCAAAATGGACGACGTATTCCTTGCGGCTACAGGCAAACGACTCGGCGAGTGACGGAGGGGATCATGAGCAATGCGAGAACGACCGCCGCGTTTACGGCGCGCAATATAAAGGTGTTTTTCAAGGACAAGGGCGCCGTTCTTTCGGCGCTCATGGCACCGCTCGTTATCCTGCTGCTGTACATACTGTTTTTGCACGGCGTACTCGAATCGTCGTTCGTGCAGAACATGGGAGATTTTCCGCTCGACAAAAAACTGATCGACGGTTATGTGGCTTCGTACGAGGTTTCGTCCATACTCGCGACGTGTTGCGTAACGGTAGCGTTCGTAGTGAATATGACTATGGTTGACGACAAGATAACGGGCGTGCGCGCAGATATAGACGTGGCGCCGGTGAAGCGCGGCGTGCTTGTGCTCGGATATTTTTTCGCGACGGCTATCGTTACTCTCGCCATAGCGTTTATAACTCTCGCCGTCGGTTTTACGTACATCGGTATCATGGGCTGGCAGATGTCGGCGGGCGACTGTTTTCTTGCCGTTGCAGACGTGGTGCTCACCGTATTGTTCGGAACGGCGCTGTCGTCGATAATAGCGAGCTTTATAAAAAGCCGCGGCGCGGTCATGGCAACGTCTACGATCATGTCTACCGTGTACGGATTTATAAGCGGGGCGTACTATCCGATTTCGCAGTTTGCGAGCGGTATAACCAATTTCGTTATGTGCCTGCCGGGTACGTATTTTACCGGGTTGTTGCGTGTGCACTTTATGGGCGGATACGGCGAAGCGTTTACGAACGCGGGGCTGCCCGACGGCGCGGTAGACGGTATTCTCGAAAGTCTCGACGTAAAACTGTTCGCGTTCGGCAATGCCGTACCCGAGTGGGCCATGTATCTTGTCGCGGGCGTTTCGATCGCATTGCTTGCGGGTGTGTTCGTACTTATAAACGCGGTACGACGCAAACATAAAAACAGGGTCAAACGGAGCGCCGTCGCCGAGTAAACGGCGAACGCATATATTCGGAAGTTGACTGTGCGTTCGCGCGGTGGTATAATACCGTCATAAGACAATTGTTTTACGGACGGTATTTTTTATGCTTGAAGAACGTGATGACGAACAAAATTCCGCAACCGAAGGTTACGAACACGCATCCGACGAGCGGCTGTATACGCTCATGCTCAACGGCGACGACGAGGCTTGCGCGCACTACGTCGCGCGTCGTGTGCTCGAAGGCAATCTGAAAAAGCAGGACGTCAAATATCTCGACGCGGCGGTGAACAATCTCGATCCGACCGCGGCGGTAGTTGGCATTCGCGTGCACAATGTAAAGAACGGTCAGTTCAAAAGCGCGCGCAAAGAATTTCTCGGTTACGCCGTTCTCGAACAGATAGGCGACACCGACGCGCATAAGCGTCTTAAAAAGGCGTATAGAAAATCGTACGAACTCATTGACGAGACGGACAGGGAAGTGTTTGTCAAAACCGTCAATTTGCTCATGGCGCCTATAAAGGATAATTATCTGTCGTTTACGGTCGAGGCTGTGCGCGCCGATAAAAGCGTGGCGGACAGTAAATCCGCGCTCGTCGTAAATCTGCGTTTTGTGGACGGCAAGGGGCGCGAAATATGTCACGACGGCGTTTACACTGCGTACTTGCGCGGCAAGGACGTCGCCGCCGCCCGCGACAGGTTGGCGGACGTCGTTGCGGAACAGATGTCGGTTATAGCGGATAGGCTGCGCATTAAGACGGGCGAGATATACATAGACGGGAAACGCGTATTCAGGTACGACGGCTCTGCGCCGGGCGGCAAAATGCGCGCGCACAGCGACGGCGTGCAAGTGCTGTCGGGCGCGGAATTGGATATACGCGTATCGGGCGGCGGACGGCTCGGGCGCGACGTTTGTTCGGAGTGCGGCGGTGCGATCGGCGCGGACGGCGTATGCCTGTCGTGCGGACACAGACAGGCGGAGCGAGAGCGCGGTATCGTCATTCACAAAAGCAAAGATATGGAACGGCTCGCCTGCACGCAGTGCGGCGCGCCCGTTCGTATCGACGAGGGCGGCAAGACGGCGTACTGCACATATTGCGGCACTACGTTTGCCGTAAACGGCAGTTCGCTTATCGACGGTATACGCGGACTGAATTACAAATCCATTCGCGCCGATATGCCCGAGGGCGCTACGCTTCCCGAAATAGCATTTGTGCGGGCGGGCCTGGCAGGCGGCGCTATAACTGCGATCATTCCCGAGAGTTTTACGGTCATGCCGGAAGAGATGAGGCGTATAAAGTATCCCACAAACGCGCCGAGGTATATTTACACAACGCCCGACTCGACAGTCAACCTGAATTTCACTTTCGGCGGAAGTTTGCGCGAAGACGATGTATTTGCTTTCGGCAAGCAGATGATAGGGTCGTTGAAGAACACGTTCCCGGCGGCTATGTTCGGCGAAGCAAAACAGATCTCGTCGCCGCGCAATTTGGTGAGTGTGGAGTTTATTACGCAGGCTATCGACCAAAACATATACAACTCGATGTTCTTTTTCTCGCTGGGCGGAAAATACGGTATCGGGTCGTGGAATTGCCTGGGCAAGGACAGATGGTTCTGGGCGCAGATATTCGAGCATGCCGTGCGCACGATAGAGTTCAACGACGACGCGACGGAATGATCTAAAGCGGCAAACGCCGCGAACACGGGCTTGGGATTCTCACGATACCGCTCGGGACTGAAACGGCTTTAGTTCTGATATTTTATACTCGGATACTTGACGAGTTTGTAGCGCACGATAGCGCAGCCGTCGAGATCGACGCGGTGCATATCCACGGCGGTTATGCCGCTGTTGTAATAGCTCGTATAATAGTAGATGCCTTTGTCGGCGTTGCAGCATGACGTGTACAGCGTTATTTCCTCGCCGCCGTTATCCATGATACAGCACCCGCGAGTTTGCGACACGCTGCCGAGTATGTGGAAAAACTGAGTGACGTTTTTTTCCTCGCAGTCGCACAGTGCCGCATTGGTCTTGGTAAATGCGGCGCGGACAAACCGCGACTGCGACGAAAGGTCGCCGGGGAGCCCGAGCGCGCCCATGCCGTTGCTGTATGTGCGAAGCGGTAAGTCTGAGCAAAACTCGTTGTGCGGTTGTTTGGGCGACAGGCTCATATAATTGTTGAGCGCAAACATCTGTTCGGGGAATGTAGGATTGTTTGTGAGTATTCCGACGGGATTGTCGTAAACGTGCAGCCCGCTTGCAGTCGATTCGACGGTAAACGCTTCGCGGCTGTCGGCGATTATCCAATGCAGCTCGGCGACGTGCAGTTTGTCGTTGAACGGCGTATTCGTGACGTTTGCGCGCGCCAACAGTTTTTTCGCCTGTTCGGCAGTCGCGCACGTCCCGAGTATGCGCGGCATAAGATCGCATTGCGCTATATTGTCCATGCCGTCTTTGCAGCGGTCCGAGTATACGGCATTGCCCACGAAATTCAGCCCCGCCATGCAAAGTCCGTGTTCGTTGACGGCGTCATAGTACAGCGGACGGCCGCTCTCCACGTGAGCCATGCCGACGATCGCGAAATGCGTATTCAGCGGTCTGCCGAACTTCATGTCGAAAGCGTAACGTCGCGGCGTTATCACGACTTCTTCGTTGTACGAGCAGTCGTTGTCGAGCGTGCGCCCGAAATAGAAATTGTTTGCGGAATACGTCGCGGCAGTGCACATGTGAATAATACCTCGTTTTTTTTTCGCATTTAGTATATGCAAAAAAACGGCTTTTTGTGAAGCCGTTTTCGTCATTTATTTTATTAGCCGTCAAGTTGTTTATCCGTTTCGTCAGCGTCTCGTTCTATTGCGTTTATCAGTTTGATCACGAGCTCTTTGTCGTCGGTTCGCAGTTTTCGGTACTTGCTTATGAGCTTCCGTTCGGCGGCGGACACGTTTACGGCGTTTTTCCCGTCATCGTACTCGCCGTGCCTGCCCGCTACGTAATCGAGCGAGCATCCGAAAAAGTCGGCTATCCTGCACATCGCTGTATAGTCGGGCAACCGCCCGAGCGTCGTCCACCCGATCACAGTCGTGTACGGTATTCCGCTCTTGTCCGCAAACTGTTTGCGGTTAAGCCCGTGCTCTTCGAGCAATTCGTTGAACGTTTCGGTAAACATGCACCCCTCCCGTCCTTCCGCCGCGTCCGTCGGATTTGTTTAATTTTATCATAAATATCCGATTAGATACTTGACATACCTAATCAGATACTTTATAATATATATACCTAATTAGGTAATTATACGCAAAAAGGTATATTACGGTGGCATGACATGACGGATAGTGCAGCTTCGGTCGCAATGGATAATGTAAGGGATTTCGTAGCGCCCGAGCATATAGCGCCGATATACGAAGCGTTAGGCTCGGTCGGCGACGATTGCTTATGCGAGTTTATCGCTTTGCATATGAAAAAGAAGAGTGCGATGTTGCTTTTGTCGATATTTTTGGGAGGCTTCGGCGCGGGCAGATTTTATGTCGGCGATTATCTGATAGGCGGTTGCCGAGTCGCGGTTTCCGTTATCGCGGCGGCTCTGTCGCTGATTCCCGTTTTGGGGATAATAGCGTCGATAGCGTCGTTCATTTGGTATATCGCCGAATGTATTTTGACATACAGGCGGGTCAGAGTGGATAACTTCGAAACGGTTATGGGATTTTTGGCTGTGAACAAGAAAAAAATGCGCCGAAGCCCGAGCGCCGTCGTCGGGGGATAGTTTTACGGATTTCAAACGGGGGATATACATATGACAAACAATCAGATAACGGTAGCAGTGGAAAGAATACGCGGCAAAGTGACGCCGACTCACCTTCAGTCGCTGCGCGAAAGCATGCGCGAAGCGGAGGACGGCTGCATGGACGTTATCATGGCTATGCCGTTAAAGAGCAAGGGGGTCGCGCTCGCTTTGGCGCTTCTTCTCGGCGGCGTCGGCGCGGGCAGGTTTTACGTAGGCGACAAAGGCATTGCGATAGGAAGGATAATAATGTCGGTGCTCACAGGCGTGCTTTCTTTCGTGCCGATACTCGGTTTTATACTCGCGATAGCTTCGCTTATATGGATAATAGTTGACAGCGTGTTGGTGTTCAGACGGGTATCGGAAAAGAACTATCTCGAACTCACCGGGTATTTGGCGCAACATAAGAAAAAAAGCGGAGGCGCAAAATGACTAAGCAGCTTCGCTACAAAATAATAGCGGCGACTCTGTCGTTTTTTGCGGTCGTCGCCGTAACCGTGACGTTCTGCGTGCTCGGCGCGGGTTTTTCGGATGACGGCGCGTACGGCGAAACGTTTGCGGGCAGCGTTTCCGCGCGCGCATATTTCGACAAGGATAGCGCTGCTCGCGCGTTTGTGGAAAACGAACTCGGCGGCGCTACGGCGTCGCCTATGTATGTAGGATACAGAAAAACGGGCGAGCTCGACGCCGAAGAAGTAGCAAAACTGAACGGTCTCGGGCTTACGGACGACACCATACTCGGCGGAGAAAAGAACGAGGTCGATTTCGTTTCGAACGAGCAAGAAGCGACGGCGCGCACATATCTGCTCGATACCGACGGCGGTTGCCGCTATTACGTTCCGCTTCCGCAAGCGGGAGAACCGGTCACTAACGCTTATCTTTCTACGGTGCTCGACGGCGACAGCTATCTTAACTGCACTTCGACGACCACCGTGCACGTTCGCATGCTCGATATAGATAACACGTACAGGCAGGTGATCCGCTTTGCCGACGACAAGGCGTTTTTCAAGCAGGAGCTTCCCGGACTGATAAACGACGTGTATCTCGGCGAAACGGCGGGCGGGATCGAGGTATATATAGAGCACCCGCAAAAGAGCGACGGCAAGTTCTACTCGCTTACCGAAATAAACCGAGATCTTTACAGGCAGGGCTTGGAGTACGAGCTCAATCTGATAAAGGGCGGCGAAACCGTTTCGATAGACTCGCTTAACGGCATGAAGGACGTGACCGATTTCGCGTTCATGATAAACGCGGACGCGTCGTTCTTTGTCAAGACCGCGAAAGGCTTTTCCATGCCGAACGACAAGTACGTCGCCGTGTGCAAGTCCATGATGGGCGAGGACGTCTTCGAGAACTTCGACGCGTTCCGCAGGGAGCACAAAGTCCATTTCCGTTCGGACTACACCGTTTCGGGCGGCAAGCTGTCTAAAAGCGAAACTGTACTCAACATGGTGTACGACGACGAAATAATAGTTATAGCCGTTAAGTCGTCGTATTCGGCGTTCGGCACGACCGAAGTCGTTATACCCGATCGCGAGGTGAGCGAGTGAACGAAAACGAGGAAAATACGGGGGCGGCGGAAAAAGCCCCTGCTCCCGACAATAAAACGGAAAACTACGAAGATTCGATAGAATATCTTCGCGCGAAATATCTCGGCAAAGGCACGATAGATCACGCCAAGATCGACGGCGGAAGTCGTGCGGACGGCAACGGTGCTGCGGACGGAGCGGGGTTTGACGATCTCGACGCGCTCAGAAAAAAATACGGGCGCGGCGGCGCTTCGTCGCGTGCGCGCGATCCGCTCTCGCTTGCGTGCGACATAATCCTGCTGTGCGCCGTCATCGTCGTTGCGCTTGCGAGCGTTATTTGGTTTGCCGCGCCGACGACCGAGGTGGGCGGCGTTGTATACAAGGCCGGTACGCAGAACATCTACTCGTTTTTTTACGGCGCGGAAAACTCGGTGATAAATCAGTTCAAAGCGGCGATAGACGGCGCGAGCAATATAGAATCGGACGCGGCGGACGGCGTGAGCTCGTCTGTGAAGGTGTTTCGGCTCGCGGCGCTTGCCGTTGCCGCGGTCTACGCTATGATAAATATTATCGTGCGGCTCATACAGGCACCTATTTATTTCGCCCAAAAGAGCGGCGTGAAGCTGCGCATGACCGCCACGAAAGCGGTGATAAACAACATCGCGGTCTATGTTATTTTCGTTTTTTGCGGCAGCGTGTCGGGTGGAGTGGGCGAGGACGCCTACTATTTGGGGTACAGCGTCGGCACGGGAATGACGGTCGGCGTGATACTCGGGCTGTGCATGCTCGTCGTAGCCGTTATTATAGGTTACATCGCGCACGGAAAAACCGCGAGCGCGGCGGACAGACTGCAAATGCGTCGCTCGATAGTTTCGGGCGCGTGTTATTCGGCGATAGCCGTCACTCTTACGTTCATGCGCATATACGGCGTGTTCATGTACGCGCTGACTTCCACGCTCACGGCGATCGCAGGCGCGGCAATCGGCTCGTTTCGAATAAAGGCGTTCGTCTTTCCGCTTCTCAATCTATTGGTGTTCGCGTCGTGCGTCACCGTGTACAACAGGACGGCGAGAGGGTTTACGGGCGCGTTCATGTACATGCTGAACTTAGGCAACGCAAAAGCGTTCGACGTTGCGAGCCCCGCAAAAGCGAAGAAGATGAGAAAATCGCATTCGCTCGGCTTTGTTCCCGTCATCGTCATGTCTGCGCTGTCCGCCGTAGCCGTGCTGCTTCTCGACGTTCCCGCGATAGGGTTCGGGTGGTCGGCGGATATTTTGCCGCACATAGTCGCAATATTCGCGATCTCGTCGTGCGGACAGATATGTTTGGGCATACTGTTCCCGTCGGGCGCGGGCGGACGCAAAAAGTCGGCGAAGCGTGTATCGGAAGCGTCCGAATCGGCCGCCGCCGAATCTCCCGAAACCGAATCTGCGGAGCGCGCCGCGGCGGTCGAAAACGCATAGCGCGGAGTGATATGTATAGGCGCTGACGGCATAAGGCAGCCGCAGTGCGCGAGGCTAACGGAAGAACGTGAAAAATTTTTTCGGCGTGCCGAAAAACCGATCAAATCGCTTGACAAATTACGCGGCGGGGTTTACAATTTTCTTGTGTTCAAAGCAAAGGCGCTGTAATAAATTACAGCGTTTTTCTATATAAGGAGGCTGTTATGTCAAAAATTCCGGAAATGTTCGGCTCGATGGTGTTCGGCGACAGGGTAATGCGCGAGCGGTTGCCGAAGGATATTTACAAGGCGCTGCAAAACACCATAAAAACGGGCAAGCCGATCGCTTCCGAGATCGCCGACGTCGTTGCCAACGCTATGAAGGATTGGGCGATCGAAAAGGGCGCTACGCACTATACGCATTGGTTTCAGCCGATGACGGGCATAACAGCCGAAAAGCACGACAGCTTTATTCAGCCTGCCGAGGGCGGCACGGTGATAATGAATTTTTCGGGCAAACAGCTCATCAAAGGCGAGCCGGACGCGTCGAGTTTCCCGTCCGGCGGTTTGCGTTCGACGTTCGAAGCGCGCGGTTATACGGCGTGGGATCCGACGAGCTATGCGTTCGTAAAGGATACCGTGCTCTATATCCCGACGGCGTTCCTGTCCTATTCGGGTCAAGTGCTCGACAAAAAAACACCGCTTTTGCGCTCTATGGATACGATAAACAAGGCGGCGCTGCGAATACTTAAATTGTTCGGCAAAACGCCCGATCGCGTTACTGCGTCGGTAGGACCCGAGCAGGAATATTTTCTCATTCCGCGAGAGCTGTATAAAAAACGTCCCGACCTTATAATTACGGGCAGAACGCTGTTCGGCGCGCGTCCGCCCAAGGGACAGGAGCTTGACGACCACTATTTCGGCAACATAAAAACGCGCGTGCGCGAGTATATGGAAGACCTTGACGAGGAACTGTGGAAGCTCGGCATATACGCCAAGACGCGGCATAACGAAGTCGCACCCGCTCAGCACGAGCTTGCGCCCATATATTCGACGGTCAATATAGCGACCGATCATAATCAGCTCACGATGTCGGTCATGCGCAAGATCGCAAAAAAACACGACCTCGTGTGTCTGCTTCACGAAAAACCGTTTGCCGGCGTCAACGGCTCTGGCAAGCATAACAACTGGTCGATCTCTACGTCGGACGGCGAAAACCTGCTCGAACCGGGGAAAGACCTCAAAAACAACCTGCAATTCATGCTCTTCCTCGCGGCGATAATAAAAGCGGTGGACGAACATCAGGATCTTTTGCGGCTGTCGGTAGCAACGGCGGGCAACGATCACCGTTTAGGCGCCAACGAAGCGCCGCCCGCTATTATTTCCATGTTTCTCGGCGACGAGATAACCGATCTTTTGGAAACGCTTGCGTCGGGCAAGGAATACCGCAACCACATAGGCAACAAGCTGTCCGCCGGCGTCGATTCCGTTCCGCTCATTTACGAGGACACGACCGACCGCAACCGCACGTCGCCGTTCGCATTTACGGGCAACAAGTTCGAGTTCCGTTCGCTCGGCTCGGCGCTCAACATCGCGTGCCCCAACATCATGATAAACGCCATAGTCGCTGACGTTCTCAACGAATTCGCCGACAGGCTCGAAGGGGCGGCGGACTTTAAGAAAGCGGCGACGGCGCTTATCAAAAAAGTGTATATAGATCACAGACGCATTGTGTTCAACGGCGATAACTATGCCGAGGAATGGCGTGCGGAAGCGGCTCGGCGCGGACTTTTGAACCTTAAAAGCACGCCCGAAGCGCTGTCGTACTACGACCGCAAGGAGAATGTCGAACTCTTTGAGCGGCTCAAAATATATACCGCGGAAGAAGTGCGCGCGCGCAAAGACATACTGCTCGAAAATTACTGCAAAGTCATTAACATAGAAGCGCTTACCATGTGCGACATCACGCTCAAGCAGATATTGCCCGCCGCTATGGAGTTTTCCACTCGGCTTGCGGACAACGTGGCAAAACTGACGGCGCTCGGCGTGGACGCAAAGGCGCAGAAAGCGATGCTCGAAAACGTGTCTATGCTTATAAACTGCGCGTACGCTTCCGAACAGAAGCTCGCCGAAGCGCAGCTCGACGTAAGGAACGAAACCGATCTTCAAAACGAAGCGAACGCGTGCTACGCCTCGGTGCTTTCGGCAATGCAGGAGCTTCGCACCTATTGCGACAGACTGGAAACGCTCGTCCCCAAAGAGCTTTGGCCGTTCCCCACGTACAGCGACCTGCTCCTGTACGTTTGAGCCGAATAACCGTATATCGCAAACGCCGTTCGTATTCAGCGCGCGGCGTTTTTTCGTGCAAGGATCAGTTTTTTCGTGCGCGGCGTTTTTGCCCTCAGTGCCGTAAATTGTCAAAACATATCAAACAGCGATTTGTGCCTTGCGTGTCATATAGGGGCATTTAAGCGCGTCATACGGTGTGTGCCTCCAAAATAAAGTTTTAATCCGACGCTTTTTACGCCTAAAACGCTTTGAAAATCGCGAAGAATATGGTATAATTGAAAAGGAAAGACGCAAAAGCGTAATTTTGCGCCGAACGGGAGATTTTTATATGGCGAGAAAGACAGATAACGGCAATTACGGATCGAGTTCCATTCAGGTTCTCGAAGGGCTCGAGCCTGTCCGCAAGCGCCCCGGTATGTACATCGGGTCTACCGACGAACACGGACTTCACCACCTTATAACCGAGATAGTGGATAACTCCGTTGACGAGGCGCTCGCAGGATATTGCGACAAGATAATCGTCGAGATAACGCGCGACGGCGCGATCGCGGTCACCGATAACGGCCGCGGTATTCCCGTCGAGATCCATCCCAAAGAGAAGGTGTCAACGGTCGAAGTCGTTCTTACCAAACTGCACGCCGGCGGCAAGTTCGGCGGCGGAGGCTACAAAGTATCGGGCGGTCTGCACGGCGTAGGCATGTCGTGCGTAAACGCGCTTTCGGAATGGCTGGACGTCGAAGTTTACAAAAACGGCAAGATATACCGTCAGCGTTACAACCGCGGCGTACCTATGAAACCGCTTGCCGAAGTGGGCAAAACGGACAAAACGGGCACAAAGATAACTTTCTTCCCCGATAACGAAATATTCGAAACGCTCGATTTTTCGTACGACACCGTACGCACGCGTCTGCGCGAAGTGGCGTACTTGAACAAGGGTTTGGAGATCGAGCTCGTAGATAACCGCAAGGGCAGAGAGAATCACGACAAGTTCCGTTTCGACGGCGGCATAAAGGATTTTGTGGAATACCTCAACCGCAATAAAGAGACGATGTTCCCCGAAGTTATTTACGGCGAAAAGGTTTCGAAAGACAGCGAGGTCGAATACGCCATTCAGTACAACGACGGGTACAGCGAGCTTATCTATTCGTATGCAAACAACATAAATACCGAAGAGGGCGGCACGCACCTCATCGGCTTTAAGAACGCGCTCACAAAGGTCATTAACGACTATGCGCACAAACAGAATCTCATAAAAGAGGACGACAAACTTTCTGGAGAGGACGTGCGCGAGGGCTTGACCGCGGTGATTTCGGTAAAGCTCACCGATCCGCAGTTCGAGGGTCAGACCAAGACCAAGCTCGGCAATTCGTCCATGCGCCTTCTTGTGGAAAAAGCGGTGACTGACGCGTTCGGCACCTATCTCGAAGAAAATCCCAAGGAAGCCAAAGAGCTTGTAATGAAGACGATAACGGCGCAGCGCGCACGCGACGCGGCGCGTAACGCACGCGAGCTTACCAGGCGCAAGGGCGTGTTCGAAACGGCTTCTCTTCCCGGCAAGCTGTCCGACTGTACGAGCCGCGACCCGTCGCACTGCGAGATATTCATCGTCGAGGGCGACAGTGCGGGCGGCACGGCAAAGCAAGGTCGCGACCGCAGATTCCAAGCCATACTTCCGCTCCGAGGCAAGATACTCAACGTGCAGAAAGCGCGCCTCAATCACGTGCTCGAAAACGCAGAGATCAAAGCGATGATAACCGCGTTCGGCTGCGGAATAGGCGATGAGTTCGACGAAAGCAAGCTGCGTTACGACAAGATCATATGTATGACCGATGCCGATGTAGACGGCTCGCATATCCGCATACTTCTTTTGACCTTCTTCTTCCGCTTTATGCGTCCGCTCATCGAGCGCGGGCATGTGTACGCAGCGCTTCCTCCGCTCTACAAAGTGTCCAAGGGCAAAAAGGAAGAATATTGCTACGACGAGAAAGAGCGCGACGACGCGCTCGACCGCATGGGGCGCAAGGGCTGCGACATACAGCGCTACAAAGGCTTGGGCGAAATGAACGCAGAACAGCTTTGGTTCACGACGATGAGCCCCGAGTTCCGCACGTTAAAGCGCATCACGATGGACGACGCGTTCGAAGCCGACGAGATATTCAGCGTGCTTATGGGCGATCTTCCCGAGCTTCGCCGCGAGTTCATAGAGCAGAACGCCAAGCTCGTGACCGACCTCGACATATAAGGAGTGCCGAACAATGGCTAAGAGAAACTTACGCACCGGAAAAAACGACGACAGCGGCAAGAGCTACGTCGATAACACCAAGATAGTTCAGACCCAAGTCGTCGAGGAAATGAAGACGTGCTTTATCGCGTACGCGATGGCGGTCAACGTTTCGCGCGCGATCCCCGACGTCCGCGACGGGTTGAAGCCCGTTCACCGTCGTATCCTGTATTCGATGGGCGAGCTCAGTCTGTGGTCGGATAAGCCGTACCGCAAATGCGCGCGCGTAGTCGGCGACGTTTTGGGTAAATACCATCCGCACGGCGATTCGTCCGTTTACGACGCGTTGGTTCGGTTTGCGCAGGACTTTTCCATGCGTTATCCGCTCGTCGACGGTCACGGCAACTTCGGATCGGTGGACGGCGATCCGCCTGCGGCCATGCGTTATACGGAAGCGCGTCTTGCTAAGATCGCGTCGGAAATGCTCCGCGACATAGATAAAGAAACGGTCGATTGGACTAACAACTTCGACGACTCGCTGCAAGAGCCTACTGTGCTCCCGTCGCGGTTCCCCAACCTTTTGGTAAACGGCTCGGACGGTATAGCGGTCGGCATGGCTACGGCGATCCCGCCCCACAATCTCGGCGAGATAATAGGCGCTATAGACGCGCTCATCGAAAATCCCGAGATCACCGTGGAAGAACTGATGCGGTATGTTCCCGCGCCGGACTATCCGACGGGCGGCATTATCCTCGGCAGGGCGAATATAAAGCGCGCGTACAAGACGGGGCGCGGCGGCGTGGTGATTCGCGCCAAAGCGGACATAGAAGAATATCCGGTTCGCGAAGGCAGCGATCTTATGCGTCAGCGCATTGTCGTTACCGAACTGCCGTATCAGGTAAATAAAGAAAAGCTCATCGTGCAGATAGCCGATCTCGTCAAAGATAAGCGCATCGAGGGCATTTCGGATATAAAAGAAGAGTCCGACCGCGAGGGTATGCGTATCGTTATCGAAGTCAAGCGCGACGCGCAGGCTCAGGTCGTTCTGAACACGCTGTATAAGCATACAAATCTGCAAGTTTCGCAGGGCATAACATTCCTTGCGCTCGCAGACGGCGAGCCGCGCGTGCTCAATCTCAAAGAGATGCTCGAATACTACTTAAAGCATCAGGAAGAGATAATCGTACGCCGCACCAAACACGATCTCGCCGCCGCGCAAGAGCGCGAGCATATAGTAGAAGGGCTTGTAAAGGCGCAGGCGAACATCGACCGCGTGATCAAGATAATCAAGCAGAGCCGCGATAACGTCGAAGCCGCCGAAAAGCTCATGGAAGAGTTCTATCTCTCCGACAAGCAAGCCAACGCCATTCTCGAAATGAAGCTGCGCCGCTTGACGAGCCTCGAGATCGACGCGCTTCAGAACGAACTCGAATCGCTCCGTGCGAAGATAGCGGACTACAAGAGCATACTCGCAAGTCCCAAGCGCATAACCGATATCGTTCGCGACGAACTGCAAGAGATAAAGGACGCGTACGACAATCCCCGCCGCAGCGAGCTTGTTATAGACTACGACGAGATCGACATCGGCGATCTTATCGACCGCGAGGACGTCGTTATCTCGATGACGCATTACGGATATATCAAGCGTTTGCCCACTACCGAATACAAAGCGCAGCACCGCGGCGGCAAAGGCATTACGGCACACCGTCCGCGCGAAGAGGACTTCGTCGAAAAGATGTTCGTTACGTGCACGCACGATACGCTTTTGTACTTTACCAACTTCGGCAGGGTGTATGCGGCAAAGGCTTACGAAGTTCCGGAAGCGGAACGCACGGCGCGCGGCAGAGCGATAGTCAATCTGCTGCAGCTCGGCGACGGCGAAAAAGTCAGTGCGGTGATCCCGATCAAAGACGATATGTATAACGGCAATCTCGTAATGGCGACAAAGCGCGGCATGATCAAAAAGACGGCGCTCACCGAGTTCAAGCAGATTCGCAAGGTCGGCAAGGTCGCTATAAAACTCAACGAGGGCGACGAGCTTATTTCCGTTCAGCAGTCGGGCGGTATAGACGAGATACTCATCGCATCGCAGACGGGCAAGTGCATAAGATTCTCCGAAGAGAACGTGCGGCTCATGGGCAGAGATACGCAGGGCGTGCGCGCAATGAAGCTCGATCCGGACGACAACATCGTAGACATGTCCATAGTCAAGCCCGAATGTGACGTTCTTACGGTCAGCGAGAACGGGTTCGGAAAGCGTACCGATATCGAAGAATTCAGATTGCAGTCGCGCGCCGGCAAGGGTATAAAGGCGGGCACGTTCAATGCAAAGACGGGTCGGCTCGTCAATATGAAGCTCGTCGATCCCGAAGAGGACGTAATGGTGATCTCGGACAACGGCACGATAATAAGAATGTTGGTAAAAGAGATTTCCAAGATCGGCAGAGGTTCGCAGGGCGTGCGGATGATGCGAGTCAAAAACCAAGGCAACGTGGTGTGCGTAGCTACCGCGCCGCATCAAGAGATAATCGAAGACGACGGCGGCGCAGCGACCGACGGAGCGGAATAATAGACCCTAATATAAAGCCCCGCGTTTTGCGCGGGGCTTTGCGTTTTGCGCGGGGGGGGAGCGATCGTCGCGGCAATCGTTTTTTAATCTTATTTTAATGTTTGTTTAACGATAGCGTAATGCGCGCGCGTTACGATATACTCGTAAAAATCCGAAAATCGGCAACTGCGCCGTTTATAGGGTACGCTCTCGGAGGAGTGCTTAATGAAATCGGCAAAACAATACAGAGCTCAGGCATGGAAAAGCCTCGATGGGAATTGGGGCATGATGATCCTCGCCGGCATATTGAACGGATTTTCGAGCGTGTTTCCGCTTGTGCTTTACGGTCCGTTTGCATTCGGTATGGCGTCTATGTCGCTCGATGTCGTGCGCGGCAAAAAAGCCAATATAGAACGCATGTTTGCGGGATTTTACAATTTTGTGAATACAATGCTGCTCGGTATGCTCATAATTGTGTTCGTATGGCTGTGGACGTTGCTTTTTATAATACCCGGTATAGTAAAGAGCTATGCGTATTCGATGAGTTTTTACATTATGCACGACGATCCGAAGATCGCGCCCGAAGAAGCGCGCAGGAAATCCATCGAATTGATGCGCGGATATAAAGGCAAGCTGTTCTGCTTGAACGTGAGCTTTATCGGATGGATACTGCTGTGCATGCTTACCTTGGGCATATTGTCGATAATCGTTGTGCCGTATATGAAAATCGCCGAGTCGGCGTTTTACGAAGATCTCGTCGCGGAACGCAACGGGAGCGCGGCGCGCTCGGGCGACGATACTGCGACAGGATCGGTGTTTCCTGAGCTTGACGATAACGGCAAGCGCGGCATGTCCGACGAGAAATACTGCGACGTGTGCGGCACGGTCAATCCGTCCGTTGCCAACTATTGCAAAAAATGCGGAAATCTTTTACCGGAGCAAAAACTTATGAATACACAACGCTGTCCCGTTTGCGGGAAAGACAATATCGCCGACGCCAAATTCTGCAAGCATTGCGGAACCGACTTATTGCGCGCCGCTCCGTCTGCCGAAATCCGTAACACCGCGAACGGCAAGATTTGTCATGTTTGCGGATACGAAAACATCCCGAACGCCAAGTTCTGCAGGTTCTGCGGCGCGGATATTGCAAACGGTGCGAAACCCGCCGAGCCTGCGGCACCCGTAATATCGACTGCGGTGTGTCCCGTCTGCGGCAACTCCAATACTGCGGGCGCCAAGTTCTGTAAGAATTGCGGTGCGGATATGAATAAGCCGTATGCCGAAGCCGAGCCCGAACAGGCTTCGCCGTCCGATACGGACGAGCCGAGCGTGACGCAAGCCGTCGAACGTGCAGCCGACGTCAAGACGGCGGTCGGACTTAAGCTGTGCCCGCTATGCGGCAAGACGAACGTCGCGGCGGCAAAGTTTTGCGGTAAATGCGGAACGGATCTTGCCGAAGTCGAGACGGTAAAAGACCCGACGGAAAAGAAAAAGCGCGGCAAGACCGAAAAGCATAACGTCAATCCCGTGTGTTCGTTGTGCGGTAAAGAGAATATAGCAGGCGCCAAGTTCTGCAATAAGTGCGGAACGGAGCTCGCCGCGGTCGGAGAAACGCCGGCTGAAGTTTGCCCGACATGCGGCGGAGAGCGGTCGAGCACGGATGTGTATTGCAAGTTCTGCGGTCAGAGATTGAAATAGAAATGTAAATATGATATTTATTAAAAGAGAATCTCTTCTCTGTGTATTGCTTAGGTATCAATAAGCGAAGAAAACGAATTAATTATGAAAAAACGCATTGAATTTATAATATTAGCTTGTATATTGATTTTTAGTTTGAGCGGGTGCGGTTCTGTAACCCAGCCGAATATGTATAAAGATCCATGGAGTATTAAGAAAGAAGACGACGGCTGGTATTATTATGTACGAGAAAATGAAGAAGGCTATAAGTATTCGGTAGTATTAGGACTTGTTAATGATACCGAAAATATAGCCCAATTAGTTATACCTGAAAAATTAGGTGGATATGTCGTTAAACGTATTGGTGAATTCTATTGTCCTATTATTTCTGCGCCATATAAAAAATATGGAATAAACGCTGCAATGATTGAGAACATAATCATAAATCATGATATCGATACCTTGGTCGATTGTGGCATTAAAGATTTCTCCGGCAATTTAATAATTAATGCAAAAATAAATTCATTTCACTGTGTCAATAGATACGGGGAAACCTTTTTGGATATAAATTCGGTTCAAATAAATACGAACGCTATGGATTTTACTTATACGAGTACTTATGATGGAAGATACATTCTTTCAAAGTACCGTAAAGAGTATGATTTATGTTTGACGGAAAACCATTATGAAATAGTATTCGACGCTAATGGCGGTACACAAAATACATATTACAGTATTGTTAAGAAAGATACATTATGCTTAGAACCGCAATCGCCAATTAAGCAAGGGTTCGAATTTATCGGTTGGTACAAAGAACAGCAGTGTATAAACCGCTGGGAATTTGCATCTGAAATTGTAACAAGCGATGTTACATTGTATGCCAAATGGAATAAAGTATAAGCAGTATATCATATAAATTTTTATTTATCAAACACGGTAATGCAAAGGTACCGGTAAAATGACATGGGGCGAAATTGAAAGTATCACCTATTCAGTCGTTTGAGATTTCACGCCATGGAGCTTTTCAATTTGTGTCAGAAACAAGTATTCCCGACGATATATATGATAAGTGTGAATTTATTTTTCAGATTAGAAAGATAATAGTACGATAGATTTCAATTTGTCGTCTAAACTTAAAAAGCATAACTCGTTATATTTCGCTTACGAAGATAGCGGGCTAATTGTTTGTTCACAAAAGAGAATATCCATGAAAGATACCCTTTTGCGGGCGCCGTTTTTGCAGTGCGGGTTGCTTCGTAGGACAGGAGAGATGTTGGTTTGATATTTCTAAATTGTGTCATTCTGAGCGTAAGCGAAGAATCTCTTGTGTAACGGTGTTTGCGCTTCGCGCGGAATACGGTTGAGATTCTTCACGGCGCTCGCTACGCTCACTTGTTCAGAATGACAGAAAGAAACTGTGGCTTATCAATATAATGTGTCATTCTGAGCGAAGCGAAGAATCTCTTGCGTAACGGTGTTTGCGCTTCGCGCATTAAGGTTGAGATTCTTCACTGCGCTCGCAGGCTCGCTTGTTCAGAATGACAGAGAAATATACGCGCTTATGCGCTTCGGTCGAAATGACACTCTGTTAGCTGTGTCATTCTGAGCGCAAGCGAAGAATCTCATAAGTAACGATATTGGCGCTTCTCGCATTAAGGTTGTGATTCTTCACTTCGGGCTTCGCCCTCGTTCAGAATGACAGATAATATCTCGCTCTAAATAATCTACGGCTTGCTTTGAAGCATTTCTATCGTGCTTTCGAGCGGGAGCTTGTTGGGCGGAAGCTCGGTAAGCGTGGCGAGCGTGCGGTATATCTGTTCCTGCGTTTTTCCGGCGAGCACGCGGTTGGCGTAGTATTCGATATAGTCGTTGAAGTCCTCGCTGTCCGTGCCGCGTTCGAGCGAGAAAAATATATGGAAAAACGTGTTGAGATAGAAGTCCGAGTTTATGCTTTTAAGGAATATTTCCGCGATCTCGGCGGATACGCCTGTCAGTCGCACGTCTATGTTTTCTATCTTATCGCCGATAGCTATAGTCGAGTAGTCGATATTGCGCATCCATTCCATAAGATTTATTATAAGCCCGCTGTAATTGTCACCGTCGCCGAGCCTGATTATTCTTTCTGCTTCGTCGGCGTTCTTTTCCGCAACGATTCGGCTCACGCCCTCCGTCACGATTTTTACAAGCGAGTCGCCGCTCTTGTTTTTTGTGTAAGAAGAGCCTGTAAGCAGATATTCGACGATCGCTTCCGAATACTCGGATATGGACACGGCAATGCCCGTGTGCGCTTTGACTATGGTCGTGTACATCTCGTTAAGACCGAGCGCTATCATGCTTCTGAGCTGTTCGTACTGATTGCTTATCGTGTTCCCCGAAACGCGGTCGAATATCAGATTGAGCTGATGGTCGATGCCGGACAGGCTTTCGTGCGTGGTCTTGAGCAGTTCTCTGATCATGTTGTCCGACTGATTGAGCCTGTTGTTTTTATAAATGAGTTTATGCTCTATTTCCGACCAAAAACTGTTGACGAGCGATTTGATCTGCAATTCGAAATTGTAATTTTCGCCCGCATACGTCACGTTGCCGTCTATTCTGTAGATCGAGTATCCGTTTTTCTGACGTTCGGGCTGCGGCGTGTCGAGCTTCAGCCTGACCGCTTTTTTGCCGACGGGCGAGTAATATCCGTCGCCGACGTCCACGCAAAAAACTTCGCGAATTTTCTCGTACAGAAACTGTTCGTCTTTGAAAAACCGACATTCTATCTTGACGCCTATAATGTCGTGCATTTCGAAAACAATGCGATTGACGGGCGTGTCGCGGTAGAGATCGTTGCGCAAGATCTTTTCTTTGAGGCTGTCGCGCGATTTTATGCGCGATGTTACGCCGACAGTCGCGTCTATATCGCCGAAAGTCGTTTCGAGATATTCGGTCAGTTTGTTTGCCGCATGCGTGAATCCGACGAGATTGGCGTCGAGCACCGCCGCCGCTTTTTCTATGTAATCGAAAACTTCGATCTTATCCATCGGTCTTACCTCGTGTTCGATGTGTTCGGCGCAGCAACGAATATGCCCGTGCGCCGTTCGCGCGGAAAAGTTTACTTTCCCTTGGTCATCATCAGCCTGATGCCTTTGATTATTTTGCCGTTAGCCATTTCTATAAGCCCCTTTGCGGTATTGACGGTCATAGAGCCGTCGGACATTGCCGCAGAAACGCCTATCGGTATATTTATGGCGGTCGTTATGTATGCTTCGCGTTCTTCGGCGGACACGTCGCGTTTTTTTGGCGCGAGCTTCTTTACGGCGAGCATGGCGCACTTTCCTGCGAATGTGCTTTTAATATCGTTTATACAGCTGTCGAGCGTAAACTCGCCCTTTTTTGGGCGCGGCGCTTCGGGCGGGATAGGCGAGCCGTACAGCGCCTCGAAGTCTGCGTCGGTCAGTTTGACGCGCCGCGGCGTTTTGTACGAATCGGGGAAGCTCTTGCTCGATTTGTAATCGCCGTCGAGCATGACCTTAAGCTCCTGCCTGACGTCCTTTGCGGACGCGGCGACAATTACGGTATATTCGCCGTCGCACGTTCTGTATCCGTCCGATTCGGTATCGAAAAACATGAAAGCGCGGCGGGGAATGTGCACGGTAGCCGTGACGGACGTCTTGCCCTCGACGAATACCTTGCGAAACCCGGCGAGCTGTTTGGGCGCGCACAGCACCCGACCCGTTTTGTCCGAAACGTATATCTGAACCGTTTCGTACCCGTCGCGAACCGAGTTGTTGGTAAGTACGACGGAAACGTCGAAGCCGTTGTCGCGTTCCGTCAGCGATGCGTCGCCGTACGAAATGTCGCTGTACGACAGTCCGTGCCCGAACGGGAAAAGTACGCGCACGTTTGCCGCGTCATAATATCTGTATCCTACGAACAGGCTTTCTCTGTACAGAGCGCGGTATCTTCCGAAATCGTCGCCGAAGTCGGGTGTTTCGAGCGGGAACGTTTCGGCGAGCCTGCCGCGCGGATTGATCCTGCCGTAAAGGACGTCCACCGCCGCTGCCGCCCCGTTGCCGCCGCAAAGTCCGCAGAATACGACGGCGCG
Source organism: uncultured Christensenellaceae bacterium (assembly GCA_910587455.1). GTDB lineage: Bacteria > Bacillota > Clostridia > Christensenellales > Pumilibacteraceae > Anaerocaecibacter. The sequence goes on along the minus strand of CAJULK010000001.1, from coordinate 143,811 downwards.
CACACGGTTGAGCCACGGCATAGTGACCGCGCCGGGTGCGGCGAGCACTACCGTTACGCGCAATCCGCTCGCGGCGAGCTTCGATATAAGTTCGTTTTGCTCGGGCGGAAGGTCGAGCGATTTGCGGTCGATGCCTTCGTGGCTTTCGGCTATTCCGGCATAAACAAGCACCGCGTCGGCGTTTTTCGCGCCGTCGAGCGCTTCGGCTTGAAGTCTGTCGTTTTCTTTGCGGTCGGACGAATATCCGCGGAAATATGTAATCTCGATCGAACGTCCCGCAAACGCTTCAAGCGGGGAGACGGTTTTGAGCGCCGTGACATGCGAGCTCCCGCCGCCTTGTATGGGCGCGTTTTCGGCAAGCTCGCCGCAAACGACAACGCGCATGTCGCGCGTCAGCGGAAGCATGCCGCCCTCGTTTTTAAGCAGAACTATGCTCGCCGCCGCGGCATTGTAGCTTATGCGGTCGTGTGCGTCGGCGTCGAAGTCGCCGTACGGTTCGAGATAAACGTTATCTGTCAGCTCGAGTATGCGGCGCAAACTTTCGTCGATCGTGTTTTCGGTGATCTCGCCGCTGTCGAGCGCCGCTTTCAGGCTGTCGGCAAAAAGCCCGTGCGAGTCGGGCATTTCGAGATCGAGCCCGGCTTTGAGTGCGCGCACTCTGTCGTGTACAGCGCCCCAATCGGACAGCGTTACGCCTTTGTATGCGAAATCGCCGCGCAGCACGCGCTTCAATAAAAATTCGTTCTCGGTGCAGTATGTACCGTTGAGTTTGTTGTAAGCGCACATGACCGCCGCGGGTTCTGCCTGAACGGCTATTTCGAACGGACGTAAATACAGCTCGCGAAGTGCGCGCATGTCAACGACCGAATCGGAATACATGCGGTAGCTTTCCTGATTGTTGGCGGCGAAATGCTTTATGCACGCGCCTACGCCCGTAGACTGCACGCCCGATACGAACGCTTTGCCGAGCTCGCCCGACAAAATCGGATCTTCCGAATAGTATTCGAAATTGCGTCCGCCGAGCGGACTGCGCTTGATGTTCAGCCCCGGCGCGAGCAAAAGGTTTACGCCCATTGCCGTTGCCTCTTTGCCTATGGCTGCGCCGACCGTATAAAGAACCGCGGGATCCCAACTGTTGGCGAGCACGGACGGAGTGGGAAAGCACGTCGCAGGCGCCGCCGAGCTCATGGCGCCGTCCGCCATGCGCAGCCCGTTAGGCCCGTCCGCCATGCGCACTCGCGGAAGTTCGCCCGCGCCGAAAGTGTGCCACATTCCGTCGCCGCACAGCATGCGTAATTTTTCGTCGAGAGTAAGATATTCGAGAGTTTTATCTATGTCAAGTCTTTCCGCGTCCATTTACATCATTATAACATAGGAGTGTGGCGGTGTCAAGTATGTTTTGTATCGGCACGTGCCGTCGCAAGCGGATCATGTGAGTAATTTATCACATTCAATATTCGGAATATACTTGACATGCGTGCATATATTAGTTATAATGAATAAGCATTGATATGCAAATCAAAATTTAGAAAGAGAGGTGTAAAATGGCAAAAAGCGATTACTTCGGTCTTAGCTATGTTGTTAGCGTGATCCTTGCGATCATTCCCGTTACGGCGTGGATCTGCGGAGTTGTTACCAGATTCCAAGAGGGCAAGATCGTTGCGGCGTTGCTTCGCTTGATTTTCGGCGCGTGGATCATTTGGCTCATCGACCTTATCCTCATGCTCGCAAGCAAGCACATTCTGCGTCTTTTGAACGTATAACAGTAAAATGCAAAACCCTCGATCGAATCGGGGGTTTTGTTTTGCGCGAATAATTACATCGCGCCCCAAAGTCGCAACCTAAATCGGGTTATTTGAAAAATCACATGATTTTTTCACAAAATCAACATTATTTAATGGTATACATATATGTGTAAAGAGTCAAATCTTTGCAATCTTTTTCTTCCTTTGGTAATATACCGTGTTGATCTCCCCCCTTTCAACACGGTATATTACTTTTTTACGGGAAATAAGGTTGGGGAAAAAGCGGTTGAGATTCTTCACTTCGTTCAGAATGACAGAAGAGATGTTCGTTGGACTTGTCCTAAATTGTGTCATTCTGAGCGTCAGCGAAGAATCTCTTGCGTAACGATGTTTGCGCTTCGCGCATTAAGGTTGAGATTCTTCACTTCGTTCAGAATGACAGAAGAGATGTTCGTTGGACTTGT
>CAJULK010000001.1:0-141502 GCA_910587455.1 uncultured Christensenellaceae bacterium | reverse complement strand
GCGTCAGCGAAGAATCTCTTGCGTAACGATGTTTGCGCTTCGCGCATTAAGGTTGGGATTCTTCACTTCGTTCAGAATGACAAGAAAGACGCGTAATGCAGCGTGTCATTCCGAGCGCAAGCGAAGAATCTCGTAAGTAACGATATCGTTGCTTCGCGCATTAAAGCTGCGACTCTTCGATATGTTCGTTATGCGTTTCGGCTTTGTCTATGCGTGACGCGGCGTTGTCGTAATAACGTTTGTACGCTTTTCGGCAATAATCGGCGTGCTTGTTCTCTTGCGGCGGCGCGTCCGGCTCAGGCTCGGCGAACGAGTATGCTCCGTTCACTTTCCAGCGCTTGAAGAAGCCTATTTCGACGGCGTTTTTGGGGCAGTTGAACGAACAGCGCATGCACATAAGGCATTTGCCGCCGAACTTGATCTTGCCGTTTTTTATCTTTATATTTTTTGCGGGGCAGGTTTTTACGCACATTCCGCAATTTACGCAATTCTTATTGACTTTGAAAAATTTCCCGTTTATGCGCGCGCCGGGATGCTCTATGCGCAGTATCCATGCGAGAAAACCGCCCATAAACATGCGCTTGGGCAGTTTTCTTTCGCCCGAAACGATATCGTTTACGTCGAGCGGCACGAGCGCTTTTGCCGTTTTCCACATTTTATAAGCGTCGGCGTCGCTGTGGCGGAATATGATATTGTACGGCATAACGTATTGATATTCGTTGGTGACGGTATAGCCGCGCTTTTTGAGGACCTTGCGTATTTTAAGCGACGATACGTCGCTCATGCGCACCGGCTCGCCCGATGTCTTAAACACGAATACGCGCTTTTGTCCGTCGCGCTTGGCATTGCGTCTTTCGAACGTTTTGCAGAACTTGACGACGTTTGCGGGCGCATTGAACGAATGAATGGGGTAGCCTACGCCTATCAAGTCGTATTCCGAAAATGCGGGCGGTTTGGCCGTCGGCAGACTTACCGTCGTGACCTCGTGCCCGAGCGCTTCGAATGTTTGCGTATATTCGCCTGCGACCTTGGCGGTGTTGCCGGTCGCCGAAAAATAAACTATAAGAACTTTCATTTCGATTATATTTCCGATTCGTCGAACTTGCGTGCATGCGCATTGAATTTGCCGTCGAGACTGTACACGTAGTTTTCGTCCTCGCCGTGCGAGTCGTACCATACGGAAGCGAAAACCTTGTCTTTCTTGCTCAGCCTGTCGAAGTCCCAAACGTTGCTTCTGTACGTTTCGTTATACCAATGACCGCCGCGAAGTACCGTGTACGGCGTTGCGATAAACGTATCGCCGTCCTGAGTCTGCCACTCGAGTTTTTTGTATATGTCGCCGCGTTCGAAGTCGGCGCTTACGAGTTTGCCGCCGTGCGCTTCGGCTACGCTGCGAAGATCGCCGATGTCTATATCCGCGTCGGACTTGGTAAAATCAAACCCGTAATATACCGGCTCGGCGTTGTCGTCGAGATCCTTTATGCCGTCGCGGTCGGGTAGTGCGATGTCCGTCCAATCGGCTTTTTTCAGTTTTTCGTAGTTTTCGCGGCTGCCGAAGTACGCGATGAGCCGCGCTTCGTCGCCGTTTTTCGCCCAGTAAGCGGGCGCGTTGGGGTCTTTTAGCAAACGCTTTACCACAAAGTAGCCTATAACGCGTTTTGGCACGCGTTTGCCGAGTTTGAACGACGGGTGCGCGTCGAACACTTCGCGCCAATAGTCGTCGGTGCTTTGGCTCTGAAAATCGAACATGTCGTTAAGCTCGTCGCCGTCGAGAAACCATGCGCCGTGGAAATTGCGCGTTGCGTTGTACCACGGCTTGAAAAACGCTTTGGCGCCGCCGCCTACTACCTTGAACCCGTCGTCGAACGTGTTTATGCCGTAGTTGCGGTTTTGCTTACCGCCAGAAATATTGAAGCATCGCCGCCAAAATTTATCGGGTGTAGTTCCGTTTGCGTACGATTCGATTATATTTTTTATCAGCACGCCGCTGTCGTGCGCTGTCGCCCATTCGAGCGGCGCGTCGTAGACCGTGTGGAACATCAGTCCGTCGTGCACGTTGTCGGTGAGCATTTGCGGATGCAGCATTGCCGTCTGCCGCAGTACCGCCCATTTTTGTATATCGCTTTCCATAACGCGGAATTCGCCGCGCATCTTGGTAGCCGAATAAATATCGAACGGGCTGACAAGCAGCGGATCGCCTACGCGCGCAAACGGGTGAGCGCCCGAACGGTTGCCGTACAGCGCGAGCGTCGATATGTGAATTAGCGCGGGTTGGTTTTCTTTTATGTTCTCAATAGCCGAAACGACCACATCGGCGCCGATCTCGTTGCACGCTATTGCCGCGCGCGGATCTTGATCGGAGCGCGGCGGAATGACGGCTGCCATGTTGATCACGAGCCCTACGTCGGAAACGAGTTTCGAAACGGCTTCGGGGTCGTCCACGCCGCCCTCGGTCAGTTCTATTTTATGCAACAGACTTTTGTGTTTTTTAAGCAGTTTTTTCATTCTCTTTTTGCTGTGACACAAAAGTTTGATCTTATCTGTATTTTTTGCGGATTCGAGCGCGTCGAGCGTAGCTTGACCCATATTGCCCGTTATGCCGGTTATTGCTATATTCACGATTGCTCCGTTAAGAGATTTTCCGTAGTATTTTGTTGATATGACGAGCCGTTTTGTCGGTTCGGTCACCGTTATAATACCATATGCACACAAATTTGTCAAGCGTGCATGGGAAATCGAGCGGATTTTAATCGGTTTCGGGCATATTTTCGCACTTATCCGCGATAGTTATATATTCTTTGGCTTGAGAAACGAAAAATTCGGGATCGACGTTTTCGGCGTGTATAGTCAGTATGTCGCCTACGCGCAATACCGTTTCGCCGTCAGGAACGATGCGGTTCTCGCCGCGGACAAGCTCTGTCACAAGCGAGTTGTACGGCCACAGAACGTTGCGTATACGCTTTTCGCGCACTGCCGAGTCTACGCCTATAATGCCGCGCAGCACTATGTTTTTGCCGTTTGCGGGTCGCGGTGCGGCGGCGTACAGTTCTTCCATCATGTGTTCGTACAGCGGTTCTGTGCGCGTTACGAGCGATATCACGAGCGCCGCGCCTACGGCTATCGCGCAGGGCAGAAGATTGGTAAAGCTCGCGGTCAGTTCGAACGACAGCGCTATCGCGCTTATCGGCGCGTGCGCGGACGCCGCGAAAAACGCCGAGATGCATATCATTATTATATTGGGCGCAAACGATCCGTCGAGCCCGATGTAAGGGCACAGCCGCGATATGATCATTCCTATTAGTCCGCCTATCGCCATCATAGGCAGAAACAGTCCGCCCGTCGCCTTTGATCCGCTCGCCGTCACTGTCAGGACGAACCTCACCGCAAGAAGCACGAACAACAGCCACAGCGCCGAATTATCGAATACTTGCGCGAGCATAGCCTCGCCGCTTCCCACCGTAAGGTACAGGCACAACCCGCACACCGAAGCGAGTAAAAATGCGGGAAGAAGCCGAAGCGTCGCGCTTCTGATCTTGCCGAACAGTTTTAACAGCGCGAAAATAGCGCGGTTGAACGCGACTGCCGCGGCGGCGCATATAAGCCCTGCGCCCGCAGCTACCGCGCACATTATAAAGTATTGTGCGGTTCCGGTCGGCACTTGCGTCAGAAAGTGCAAAGCCGCGAACCCCGCGTGGATACCTATCGAATCGAGATAGGGGATCTGCCCCAGCCCGAAAAACGCCGCCTGAGATGCGAGAACGGCGGACACGACGGTCGTCGCTGCCGCGACGAGTATGCCGGGCGCGAAACGTCTGTGCGTTTCTTCGAGTGCGAACGCTATGCCGGTAAGCGGTGCGTTAAACGCAACGGCGAGCCCGGCGCTCGCTCCGCCCGTAATTAGATAACGCCTAAACTCTACGGGGCGCTTCGACGCTCTGCCTATGCCGTCGCCTATAAGCCCGCCGACGCCTATGGACGGACCTTCGCTGCCGAGCGGCATTCCGCATGCGAACGCCAAAAGACTGCCCGCTACGAGCGCCGCCGCCGAGCTCAGCCACTTGACGCGCAACATTCCGCGTGCCGACGCCTCCGCGAGCGGTATTCCGCTGCCCTTCGACATGGGGCAGAGAGTTTGAACTACGGCGGTGAGAAAACAGCACAAAAGCGCGAGCGTAAGCGCGCACACGACGGCGAGCGGAGTATTGCACGTTTTGTAAAACCCGAATACTGCCGAAACGACGACTTTCGAGCATGTGATGAACAGTGCGAGCACCGCGCCTACGGTCAGACCCGTTATGCATGCGTACAAAAGCATGTACGGGAGAGAGATTTTGTGTTTTGCAGAGCGCCGCGGCATGGTCTACGTATTCTCCGTTGCCGTGTTCGGTTCCGGCGCGTTGAGTTCTTTCAGACGGGCATAGAATATTTCTTCGCGTCCGTCGAAAAAGTCGCTTGCGAATATTTGATTGACTACCGAAATTTTGTCGAGCAGCGCGAGCGCGCGGGTTTCGACGTCTTTGACGTATTCAGCGTCGGCGTCCGCCGCTTTGTATATAAGGCTGTTTATCGTATTGAAATACAGCTTGTCGGTCACGAACTTGTCGTAGGCGCGCGAGTACAGCACCGAAACGTCGTCGCAGAACGCGGATCTGCCGTACATCAGGTTGGAAAAAGCCTTTACGCCGAGAAGATCGAGAATTGTGGGATATATGTCGGTAAGACACGTGAATTTACGCACGACGGGGTTCCCGAGATCGCGCGTGCCTACTTTTATCATCACGGGTGTGCGGTACAGCTCGCAGTAATCGGGCACGTCGTACGCGTATATGTTTTTGGCATAGTTGCTCACGCCTTGATAATATGCATTGTGATCGCCGAACATCGTAATAAGCGTGTGGTCGGCGAGCTTGCCGTCGATATTGCCGTCGGCGTCGATGTAATCGGTGTTTTCGAGATAGTCGAGCATTATGCCTATGGCTTTGTCGAAGTCCATTGCCGCGGCGCAGTAGTAGTACAGCGCCGTCGCTTCGTCGTCGCCCTCTCTGTAGGGGAAAAGATCGAACGCGTCGAGTTTCGCGTAATACTGTTCGAGGTTGCTGCGGTAAGCGAACTGACCGTGCATTGTTATTGTGGTTATAAACGTGTTAAAACGTCTGTTAGCGGGGAACATGTCGGCTTTGCAGTTTTCCATCATAACCGAATCGAGATTGCGTTCGCCGAGCGAGCCGGCGTTGTCGGTGTCGAAGCCCATGGCTTCGGACGAAGTAAAGCTGTTGAATCCGAGTGCGTTTGTATGGTGCACGTTGCGGTTGTAAAAAGTATTTGTGCCGTTGTGGAACGAGTTGCTTTCCACGCCGTACAGATTTTTCATCAGGTTGGGCATGCTGTACGGTATCGAGTTGTACGGATACGAGTAGTTGATGTATTCGTACAGCGGATAGTTGCCGAGTATGGATTTGTTTTCGGATATATCCGTTTTTTCGAGCGCGTGCGCATTGTCGAGCACGATCGTCGAATTGTTTTCGTACATTCTGTAAAGATTCGGATAGAGCTTATGAAGTATTTTGTTGAGCTCCTGCTCGGTCATCCGCGGCGCGTCCGTTTCGCCGTCGCTTGCGGCGAGCAGCTCGGCAAAACCGTTGGGGTAGCGCTCCGGATCGCATATGAAAGAGAACCATTCGAAACTTTCGCAAAGTACGGTGACAACGTTGTAGCCTTCCGCGAGCCCCGTATAATCGGTTTCCGACGTGGTTTCGGCGTATATAAAACGCTCGAGTTCCTGCGGACTGTCGATCTTTATTTCGGAAAAGAAAGTGCCGCGGACAAGCTCGTTGTAGAAGTTGCCTATAACGCCTTTGTTGGAATACGTGCCGTTTTCCATTCGGTAAAGTCGGTATGTCAGATCGTTGGAATTGCTGTCGCGGTTGCCGTAGTACGCCATAAAAACGTTGCCCGACAGCGTTACCGCAAGGAGTGCGGCGGTGACTATAGCCGTCGTGCGTTTTCTCGGCATTACGGGCATTTTTCGCATATAGTATTTGCCGAACGTGAAATACAGCGCCGCCGCGATTACGGATACGAACACATACGTGAAACTGAGCGGCAGCCGCTCTACGATAGCCATTGCGTCCGTGCGCAGGTTGAGCATTGCATAGTCGAATACCGTTCCGCCCGTGCTGTCGAATACGACCACGAAAAACATGTCGGCGATCATGTGCAGCACGACTGCGGCGACGAACAGTCCGTATCTGCTCCTGTGTCCGGGCAGATACAGCGAAATGAGTGAGACCATCGCCAAAAACGTGATAAAAAGCCACGGCTCGGTCATATAGAACCGCCGCGACGTAACGGCTATTGCGGTCAGCTCTATTAGCGTCGCGGTAAGCACGTAACCGATCATAAGATAGTTGGCTTTTACAAAGAATAACAGTTTGTTGCGAACGGTGCGCAGTCTTTTTATCGTAACTTCTTTCATCACAGCACCATAACTATTAGCGACGCCCAATAGCTTGCATGGAAGCCGCGCCGAGATATAACGTAGATTGCGGCGTATACGTATGTGAACAGATAATAAATATGCGCGAAACGGTGTCCCGTTGTGTAGTATTCGAACAGGAATTCGATCAATCCGTAAACTGTCACGAGAAATATCGCTCCCCAAGGCACGGTATATTTGGCGGGTATGAGCGTGCTGAGCGCGCGTTGGACGAGCTCGGTCGAAACGAACGCGAGCAGAAGGTGAAGCGCGTAGTAAAAATAAATTGCGGCGTTGACGAGCATGTTCGTGCCCGTAGAGCCTTGTTCGAGTTCGTATTCTATTTTGAGTTTGAATTTGAACGCCGCGCTCGTGACGAACACCGCGACGGCACACACCGCTATCATGCCGAGCGCGCGCGGAAGTTCTAACGGCGGACGTTTTATTTTGTACAATCGGACGCCGCAAAACCGCCTGACAAAGAATCCGAGCCCTATCATGTACGCCACGAAAACGACGAGTATTATAAGATAGTAAAACGTTTCGGAAACGAGTCCGCCGAACACGCGGTCGAACAGCGGCTTCATCAACCATACGAGCCGCGAACCGAAAAGCAGTACGAGAGTGACCGCCGCCGCGCCGAGCATGCTAAAGCACTTTATCCTGTCGTCGCGCGATACGCTTTTGACAGCCGCGGCGGCATCGGTAAAGCCGTGCGTGCCCGTTCCTCCGTCGCGAACCGAAGTCGCGTCGGCTGTATTGTTACGCTTTTTCTTTCCCATGGTTTCGGGTCGGCGTTATGCGCTCAGAGGCTCGATTCGAGCGCCGGCAGAACGTCGTGCATTGATTTTTCGTATTCGGCGGCGGATGAGTTGTAGAACAACAGCAGTTCCGCGCCGGAGTCGGGCGAGAGAAGGGCGGACGGGATGGAAAAGTCCACCGTTCGCACGTATTCGTTCCAATGTCTCAGTTTGTACGAATCGCGGTCGGAATTGCGCTTTTTCATGCGCGCGTGACAGACTTCGGGCGTTGCTATGACCCAAACGACTACGAGTTTCGCGCCGCGCGCGGCGAGCTTTTTGCCGAGCGCTTTTACGTAGTCGGGATCGCGCACCTCGCGGGTGAACGGCGCATTGACGAGCACCGTGTCGTCGTATTCCAAAGCTTCGAACGCGAGATCCAAAATTACGTCGTATTCGTAATCGCGCACGTTTTCTTCAAAGAAGTCCGAGCTTCGGTCGTACGGCTTTTTTGCCGTGCGAAATATCTGCTTAGACAGCGGAATGAGCGTGTCTTTGTCGAGGTAGACCACGTGTTTGAGGTTTTTGGCTATCTGTTTGGATATATATGTCTTGCCGCAAGCCGGCGGCGACGTTACCAATATCATTTGTTTCATATTATATATGCGTATTGTAGCAAATGCTAAAAACTCTGTCAAGTAAAAAGCCGAACAAACGTTCGGCTTTCGGTATTGTCAGGCTTTGTCGTGCTGCTTTTTTTGTTTTCGGCTTTTGCGCGGACTTTCGCCGCTCGACGTTTTTCCGCCGCGCTTTGTTAGCAGGTAGGTCAGAAGATACCCGGCAAAAAGCGCGACGAACATGTACGGCGCGAGCACCGTCGCGGTCATTATGACGTATACGGTCAGCGCTCCGCCGACGGCGGTTGCCGTCAGAAAGTCGAGTACGACCGTTACGGGCAGAATGTCGGTGCGCCTTGCGAGCTTTGTCGTCAAAATATACAGAAAGCGCGCGGCTATGCCGAGCCCGAGACAGAACAAGAATGCGTACGTTTGGCTCATTTGAATATGCGCTTTAACAGCGGCGGCTTGTTCTGCACGTATTTGAACGCGTCGATATTGCCCGTAAGCGAAAGATTGCCGTCCGCTTCGTCGAACTTGACTATCTTAAGCTCGCTGCCGGTTATCGCGAGCCTGCCGAGACATGTGGTCAACGCGATTTCGGTCTGGCTCGCGCCGTCAACTTTGGTCACGCCCGTGAGCGACGCTTTTTTGCGGTCTGTCACGGATACTGCGTGCGAGGTGAATTTTGTGCTCAATATCGGTTCCGATGCGCCTGTCTTCATACCGATATTGTATGCTCTTGCCGTGCGGAATAGAAGCGGATCGTCGATAGGATAACTGTATTTTTCGTTCCGTTCGGAACGGTTCGGTTCGGATCACGTCGTTTTCGCTCGGCACCGCTTCCGCTAAATTGCGTTAAAAACGGCTCGAAAAAGATTGCTTTTATTTTCGCGGTGTTGTAAAATATAACGAGCGCGGTTTGAACGCGCTAAGAAAATCTACGAGGATTTTATGGACGTAAAGAAACAGCTTGCCGAAGAATTCGGGCTAAAAGAGGAGCACTGCTCAAACATCGTCGATCTTTTGGATCAGGGCGACACCGTACCGTTTATCGCGCGTTACCGCAAAGAAATGCACGGCGCGACCGACGATCAGGTCATTCGCGAACTGTCCGAAAGATACGAATACCTGCAAGGACTTCAAAAGCGCAAAGACGAGATCCGTTCGTCTATCGAATCGCAGGGCAAGTGGACGGACGAGCTTGCGGCGGCGCTCGAAAGCGCCAAAACGCTCACCGAGGCGGAAGACATTTACCGTCCGTATAAACAAAAGAAAAAGACGCGCGCGTCGGTCGCGATAGCGCGCGGCTTGGAACCGCTCGCCGATATAATCGAAGCGCAGGAGCTCGCGTCTTACGACGAAGCCGAGCTTACCGCGCCGTATATCGACGCCGAAAAAGAAGTGCCCGACGCAAAGACCGCCATCGACGGCGCGTGCGATATTATTGCCGAGCGCATTTCGGACGACGCGGCTATACGCAAGGTCTTGCGCGAGCAGGCGATGGCAAACGGCAGATTCGTTGCCGCGCTCGACGAATCGTGCACCGACGACGAAAAGAAAAAGATATACGAAACGTATTTCAAGTTCGACGAGGCGGTGCCCACCGTGCCCAGCCACAGAATACTCGCCGTCAACCGCGGCGAAAAGGAAGGCTGCCTCAAAGCGAATATCGTCGTGGACGAGCAGCAGGCGCTTGCGGCTATCGCTTCCGCCAAAAAGAAGAGCTCGGGCTTCGACGCGCTCATTGACAGAACTATCGAGGACAGTTATAAACGGCTCATCGCGCCGAGCATAGAGCGCGAGGTGCGCGCGGAGCTTTTCGACCGCGCTTCGGAACAGGCGATAAAGACTTTCGAGCGCAACTTAAAGCCGCTGCTTTTGCAGCCGCCGCTCAAAGGCAAGGTCATACTCGGGCTCGACCCCGCGTACCGCACCGGTTGCAAGATCGCGGTTGTGGACGCTTCGGGCAAGTTCCTCGCAAGCTCGGTCGTGTATCCCACGCCGCCGCAAAAGAAGATCGAAGAAGCCAAAGTCAAGCTCAAAGAGCTTATAAACAAATATAACGTAGATTGCATTTCCATAGGCAACGGCACGGCGTCCAAAGAATCGGAGATATTCGTTGCCGAGCTTATAAAAGAACTCGACCGCCCCGTTCAGTACGCCGTCGTTTCCGAATCGGGCGCTTCCGTTTACAGCGGCAGCAAATTGGGCGCGGAAGAATTTCCCGAACTCGACCTCACCATACGCAGCGCCATATCCATAGCGCGCAGGCTTCTCGATCCGCTCGCGGAACTTATAAAGGTGGATGTGCGCTCGCTCGGCGTCGGACAGTATCAGCACGATATGCCGCAAAAGCGGCTCACTTCGTCGCTCGAAGCGGCTGTAGAGGACTGCGTAAACAGCGTAGGCGTCGATCTTAATACCGCGTCGTATTCGCTTCTCGCGTACGTTTCGGGTCTTAACCTCGGCACTGCCAAAAACATAGTGGAGTACCGCTCAAACAAGCCGTTCGCTTCCCGTAAGGAACTGCTTAAAGTGCCAAAGCTCGGCGCGAAAGCGTTTGAACAGTGCGCGGGCTTTTTGCGCATACCCGACAGCGCCGACGTTCTCGACAACACCGCCGTTCACCCCGAGTCGTACGGCGCGGCTAAAAAACTGCTCGAAAAATTCGGTTACACCGAAAGCGATGTGCGCGACGGAAAGCTCGGCGGCATAAACGCCAAGATAGAAGCGGCGGGCGCCGATAGCGTAGCGGAAGAGATAGGCGTCGGCGTGCCCACGCTCAACGATATAGTAGCCGAGCTGCTGAAGCCCGGCCGCGACGTGCGCGACAGTCTGCCTGCGCCAGTGCTTCGTTCCGATCTCATGGATATGAACGACCTTAAAGACGGTATGCAGATACAGGGCGTAGTGCGCAACGTCACCGATTTCGGTGCGTTTGTGGATATTTCGGTGCACCAGGACGGACTTTTGCACATATCGGAGATGTCCGACGGATACGTTCGTCATCCGTCCGACGTGCTCAAAGTGGGCGACAAGATAAACGTATGGGTACTTTCCGTAGACAAGGAAAAGCACCGCATCGCGCTCACGGCGCTCGATCCCGCCACTCGCGAGCAGCGCAAAGCCGATTACGAAAAGCAGAAGCAGGAACGCGCCGAGCAGAAAGCCGAACGCGATAAAAAACATAAAGAATGGCTCGAACGCAAAGCCGAACACGAAAAACGCGGCGCCGAAAATGCCGAAAGACGCGAGAGGTTCGAAAAAGACAAGCGATTCGAGGGCGGCAGACCGCGCCGCGACGACGGGCGCGACGGCAGGGGCGAGCACCGTGACCGCGACGACCGCAAGCCGTTCGGACGCGGCGAAAGACGCGAGTTCAGCGAGCGCCGTTCGGGATATTACGACCGTCCCGACGACCGCGCTCCGTCCACCGAGAATATGTCGCTCGACGAAAAGCTCGCGGCGCTTGCAAAGCGTTTCGGCAATAAATAATACGAGGTACGGGATTTCGCAGAAGTCCCGTATTTTTATGCGGAGAATTAAAAGAGGTTGAGATTTTTCACGAAGATTGGTTTATGTATGCGTTACATTTCTGATTGTATCCGACTGCGCCCGCTCGTTCGGAATGACAGAAAAGTAACGCAATACAGATGTGTCATTCTGAGCGCAAGCGAATAATCTCTTGCGCAAAGCTATTAGCGCTTCGCGCATAAAGGTTGAGATTCTTAAACGCCGCGCTTGAAATTTCCCGTGCGCTGTGGTATAATCGATTTATGACGGTTCGCGAGCATAAGGGCAAAAGTCTTTTCGCTCTGCCCGACGATTATACGGTGGTGGATATAGAGACCAACGGCATGACGGCGGGCGAAAGCGAGATTTTGGAAGTGTCGGCGATTCGCTTCCGCAACGGGCGTTCGACGGGCGTTTTTTCGACGCTCGTTCGACCAAAGCGCACGATCGATCCGTTTATAACGCGGCTTACGGGCATAACGGACGGCATGGCGGCGGATGCGCCCGAGCCGTATGAGGTAATGCGGCGGTTTTACGTATTCGTCGGCAGCGACGTCATTATAGGACACAACGTGCATTTCGACGTAGATTTTCTGTACGACGGCATAGCCGCGCAGACGGGAGAGTTTCTGACCAACGATTTCGTCGATACTTTGCGGCTTTCGAGAAAGGCGCTGCCGACGCTCGAAAATCACAAGCTCGCGACTGTTGCCGCACATTACGGAATTTCCGCCGCGGGCGCGCACCGCGCGCTTCGAGACTGCGAAATATGCAATGCATGCTATATTCGGCTGAAATCGGATATTCTCTCTGCCGAACTGCCGATAGCTTGTGCGGCGGCTGTCGATAACGCCGCGATCATAAAGCGCGGATAGCCGCGCACGGAGAACGTTATGCAAGACGAACGTACGATTTTCGAAAACGCCGCGCCCGAGCCGCTCGCGGCGAGGCTGAGACCGCGCAGCCTCGACGAATTTTTCGGGCAGGAACAACTTTTGGGCAAGGGCAAAGTGCTGCGGCGTATGATCGACGGCGACAGTATCGGCTCGATGATTTTTTGGGGTCCGCCCGGAGTGGGCAAAACGACGCTCGCGCGCATAATAGCAGGCGGAACAAAAGCCAAATTCATAGATTTTTCGGCGGTCACGAGCGGAATAAAAGAGATCAAGCAGGTTATGGAACAAGCCGAAAAGAACAGACGGTTCGGCGAAAAAACGGTGCTGTTCGTGGACGAGATACACAGATTCAACAAGGCGCAGCAGGACGCGTTCTTGCCGTTCGTAGAAAAGGGCAGCATTATTCTGATAGGCGCCACGACCGAAAATCCGTCGTTTGAGGTCAACGGCGCGCTTCTGTCGCGCTGTAAGGTGTTCGTATTGCAGGCGCTCAAAACGGAAGAGCTCGTCGGACTTTTGAAGCGCGCGCTTGCGGATGTGCGCGGATTCGGAGCAACGGATATCGCGATATCGGACGAATGTATCGCTGCGATCGCGGGGTTTGCAAACGGCGACGCGCGAAGCGCGCTGTCTACTCTCAAGATGGCAGTGCTCAACGGCGAAACCAAAGAGGACGGAAGTGTTTCCGTCACCGTCGAAACGGTGGAACAGTGCACTTCCAAAAAATCGCTGTTATACGACAAATCCGGCGAGGAACACTACAACCTTATTTCGGCGCTGCATAAGTCGATGCGCAATTCCGATCCCGATGCGGCGGTGTATTGGCTTGCGCGCATGTTGGAAGCGGGCGAAGATCCGCTGTATATCGCAAGGCGCGTCACGAGGTTTGCGAGCGAGGATATAGGACTTGCCGATCCGCGTGCGCTCGAAATAGCGGTGGCGGCGTATCAGGCGTGTCATTTTATAGGTATGCCCGAATGTACGGTGCATCTGACGCAGGCGGTGGTGTACATGTCGATGGTGCCCAAGTCGAACGCGCTCTATCTCGCTTACGGCGCGGCAAAAAAGGACGCGCTCGGAATGCTCGCAGAGCCGGTGCCGCTCGCTATACGCAACGCGCCGACCAAACTGATGAAAGAACTCGATTACGGCAAAGGGTATAAGTATGCGCACGATTTTGCCGATAAGCTGACCGATATGCAATGTCTGCCCGATTCGCTCGCGGGCAGAGAATATTATAACCCGACCGACGAGGGCGCGGAGAGCAAATTCAAGACCAGACTTGCCGAGATCAAGGCATGGAAAAAGCGCATGCACGACGCGTAACGGCCGGCGCGCGGCGCGCAAAATCGGATCGGCCGTCGTTTTCGTTGCTATTATTTTTGCGATGTGATACAATACGTACTATGCGAGAGCCGTATTGGTGGTATGTAATATACGTGCGGTCCAACACCGAGCATCGCGCCGTCGAAGCGCTTGCCTGTGCGTACGAAAAATCGGCGCTTCCGTATTCGGTCGATCCGTTCTGTCCCGAATCCGAACAGTATTTCCGCGGAGACAAGTCGCGCGTTGCGGGCAAACGTTACAAAAGGCGTCCGCTTTTTCCGTGCTATATTTTTGTGGAAACGGACATGCCCGCCGCGGAGTTCCGCAAATACTTTTACTGCGCGACGAGCCGTTCGTCGGACATAATAAGACTGCTCTGTTACGGCAATACCGACGAGATCGCGCTTCGCGCGGACGAGCGGCGCCGTCTCGAATATCTTCTCAAGGGCAAGCGGTGTTTGGAACATTCCGAAGGGTATATCGTCGGAGATAAAATAACGGTCACGGGCGGACCGCTCGTCGGCATGGAAGGCTGTATAAAAAAGATAAACCGTCATAACCGTACCGCAGAAATAGAAACGGAATTGTTCAATCAAAAACAGACGATCAAGGTCGCGCTCGAAATAGTGTCCAAAACCGACGGATAAAATACTGTCGGCGGCTACTCGGGCGACATAAATATATAATGTGTTAGTCACCGAACCGTCGAAAATGCGGGCATGTGGAATTGATTGACATTTAAGGAAAAAAGGCGTATAATAACGGAACGTACGAGTAATTCGTACGATTTTTTTAGGAGGTTTTATGTTTACAAACACAAAACGTGCAACATGGTTCGCGGCATTGTTTTTTGCCGCCGCGCTGTTTTTGTCGGCGCTATCCGTCGGGATATTCTTCTCGACCCCGCGTCCGTCGTATGCGGCGGAAAGCGATAATGTAGGGCGTACGTATTATTACGACGAACTCAAAAACAGCCCGATCGCGCAAAAGTTTTACGGCGCGATGGCGGATATGGCGGAAAAGGGCAGCCTTAAAGACGGCAAATACGAGTGCGACCTCATAGCCGAAGGGATTCTTACCGAGTCCGAAGTTTCGTCGTATCTCGACGGCAATGTCAAAGTGCCGGTAGCCTTCGGCGCGGCGCGCGACGCATTCTATATGGATCACCCCGATCTTTTTTACATAGACGTTTACAAACTGTATTTGTCGGCGGGAATGAAAGGAGACAAATATGTTGCGTATATAGACGCGGGGAATGCGGATAACTATTATCTCGACAATGCGTTTTCGACGACGCAAGAGGTAGACGCTGCGATCACGGCTTACAACGCGAAGCTCGACGAGATCGTAGCCGCCGCCAAAGCGGTCGGCAGCGATCCCGTAAAGCAGATAGAATACGTCAACGAATACATAGCCAAGAACACCGAGTACGATTACGGCGCGCGCGAAAACGCGGCGACCGGCAATGTTTACGCAGCGTACGTGAACACGGCGTACGGTTCGCTCGTAAAGCAAAAAGCTATGTGCGGCGGCTATGCCCGCGCGTTCAAAGCGGTCCTCGACCGTCTCGACATCCCGTGCGTGCTCGTGCAGGGCTCGGCGTACTCGGGCAAAGCGACCACTGTGGCGGCTACGGGCGAAGAGCTCGAAGCGGGCTATGAGGCGCACATGTGGAACGCAGTAGAGGTCGGCGGTCTGTGGTACGCCGTGGACGTCACTTACAATTCGGGCGCGGGTGGCAAGTACAACAAGTATCTGCTCGTCGGCGATGATTACTTTTCGATAAACCATATCGAGGACAATGTAATATCGTCATCGGGATTCGAACTCAGTTACCCTGCGCTTCGTCCGCTCAATTACGGCGTTAACGAAGACAAAAGCGGTTTCGAGTTCAAAGACAGCGGCGAGGTCGAAGGTAAAACGTTCGGCTATATTAAAGTCAGCAATTCAGAGCAATACGAGCTCAATCTCGGAGTGGCGTACGAAGGAAAGAACGCTCGTCAGCTCGAAGAGGAAGGCAAATATTTGGCGTTCCGATACAGTACCGCAGAAGGATGGCTGCCTTGGTACGGCAGAACCGCTGTTATAAAAATGCTGTCCGGCGGAGATCGAGAGGTAGAGGATTCGTTCTATATCGGCGACTATACGCTCGACCGCATAGGATATAATTGCGACCGCGTTCAATATGCGATATTCGATTATGCACCCGACAATATAACGATTTACGATCCGGATAATTTTACGGACGATCATACTATCGCAATGAGTACGATCTATTCCAATTCGGCATACATGAAATATATTCCCGCGCCGTACGTAAAGACGATGTCGCCCAACGAAAAAGGCAATATCAAAAGTTTCGAACCGTTGGAAGTATCGATCACTTATTCCGAAAAGCTCGTATATTCCGACGATAACGCGCCCGTGGGCATTGCCGTGACCGGCGTGCACAGCGATCTCGGCGAGTACGCTAAAGCGACTAACGTCGTTTTCGACGGCGACAGGACGGTCAAGTTTACGCTCGCGCCGAGCAAGCAGTATGCGCACAACTGCGAAATGTACAACATGGTCCCCACGAATCTCGTGGGCGAAAATAGCGGAAAAGTGCCGGAGCCTGCCAACCTTTCTTTTAAGATGAAGCAGGTGGTATGTTCCAAAATATTCAACGACGGCAGGCTGTACATGCAAGTATTCGGTCAGCCGCAGTTCGTGAGCGCGTCCGACCTTTCCATGGACAATTTCGCCGACAAGAACGGTCAGCCCGTAGTCGGCAATCAGAGAAGTCAGCTCATGCTCGTCGTGAACGAAACGACCAAAGCGGAAACCGACGAGATGAAAGAAGCGCTCGTCGATAACGAAGAGCTCGGTTTGACCGAAAACGACATCCAAGCGAGTTCGACGTATCAGATCGATCTTCAAGTCTGCGGCGTCGTCCAGAAAGTACCCGAAGGCAGTTACATGCAGGTAGGTTTCGGCTTCCCCGAGGGCTTCGGTCCGGAGCAGGCGGGAGTGACCTTTACGGTCTACCATTACAAGCGCGACGCGCAGGGTAAGATCATCGAAGTGGATGAGGTCCCGTGCGTTGTTTCGCAGTACGGAATAATTGCTACCGTAAAGAGTTTCAGTCCGTTCATGATCTGCGCCGTGGATTCGTCCAAGGTTGCGTCGGGACGCAAGATATACTCCTGCGTAGAGGGCGATGGCGGTTCGATCGACAAGACGACGATAGTCGAACTCAAAGCCGAATCGGATACCGTTGAGTATACGATAACGCCCGACGGCGGCTACAAGCTCGATCGCGTGCTTTTGAACGGCACGGATGTTTCGAACAAGGTTTCGGGCGGCAAACTCGTGCTCGGATACGCGGATGTAAAAGAAAACAGCGTGCTCGAAGTATCGTTCGTTTCCGACCGCGTAGCAAAACGCAACGCAGACGGCGGCATCACGATAAATAGACCCAAGCTCGTCGTTACCGAAAAAGACATGATCGCGGCAGTCGCGCATGTAACGGCAAAGCCGTCGCCCGCGCCCGACG
The DNA here is from genome assembly GCA_910587455.1 of uncultured Christensenellaceae bacterium. Lineage (GTDB taxonomy): Bacteria > Bacillota > Clostridia > Christensenellales > Pumilibacteraceae > Anaerocaecibacter. The sequence continues at coordinate 124,397 of CAJULK010000001.1, read as the reverse complement.
GCGGCAGCAACGTCGGACTCATTGTCGGAATAGTCGTTCCCATCGTGTTGGTGCTTGCCGGTGCCGGCATAGCGGTGTTCTTTATACTCAGAAAGAAAAAGACGCCCGCTTCGCACGCGCCCAAAAAACGCAAATAAGTAAAGTAGCGATTCACGGAAAAGGAAGCCGATATGCTTCCTTTTTTCGTGCCGTAAATCGGTAATTCCGACAATTCGCAATTATCTTGACAAAAATCGGCAGTCGTTATATAATGTCGGAATGAGTACACGCATAGACAATCTTGTCGATCTTTATTTCGACGAAATACCGTATTCCGAACAGGTATCGGCTGCGCGGCGCAATATAAAATCGGCGCTTTCGTCAGAATACGATAATCTCGAATGTGAGGGCGATAAGTTCGACGAACTGGTTGCGCGTTACGGCAAGCTGTCCGACATGGCTGCGCTCGCGGGCTACGGCGAAGACGATATAAAAAAATGGCGGGAGAGCGGCGACGCAAAAAGCCGCAAAGAACTCGGCAAGGAACTCAAAAGACAGCGGTGGAAGATATATTTCATAGCGCTGTTCGGCGTGTGCATACTGTACGAACTGTTTTGGTTCGTTTACAATATCGTTTTGCTGTCGGCAGCGGCGGCTGTCGTGTTTGTCGCGATGGCGGCGTTTACGGTGGGCGAATGTTTTTTGATCCGAAGTTTCGTGCGCGGCGAAAAACGGTGCGAAAATTATAAGTACGACGGCAAATCGTATATGTATTTGCGCGAGCTTGCCGACAGATATTCCAAACGCAGGCTTAACGGCATAGCGCTCGCGGCGACATGCGTTACGGTATTTATTACCGCGCTCGTGCTGTTCTTCGTGTTCGACAATTCCAAAGCGGCGGAAGTGACCGAAAGTATCATAACGAACATGGTTTTTATAGGACTGCCGGCAGTATTCTGCACAAAGAACAGGCTGTGCTACGACCTCGTTCACCGCAGGCTCGGTTCGCCGTATAAGGATAAATACAAAAAGCACGTTATAGCCGTTTCGGTATTTTCTTCGGGGTATTGGGCGCTTGCGCTAATGATAATGCTTCTCGTCAAGGACGAACTGTACTATCCCGGCAACATGCTCATCATCGCGGTCGTCATCTTTGCGCTGTGCCTGTTTATTTACGATGCGGTCTGGCGAAAGAAGATAGTTTACAAAAACTTCGTGCTCAACGGGCGGCGCGTCGCGATCGTGACCGTCGCGGCGTTTCTTGTTTCGGGCGGGTTCGTGCTTCGGCGCGACACGTGGTATACGCAAACATATATAAATTCGATCCCCGCCGTAGCGCACCGAAACAACGCCGTTTCGTACGACGAAGAAACGGGCGTGTATACAATCACCGCCGCGGAGGACGATTTCCGTATATTGCATCTTACGGACATACATCTCGGCGGCAGTCTGTATTCGTACAGAAAAGACATAAAAGCGCTTCGAGCCGTGTATGCGGAGATAGAATATACAAAGCCCGATCTCGTGATAGTTACGGGCGATCTGTGCTTTCCGCTCGGGATAATGTCGCTGTCGTTCAACAACAGCGCCCCCGTCAATCAGTTTGCGGCGTTTATGCGAAATATAGGCGTGCCGTGGGCGTTCACTTACGGCAATCACGATACCGAGGGACTGTCGTTCAACGAGGCGGAACTGAACGAACTGTATAAGTCGCTGTCGTACAAGACGTCGCGCAATCTTTTGTATCCGTATGTTCAGCCTGCGATCACGGGCAGAAACAATCAGCTTATAGAACTGCGCAATGCGGACGGATCGTTCAATACCGCCCTGTTTCTTATAGATTCAAACGCGTATACGGGAGCCGGCATAAACGACTACGACTATATTCACGACGATCAGGTCGATTGGTACGCCGGAGAAGTCGGACGCCTCGAAGAACGGGAAAACCGAACGGTGCCGAGCATGGCGTTTTTCCATATACCGCTGCAGGAATATCGCACCGCGTACGAGCTGTACTTAAAGGGCAGCGACGAGGTCAAGTATTATTTCGGTGAAAACGGCGAAAAAATGATGGATAAAATCTGCTGTTCCGACTATCCGAGCAAACTGTTCGATACGATAGTGGAGCTTAAAAGCACGCAGGCGGTGTTCTGCGGTCACGATCACTATAACAACATGTCGCTCGAATATAAGGGCGTGCGCCTGACCTACGGCATGAGTATAGATTATCTCGCCATGCCGGGCATAGAGGATGATACCGCTCAGCGCGGCGGGGAATTGATAACTATTCGTTCGGACGGCAGTTGGACGCTCGAACAGATCCCGCTTGCGAAAATAACGGGATAGCGCTCGGTAAAAAATCGGCTTTTCTATTTCTCGACTTTTTCGAACAGATCCGCACCCACGCCGCAAAGCGGGCAGACGTAGCCGTCCGGAATTTCGTCGCCGTAATAGACGTAGCCGCAAACCGTGCAGACCCAAGCGGTTTTGCCGGCGGCGGTCGTCGCTTTGGTCAGTTCGGACTTATGTTCGGCGTAATATGCGTAGCTCATCGGCTCGGAATCGTCGGTCACGCGACCTTCCGCATACCTGCCTATAAACAGCGTGTGCGTGCCCGTATCTACGGAATCGACCTTGTCGAGTATCATGTATCCGAGCGTGCCGTTTACCGTGTTTATTCCGCTCGTTTCGGACGTTTGGGCTTGCGCGAACTTATCGGCGTCGCGCATGGATTGAAATCCGAAAGTTTTTATTATATTCGGATCGGAGTTTTTGCCTATGACGGACAGTGCGAATCTGTCGTTGTTTTGCATGAGCTCGTGCGTGTAGTTTGTTTTCATGACGGCGACGGCTATGAGCGGCTGCGCTTCGCCGTTTACCTGCGAAACGGCGTCCACTATGCACCCGCCGCCGACGGTCGTCAGCACGTACATGCCCTGCGTTATTTTCAATGCGATGTCGGGGTTTTGCATTTTTGCGTATCCTTTTTGCTGTATTTTCGAAATGTAGGTATAAGTAAAGTATGCCCGAAAAATGCGGTAATTATAGAAAACGCGCGCGCCGATAATATGCGGATCGCAGGTTGACAAACGCATGCGCATTGTGATAAAATGTAAACATACGGAGATTGTATGGACAGGAAAGAAGACGAGCGCGGACTTATACGGCAGTTGGTTTCATTCTTTGACACTCGTCGCGGCAACGATACGTCGGGGAGCGATTCCGTTTCGGGCGAAGCGGGTGTTTTGCATTGCGCCGATCTCGCGGCGGAACTCAAAGAGTTTGTAGACGAGATCCCCGGCGGATTTTTTATATACAGAGACGATACCAAAAAGATCCTGTTCGTCAATAAAGCGCTGCTGCGCATTTTCGGTTGCGGGTCGTTTGCCGAGTTCGAGAAACTTACAGGCAATACGTTTACGGGCATGGTGCATCCGGACGATATAGAACGGGTGGAAGCGAGCATACACGAGCAGATAGCGCACAATCAAGACGAGCTCGATTATGTGGAATACCGTATTTTGCGCAAAGACGGCACCGTGCGGTGGGTAGAGGACTTCGGGCATTATGTGCACAGCGCGTCGATGGGCGACATGTTTTATGTGTTCGTCACGGACGCCACCGATAAGATAACACGTCGTTTCGCGCTAATGAGCGCCAAGAACGAAAAGGTGCAAAAGCTTAAGACGCTCATCGAAGAATACGACAAAGAACGTAAACTCATTCGTCAAGAGCACTTGCAGCGGCTCGAAGTTATCGAGGGGCTGAGCATAAATTACGAATCTATTCTGTATGCCGATATGGACGCCGATCTCGTTCTTCCGTACAGATTGAGCACGCGGCTCGAGCGTCAGTTCGAAAAGAAATTGCAGGCAAAACCGTTTCGGCGGTTTTTGCGCGACTATGCGGAGTGTTGGGTGCACCCCGACGACCGCGGGCTTGTATTAGAGCGGACGTCACCCGAATATATTATCAAAAAGATGGGCGAATCGCCTACTTTTTACGTCAATTACCGCTGTATTCAAAACGGCGAGACAAAATATTTGCAGCTGCGTATGGCTAATGTGGGCGACGGCGAGCGCATAGGCAAGCTCGTTATGGGTTACCGCAACATCGACGTCGAAGTTTTGCAGGAGATTAAGCACAAGCAGATTCTCGAGGACGCGCTTCGCAACGCGCGAGTGGCGGAAGTCGCAAAAAACTCGTTTCTTTCCAACATGTCGCACGATATGCGTACGCCGCTCAACGCGATATTCGGATTCACAATGCTCGCACGCAATAATATAAACAATGCCGAAGTTCTGCGCAGCTATCTTGACAGGATAGAAGAGACGGGTAAGCAGATGCTCGATCTCGTGGATAAAGTTCTCGCGCTTTCGTATACGGAAGCGCAGGACATGCCGCTTCTCGAAGCGGAGTGTTCGGTGTCCGAATTGATGTGTGAAGTGTGTGCTTCGATCTCGCAGAGAGCAAAACAGAAAAACATATCCGTCGAATTGAAAAGCGCAATCACTCACGACGCCGTGCTCGGCGACAAAGACAAGCTCAAACAGCTGTTGACGCATCTTGCGAGCAACGCCGTTACGTATACCGAAAACGGCGGACACGTCACCGTTGCCGTTACCGAGCGCGACGCCAGCGTCGAAGAGTTCGCGACATACAAATTCGAGATCACAGACGACGGGATAGGTATATCGCCCGAAGTACTTCCGCGCATATTCGAACCGTTCGAGCGCGAAAAGAATACGACGTTCAGCGGCGTTTACGGCACGGGGCTGGGGCTTACCATTGCCAAGCATATAACCGAATCTATGGGCGGACATATAGAAGTCGCGAGCGAGGTCGGAACGGGTAGCACGTTCACCGTCACGCTCGGGTTCAGGCTTCCGAAAAACGACGCTTGCGCGGCGGATGGAAACGACGCGGATCTCGCCGACAAAAAGATCTTGCTCGTAGACGACAACGAGATCAATCTCGAGATAGAAACGGAAATTCTCGAGGAGTTGGGATTCGAGGTAGATACCGCCGCAAACGGCAGGATCGCCGTCGATAAAGTTCGGGCTTCTGCGCCGCGCGAGTATGCGCTCGTTCTTATGGATATACAAATGCCCGTCATGGACGGAAGGGAAGCGACGCGCGCTATCCGCAAACTCGACGACCCCGCACATTCGCGGCTGCCGATAGTAGCTCTGTCTGCCAATGCGTTCGACGTGGATAGGCGCGCTTCGATAGAATGCGGTATGGACGAACATCTCGCAAAACCGCTGGACGTGCCGCTGCTTTTACAGACCGTTTCCAAAATACTCGCTGAAAAGAGATAGCGCAGCCGATTTGCGCAGATACGGCGGGTTGTAGCTTGTGTTCGCGGATAGCCGAAAGTCGGTTTTTTCGCAAATATCGTCCGATCGCCTCCGTGTGCTTGCTTTGTGAGCATATATGCGATATTATATATGCACGGTCGAGTGAGCCGCTCGATCCGAAATCTCCCGAAAGGACAGTCGCCCGCATGGAATACTTAGCGATAATCGTAATAACATTCATATCGGGCGTAGTCGGCACGGGACTGGGCGGCGCAGTCGGGGCGGTGCTCAGGCGCGAGTCTAACAAGACGGTCAGTCTGCTGCTTTCTTTCGCCGCAGGCATCATGCTCGCCGTAGTGTGCTTCGATCTTATGAGCGAGCCTATAGCCATGATGAACGAGGGCGCTCTTCCGTCGTACACGCCCGCGATAGTAGTTGCGGCGGTTGTTGTCGGTTACGGCGTGGTATATCTTCTTAATTTTATTATCGATAAACGCACAAACCGCGAAGTAAAGCATATAGACGAAAACCATCCCGCTACGGCGGACGACCTCGACGAGCTCATCCATTCCAACCATCTCGAAACGCATAAAAAAGCCAAGACCAATCTGTTTGTGGCGGGGCTTGTGATGATGACGGCTATCGCATTGCACAATCTGCCCGAGGGCATGGTCATAGGCGCGTCGTACGCGACGGAAAGCGACGTCGCGTCGAGCCTGTTTTCGAGCAGCGGATTCATAATGGCGGTAGTCATAGGACTGCACAATATCCCCGAGGGAATGGCGGTATCCGTGCCGCTTATCTCGGGCGGCATGGGCAAGGTCAAGGCTACGCTTCTGACCGCGCTCAGCGGGCTGCCCACCGTGTTCGGCGCGCTCATAGGTTTTGCGTTGGGCGGTATAAACGATATCATGCTCGTGCTGTCTTTGGGCTTTGCGAGCGGCGCTATGCTGTATGTCGTGTTCGGCGAACTGCTGCCCGAGTCAATTCTTATGTGGAAAAGCAAGCTGCCCGCGTTTGCGCTGTTTGTGGGCGTATTGTCGGGGTTTCTTCTCGTTATGTTTTGACGGACGGCTGTGTTGCGGTCGGATGTCAAGCCTAAATAATATGAAAATCAAAAAAAGGAGGTAAAATGATTTACAGAGAGTTTCAAGGCAAAAAGCTGTCGGCGCTCGGGTTCGGCTGTATGCGTCTGCCCGTCAAGAACGGAGTGTATGCCGACATCGATGAAGCCGAGGCGGAGAAAATGGTCGATTACGCCATGAAGAACGGCGTAAATTATTACGACACGGCGTGGGGTTATCACGACGGCAATTCCGAAACGGTTATGGGTAAGATACTCAAAAAGTATCCGCGGGAAAGTTTTTATCTCGCGAGCAAGTTCCCCGGCTACGACCTTGCCAATATGGATAAGGTCGAAAGCATTTTCGAAACGCAGCTCAAAAAGTGCGGAGTCGATTACTTCGATTTCTATCTGTTTCATAACGTGTGCGAAATGAATATCGACGCGTATCTCGACGAGAAGTACGGCATATTCGAGTATCTTGCGGCGCAGAAGAAAAACGGGCGGATCAAGCACCTCGGATTTTCGGGACACGGCGATTACGCGATATTAAAGCGCTTTCTCGAAAAGTACGGCGAATATATGGAATTCGGACAGCTTCAGATAAATTATCTCGACTGGGAGTTTCAGAACGCCAAAGAGAAAACGCAGCTTCTCGCAAGCTATAACATTCCCGTATGGGTAATGGAGCCGCTGCGCGGCGGCAAGCTCGTAAGCCTTGCGAAAGGAGACGAAGCCGCGCTGAAAGCGTTGCGCCCCGACGAGGGCGTGCCCGCTTGGGCGTTCCGGTTTTTGCAGAGCATACCGCAGATCTCCGTTATACTTTCGGGCATGTCGGACATGGCTCAGGTAAAGGACAACATTAAAACGTTTGCAGAGGACAAGCCGCTTAACGACGCGGAAATGCGCACGCTTTTCGGCATTGCGGACAGGATGACGGGCAGAACGAAACTCCCTTGCACGGCATGCAGGTACTGCACGAGTCACTGTCCCAAAGAACTCGATATTCCCGAACTTATCAAGCTGTATAACGAACACATTTTTACGGACGGCGGATTCATTGCGCCTATGGCGCTTCTGTCGTATGCAGACGACAAAAAGCCGGATTCTTGCGTCGGCTGCAAAAGCTGCGAAAAGGTCTGTCCGCAGGGAATCAAAATATCCGAAATGATGACCGACTTCACAAAAAGATTAAAGGAGAGCGATTAAAATGTTGGACGCTGTATTGACAAGAAGAAATTTGAGTTTCAAACTCAAAATAACCGTAAAGATGCTCGTATCGGCGGGGCTTGTGGCGCTTGCCGTGATTTTGCCGCAGGCAGTGCACGCCGCTTTCGGCGCGAGCGGCGGCGTAAAATGGCTTCCCATGTACTTGCCCGTGCTGATAGGCGGATGTATACTCGGTTGGAAATGGGGGCTAGGGGTAGGCGTGCTTTCGCCCGTTGTCAGTTTTCTTATAACGCTCGCTTTCGGCAATCCTATGCCCGCGGCGGTGCGGCTTCCTTACATGATCGCGGAACTTGCGGTATTCGCCGCGGTATCGGGCGCATTTTCCAAGCGTATCGAAAAGAATTCGTGGATGGCGTTCCCCGCCGTTCTCTTGGCGGCGGTATGCGGAAGAACGGTATTCGTCGTTACGGCGGCGGTGTTTCAATCTGTTTCGCCGTTGTCCGTTTCTATGGTTTGGGCGCAGATCCAAACCGGATTTATCGGTCTCGTACTCCAAGCCGTTGCTGCGCCGTTTATCGTAATGGGGCTGTCGGCTGCGATAAACCGCGACCGTGACCGCGCGTAATATGTACGGCATGGATTATATAAAAGCGTTGCTCGCGTCCGACGGACCGACTTTGGCTTTGACGGACGGCGAGGCGCTTATTACAAGCCGCGAGCGCGGAGTAAAACCGCTCGTGGAACTCATAGACGGCGGCAGAGAACTTCGCGGCTATATCGCGGCGGATAAAGTCGTCGGCAAGGCCGCAGCGATGTTGTACGCCGTTCTCGGCATCGCCGAGCTGTACGCGTGCGTTGCGAGCGAGGGTGCGGTCGAAGTTTGCCGAAAGCGCGGCATACGCCTGACATACGGCACTCTCGCGCCGCATATAATAAATCGCCGCGGCGACGGATCGTGCCCCATGGAAAAGGCTGTCGCGGATATAGACGATCCGTTCGAGGCGCTTGCCGCGGTGCGAAAGACTCTCGCCGCGCTTGGAGCGGGCAAGCAGGAATGATCTCGATGTGAATCTATAGGTTCGAAAAAACGTTCGGAAGCCGAAAACGCGCCCGGACGTTTTTTGCGTGCGGATTTTTATCACATGCGTTCGTTTCGCCGCATATATAAAACGGTATGAATGAATTGGAACTTTTGGCGAGGCTGATCAAGTGCGAAGCGGGCGGCGAGGGCGAGAACGGTATGCGCGCCGTTGCGTCCGTCGTCATGAACAGAGTTAATGCTTCGGCAGGCGAGTACGGCAGATACAACACCGTGAGCGACGTCGTTTTTGCGCCGCGGCAATTCGAATGTGCTACCGACCAACCGCAAAGCGTATTCAACATTCTGCCCGACAGTATTCACTACGACATAGCGCAGTGGGCGCTCGGCGGCGGACGGCTGGGCGCCGTCGGCAATTCGCTGTGGTTTTTCAATCCGTATTCGGAGATATGCAGACAGAATTTTCCCAACAACAACGGCAGACTTTATACGCGCATAGGCAATCACTGCTTTTATGCGCCTACCGACTCATATTATTCGACCTGAACGAACTACAAAATTTCTGCCGCGTCTGCGAACTTTGTAATTATATAAAACCGAAAAGGAGTTTAAGATATGCAAGACATCAATTTCCCCGACCCCATGCCCGATTTCAATTCCGAATCCAACATCGGAACATGGAAACAGCTTTTTGCCGCAAACATAGGTAAGCGCGCGAAAATCGAGATTTCGCTTTTCAACGGGTCGATACAGTCGATCACGGGCGATATTTACATAGTCGGAAACGCTTACGTGGGTGTTTCCTGCGGCGACAAGATATTTCTTGCCGACATATACGCGATAAAGTTCGTGACGTTTTTCTGATATAAAGCAAAGTGCCCGAACCAAAAGCCCCGTCGAAAAAACGTGTTCGGCGGGGCTTGTTTCTATTTGTTTCGGTTAAGCTCGAATCCGCCGAGAACGGCGTCGAGATTGCCCGAATCGGATACGGTAAATTCGGTAACGCCTATGTGGTTGATAAGCGCTTGAAGAATGATCGCGCCGTACGGAACGGTGTCGGCGCGCCGTGCGCATACAGGTCGGAGCACGGGCAGTTTTTCGGACAGTGCTATCGGCATAAAGTCGTCGAGCTCGCGCGCCGTAAAACGCGCTCCGTCGATCTCGGTTTTGTCATATACGGCTTGGCGCAACATCCCCGCGGCTATCGCGCATGCGCTTCCGCCCGAAAGGACGAGAGGGTAGTCTTTTATCTTGCCGAACTTCGCGACGAGCGACGGCGCTTCGTCTATAGCTGCGCGGTAATCGCCGTTGTATCTGTTTTTGAGCACGACCACACCGAGCTGCAAGCTCTCGGCATATTCGGGCGAAACGCCGTCTGCCGACGATATTACTTCCATGCTGCCGCCGCCGAGATCGCATACCGTGACGGCGCCGTTCGGCTTTGCGGCGCCGAAAAGAGCGAGCCGCGCTTCGTCGTCGGGCGAGAGCAGAATTATGTTCAACCCTGTGCGCGCCTTGGCTTGGGCAATGAACTCATGCCCGTCGGACGCGCGTCGTACGGCTTCCGTAGCAAACGCGACGACGCTTTCGCAGCCGCGGCAGCGCGCGGCAAATGCCGAGAGCGCATCGAGCGTCGCCGCAACGCCTGCCGGCGACAGCGCGCCCGTACGCTCTATGCCGTCGGCGAGCTTGGTTATTTCGGACGTGACAGTTCCGTCGGACATGGCGAGGCGGACGGAGTTCGAGCCTATGTCGATTGCAGCGCGCATATAAATATCCTTTAATACGAATACGGCGACGTTGACCGTCGCCGAAGCAGAGCTATTTTATTCCTATGATTATTTCGCCGCGGTAGATCATGTCGAGATATTCGCGCGCGTAATTTTCTATAAACTCGGGCGACGAACAATAGTCGATGAGCGTGCCGTTTTCGGCTATGATCCCGTCGAGCTTGGCGGCTTTTTCGGCGAGCTCGCTTTTTCGGCTGTTTGCCGCGCCGAGCTTGGCGAGGTTTACTATAAGAGCGACGATGAGCAGTACGAGAAAAACCGCGAGCGCCGCGACGATGATTTTTATCACCGATTTGTTAAGCTGACGTTTCATACCGACAGTTTATCACGCTCGACGGCGTTTGTCAATTATTTTTCGGGACGGGATCGGGTTTGGATCGGCACCGATGGGAAAACAATAAAAAACCCGCGCACGAGGCGCGGGCTATATTAAGGAGATGCGTTGACTATAAAACCGCATCAGGGGAAAGGCAAAATCAAATCTCGCGCAGGATGGGCGAGAGGAAAGACAGTCCGACCGCGCCGCAGCCGGTGTGCGCGCCGATAACCGGACCTATCCAGCCGATAACGACTTTGCAGTCGGGACGGGCGTGTTCTATCCGCTGTTTAAGAGCTTCGGCGTGGTCGCTGTCCGCGCTTGCGATATAAACGGTGCGCGCTTCGGGAACGGCGTCGCGTACGAACGACGCGGTCATATCGGCGAGACATTTATCGACGCCGATTTTCTTTTTGACTACCGAAAGCCCGCCGACTTTGTTAATGAACAATATCGGTTTTATGTTGAGCGCCGTGCCGATGTACGCCGCGGGACCCGAAACTCTGCCGCCGCGCTTTAAGTGCATTAGGTCGTACGGCATGAACCAAGTGTGCAGGTGCGCCACAAAGTCTTTGAGTTTTGCCGCCGCGGTCTCGGCGTCGACTCCGCCGTCGCGAAGCCGCTGCGCTTCGTCAACGACCTGACGCTGACCGATCGTGGCTTGAAGCGAGTCCACGACGTATATTTTTCTGCCTGTTTTCCGCATGACCGTTTCGGCGGCAGTGCAGGCGCTCGCGTACGTGCTCGAAAGCCCGGACGACAGCGTAATGTGTATTAGATCGCCTTCGTATTTGTTAAGAAGTTCGGTAAAAAAGTCTTCGTGCTCGGCGATGTTAATCTGCGAAGTGGTGGGCATTTTGCCCGCGCGGATCTCGTCGTAGAACGCCTTGTATTCGGCGTCGCTCGAAAACTCGTCGAAGTTCTCGTTGCCGTCTATAGTATAGATAAGCGGCTTATACTCTATATTGCGTTCGCGAAGTTCCGATCTGAATATGTCGCAAGACGTGTCTGTGGCGAGAATGAAACTCATAAATTCTCCTGAAAGTGTCGTTGATGTGGGTGTTATTCGCGCGGAGCGTCGGACAGAAAGGATATTCCCACCGCATTGCAGCCGGTGTGCGCGCCGATAACCGGTCCTATCCATGCTATTTCTATTTCGCAGTCGGGGCGGGCTTCTTTGGCTTTTCGAAGCATTGGCTCGGCGAGATCGCTGTCGGCGCTCGCTATGTACACCTTGTGCGGCGCTTTTGCGCTGTACTTTTTGAAAATGTCTATCATTGCGGCGATGCCTTTGCTCGAACCCATTTTCTTTTGGACAACTACGAGCGCGCCGTTCTTGTCGAAATTGAGTATGGGTTTTATGTTGAGCGCCGTGCCGATGTATGCCGCGGGACCCGAAACCCTGCCGCCGCGCTTTAAGTGCATTAAGTCGTACGGCATGAACCAGGTATGGATATGATTGACGATGTTCTCTAATTTTTTCGCCGCGTCCGCTGCGGGCACGCCCTCGTCGCGCATGCGTTCCGCCTCGTCGACTATGTGCCTCGTCGCGATTGTCGCGCCCAACGAGTCCACAATGTAAATGTGCCTGCCCGTCCGCTCGAATATTTCCTCGGCGACCTGTCGCGCGGCAAGCGGCGACGTGGTAAGTCCGGAACTTATGGTGACGTGCAGTATGTCGCCGTCGTATTTGTTTATGAGCCCGTCGAAAAACTCATCGTAGTCGTTTTTAGTGACTTGCGACGTGGTGGGCATCTCGCCGCTGCGTATCTTGGCGTAAAACTCCTTGAACTGCTCCTCGCGAGTAAACTCGTCCTTGTGTTCGACGCCTTCTATCGTGTAGTACGTGGATATGTACTCTATGCCGCGCTCTTTGAGTTCGCTGCGGAATATATCGCATACAGTATCGGTGGACAGTGTAAATTTCACTTTCTCTTCCTCCGCTTATTACTCTTGTAATTATACAGCATTTCACGCCGATTTCATAGCGTTTTGACAAACTTTCCCTTTATTGCGTAGCTAAAACGCATAAAAGTAAACATTCAAAGATATATTGTTACACTTTTTTGACTGACATAACGGACGTTTTTCACCGTGCGGCGGTGCTATTCGGCGGTGCGCGCAGTCGATGCGAGCTTTTTTGTCAAAATAAGACATGAACCGAGAAAACTACCCAATTTTCACACGTATGCGAATCTTGAAATTATACGTAGAAAATGGTATAATTTTTATAAATCAGCGAGAAAAAATACAATTGATGACGGGAGGTCATTTATGAAAATCAGAGTCATGTTATGCGACGACAACGAGGAATTTACGTCGAGCGTGCGCGCGCATTTTGCCGCTTCGGACAGGATAGAGCTTGTGGAAACGGCTGTCAACGGCAAAGACGCGCTCGATAAGCTGGACGCGGTGCGTCCCGACGTGCTCCTTCTCGATCTCGTGATGCCTACGCTCGACGGGTTTTCCGTGCTCGAACGGGTAAACAAGGGCAGTATGAAGATAATAGTCGTATCGGCTCTGTCGCAGGAAGCGTTTATATCCAAGGCGATGAGTTTGGGCGCCGATTTTTACATGATGAAGCCGCTTTCGTTTGCCGTGCTCGACGAGCGCATTGCCGAGGCGGTGAATACAAAACGCCCCACGGCGAAAAACCGCACCATGGACGAAAAGATAAGCAATATCTTCATCACCGTCGGAATACCCGCGCACATAAAAGGCTATCAGTATTTGCGCGAGGCGATAAAGATGACAATCGACAGTCCGGAAATAATAAATTCCATAACCAAAAAACTTTATCCCGAGGTGGCGGAGCATTTTAATACGAGCCCGAGCAAAGTCGAGCGCGCTATCCGCCATGCTATAGAAGTGGCTTGGAACAGGGGCAAGATAGAAAACATAAATACGCTTTTCGGAGTGCGCGTATACAACCACAACGAAAAGCCGACGAACGGCGAGTTTATCGCGCTTGTCGCCGACAAAATGCTGCTCGAAAGCGTTTGACGGAACGCATGCGAATATCCGATCGACAGCGGTCGGAGTATTATATCCGAACAAAACAAAACACCCGCGCGGAACGAAACTTTCGTGCGGGTGTTTTGCGAAACGTCGGCTGTTTAGCCGTCGATTTCGAAGTGGCTGCCGGTATGGCGCGTGGGAGGCATTCTGTTGCCCTTCTTGACGCGAACCGTTCCGACAACCCGACCTTTGGATACAATGTTGTATTCGCCGGTCTTGGGCGCTATCTTGCCCGATGTCAACTTGTTCATTACGTTTTTCCTCCTCGATTATAGTTTGTCGAATCGTGTCGGTTTTATGCGTCAGTTATGCAAAAACCGTTTCATTTCGTCTATGTTTTTTTGCTGAACCCAGAGGAATTTGTAACCTATATTGCGTATGTCGCTGTCGAGATCGGAATAGTCGGACAGTTTGGACGTGCACTCGGTAACGCCTTTGGTCGTGCCGTCGATGATCATTTTGGCGATTTCGTTTTCGGGCGTTTCGTCGTCTACTTTCATGTTTATCATCATGCTTGCCATCATCTGAGGGATCTTGCCGACCGACTTGGGCTGTTCGCCTCTGTCGTCGAGCTTGCACGTGATGTCCGCGCAGACGTCCGAATAATCGAAGATATCCTTTTCGACGGCAGAGCGCAGTTCGCCCGGTCCGATGTTGTTGTTGATGTGTTCGAGCGTATCTCTTCCCATTTGCGCCGCCTGATGCAGCTCTTTCAAGAATTCGACTTCGCGTTCGGTCTTTACCTGTTGTTCTTTGTTCATTTGTACCTCCGCGTTTAGTATGGTCGCCGCGGCGGTTTTTTATGAATGAACGAGCTTCGGCTATTTGCGGAATCCGAGTATGTGAAGAACGCGTGTTTGCGCGTAGTTATAGCTGTCGAGCGGTTTGTCGAGCGCGTCGTAGCTGTGCGCGGCTATGTAGATCCTGCCGTCGCGCTTGCCGACTACGACGGGCGAATGGTAAAACTCGCCGTCGGCGTTTCCGAGCTGAACTATGTCGCCGAGCTCGGCGTTTCGGACGTCGGTCACTTGAGCGAAAGGCCCGACAGAGTCGTTGTTTACCAAAAAATTATGCAAAAATTGCACGCCCGTCCATGACGGCGTGCGGTCGTTGGTGGAAAAATAAAACCAACCGTAAAGCGGCGACGTGTTCATCACGCCGCAGCCCGCGTATATACACTGCGACGCGAAGTTGGTACAGTCTCCGCCGATATTGCCGAAATCGTAAAATGCGGGGTTGCGCCCCAACGCCCATTTCCGCGCATATGCGACGGCGGCGTTCCTGTCGTATTCGTATTCTCTCATGCCGAATATATATGCGCCGAACGCAAGCGGCGTGCGTTCGGTCTAAAAAAAGCGCAAAAGGAAGCACCCGACGATACAGCCGGTATACGTCGCGACGAGCGCTACGGGTATTGCGTAGCGCAGCCGTCGTACGTGCGACTGCGAAAAGTATATGGTGGATATATAGAAAACCGTTTCGCTCGATCCGTAAATGACCGAAGCGCACCGCCCGATATAGCTGTCCGCACCGTACTGCGAGTATATTCCGTCGAGAATGGCGAGCGAACCCGCGCCCGACACGGGACGAATAAACAGCAATTCGGCGAGTTCTTTGGGCAAGCCTACCGCGTTCAGCGCAGGCGAGAGGGCGTTTGCAAGATATGCCGACGCGCCCGAAACGCGGAACGCTTCTACGGCAACCATGATCGCGAGGAGATACGGGAATACGTTGACCGTAAGATCTACCGCTTGCCGCGCACCGTCTATGAATCCGCCGTACGGCTCGCGGCGGCGTATAAACGAGGCTATGAGCACGACGAGGAAAAGTATGGGGATTATATATGCGCTCATCGTTTTGCGCCCTTTGCGTTTTTGCGCTTGCGATTAAGTCCGATCTTGCCGCGTCGTTGCGCCGGCTTTTGTTCGGACGCATACATCGCCGCCGCACTTTCGGGCGCGCCGGAATTCTTCTTTTTGCGGTCGAAGATCTTGGAGCAGAGTTTTACGCCTATAATGCCGATGAGAGTGGACAGCACCGTCGCAACGAGAGACGGGAAAAGAAAGTCGGCGGGGTTTGCCGAGCCTGCCGTCGCGCGCATGCCTATTACGGTGGTCGGCAGTATTTGCAGGCTTGTCGCGGAAATGACGGTCAGCATTATCATATCCGTCGAAGCGCGCTTGTCGCCCGTATCCATGCGGTTGATTGCGGTTATCGCCATGGGCGTAGCGGCGTTGCCCAATCCCAAAAGATTTGCGGAAACGTTCATCGTTATGTACTTGCGCGTTTCGGCGTCGCTCGACGGGAACAGCCGTGAAATGACGGGGCGCAAAAGCCGTTCGAGTACACGCGACAGTCCGAGCTTTTCTATCAGCGAAAAGAAGCCGAGCCAAAATGCGTACAGCGCGAGCAGATTGAGCGACAGTTCGACCGCGCCGTGCGCGCCGTCTACCATAGCGTTTACCGCCGCCGCGGGGTTTGTGAATATCATAAGCCCGAGCGACGCCGCCAGCATTATCAACCATATTATCGCCATGGTTATATTGTATGTAGGTCTTGTTCGTAAAAGAATTGCGAGTGCGTTGACTTTGCTCCGCGCTCGGTATATAATAGTCGGAGAAAGCGGAGGTGTTGCATGATACACTCTATGAGCGGCGGCGTGCTGAGCGAATTCGGTTCGTATACGTTCGTTAAAGTGCGGTTCGAGGAGAACGGCGCGCCGTATTGGTATGTTTCCGATTTCGACGTCGATGCGGGCGATACCGTACTCGCGCCGTTCGGCGCGACGGGCGCGGGGCGCGAAGCGTCGGTAATTCGCGTGGAGCGCAACGTCTCGGGGCAGGTCGCGCCCGTGCCGTTGAAACGCGTAAAAAAGCTGATAAGAAAACTCGGCGACTGAACGCAATCAAAAAGCGCGGACACGTCCGCGCCGTTCGGTGATCGTATATAATATAAGGAAAAGAGATTCAGTATGCGGTACTGCCGAGAATATAGCATATTCCGCACGTAAAGAACGTTACCGTGCATATCACGAGCGCGAGAAACGACAAAACAAACGCCGCCGTGCCGAGTTTGGAACGCACACGCTTGGTCGCTACCGCGGATATTATAACGGCGGCGAGCGATACGGGCAAGCCTATAACGGCGAGCACCCACAGCAGCGAGCACAGACACGCACAGAGCAGTGCGGCTATTGCGAATATGAACGCGACTATCGTAAGTCCTTTTCCCATGAGCGCCTCGCTTGAACGTACGGCGTTATGGCCGTGCGATTATACGGTATTTTAACATGAAACGGATTATATGTCAAGTACAGAAAGAAGGTAAGCGTATTGCGAATATATATTGTTTTTTACGCCGATATATGATATAATACAAGCGCAATTTCCGGTGCGAGGGCGGCATGTATAATTTCGGCGATCTCAACGACGTAGAATTCGAATATCTGTGTAAGGACGTTATGTCGTCCGTTCTCGGCATCGAGCTTCGCAGGTTTGCCGTCGGGCGTGACGGCGGAATAGACTTGCGAAGTGCCGACGGCAGCATAGTGGTGCAGGTCAAGCACTATATCAAGTCGTCCGTCGCTTCGCTTACGGCGGCGCTCAAAGACGAAGTGCCCAAAGTAAAAAAGCTCGCGCCCAAGCAGTATTACGTGTGTTGTTCGAAAGAGCTGTCGTCGCAAAAGATCGACGAGATATACCGAATGTTTTCCGATCGCATGAGCTCGTCCGACAATGTTATCACGCTGACGGATATATCCGACTTTCTCGACAAACCCGAAAACGCGGACATACTCAAAAAGCATTACAAACTGTGGATAAATTCGACGGGCGTGCTCGAAAGCGTTTTTACGGGCGACGTCGATATGGATTGCGCGACGGCATTTGCCGATATAGAAAACGACGTCAGGTTTTTCGTAAAGACGCGTGCGTTCGACAGGGCGCTGAAATGCCTTAACGACAACCGTACGCTCATGATCGTTGGCGAGCCGGGGATCGGAAAGACCACCATGTCCAAAATGCTCGCGCTGTATTTTTTGAAAAACAAATACAGGCTGCGTTACACCACGGACGGAATGAATCTAGGCGAGCTCAAAAAATCGCTGTCCCGCGACCGTGACGCGCGCGAAGTGATCCTTCTCGACGACTGTTTCGGACAAGCGTATTTCAACATGAAAGAAACGCAGGGCAACGAGCTCGGCGCGCTCATAGCGCACGTCGGCATGTGCAAAAACAAGCTGCTCATACTCAATTCGCGCGTCACCATATACGGCGAGGCGAAGCGCAGAACGCCCGAGCTCATCAAATGCATTAACAACGGACGGTGCAAGTTGTACGTGCTCGACATGAGTGACATAAGCGCGCTCGACAAGGCGCAAATTCTGTACAATCATTTGTATTTCAACGAGTTGCCGCCCGAGTATCTGTCCGAAATAAAAAAGGACAAGTGCTATCGAAAAATAATAGAACACCGAAATTACAGTCCGCGCATCATCGAGTTCGTAAGCGACAAAACGCGCGCGAAAAGCGTTGCGCCCAAAGATTTTTACAAATTCGTCATGCGCAATCTCGACAATCCGAGCGAAGTGTGGAGAAACGAGTACGAGGAGCGTATTTCCGAGATAGACAGAATGTTGCTCACTACGCTGTATTCGCTCACGAGCACGACTGCCGATTACGGCATGCTCAAAAGATGTTTCGGGCGGCGTTTGCAAAAGAGAAAAGACGTCGATATGTCCGTCGATCATTTCAAACTGTCGCTCGCGCGGCTCGAACAGTCGTTCGTGAGCATAGTGGATATGCGCGGCAAAAAGTGCGTTTCGGTCGTCAACCCGTCCGTAAACGATTTTTTGGACGCGTATTTCGCCGAGAACGAAGCGGGGCGCGCGGCGCTTGTTTCGGACTGCGTATCCGTCGCTCAGTACGGGCGGCTTTTGCGTGAGGGTGAGTACGAAGACAAAATGCACGAAGCGTTTCTGTCGCGTGAGGCGCTCGGCTTCGAGTACGAAAACGAAAGTCAAAAATGTTTGGACATCGCGTACGGCGTGGCTATGACGGGTGCAAAGGATAAAGAATATGCGCCGTATGTGCATAGGTTTTTCAATAACGACGGCGATACGTTATTTTATCATCGTGCATATGAAAAATCGGGTATAATGTTGGGTTTATTGACGCCTGAGCATATTTCGTTTTACGATTTGAAACAAGTGATCGCGGACTATGATAACCTTTGCTTCTTATTAAGACCGTACGAGATCGACTTGCAGATCAAGATAATAAATTCGATCGATTATCTTTTTTCGGGCGACGAGCGCAAGCGGTATGTGGAAGCAATTTCGGCATATTTTGCGGATGAGATCTACGATTGTTTTTCACACTGTTATGTAAACGAGTTTTCAATCGACGCCGAATCCGTAGTTCGCGACAATATCTATGTCACGGATGACGGAGATGTCGAATGTGACACGTACGAAGCCGAGCGCGAGATAGCGTGTCTGATCGAAGAAATAGCGGTTGATAGGGTCGAGTCTTGGGTGTCCGATTTGCCTGACGATATCAGGCATGCGGAAAAATACGAGAACTGCGTGGACGTATGCGTTTACGGTTTGGAAGATGTTATAGAAAACGTTTTTCTGGAAATGAATGGCGACGATGACGAACCCGATACTGCCGACGATGACGAAACGGACGAGATAGACCGCATTTTCAATGCCGAACATTGAGCAGAGCGACAGTCGGACCGAAAACAGAGGTCTATTTTGTTGACTTCTTTATGTTCGAAATGTATAATATTAACGTGGATAAAAACCGTGTCGAAATGCTTCCGCCCGCAAGTCTGGCGTTTATAGGCGACGCCGTTTATACGCTTTACGTAAGACGGCGAGTCGTGTCCGATTCGGACGGCATATCGGGAACGCTCCACACCGAGTGCACCAAATATGTCAACGCAAAGGCGCAGTCGGCGGTGTTCGACGCGCTCGTCACGGGCGGTAAGCTCACCCAAGCCGAAAGCGAGATAGCGCGTCGGGCGAAAAACGCGCACCTTCATTCCCGTGCAAAAACGGCGACTTCGGTCGATTATCACAAGGCGACGGCGCTCGAAGCGGTGATCGGGTATCTCGATCTTTCTGTCGAAGCGGATAGGCTCGAACAAATATTGGAGCTGTGCGCCGCGGCGGCGGGATTGCCCGAGGTCGGCGAACGCGAATAGCCCGTATGCTCTTTCTTTATATATAAGCAAAAAAAGCCCGCTTCGCGCGGGGCGCGAAATACACCAAAGGATAACACAATGAAAGTATCACCAAAAGTAAAACTCATACGCTACACGGCAGACCCCGAAGCGACGGTCGCTCTCGCAGCCAAACTGTGCTATTCGGACAGAGATCTCGACGATCTTACCGACAACATCATGGCGAGCGACAACTCCACGTTTATCGCACGGCTTACCGATATGGGGCATCTGTCGCCCATAGAGCACGCTTCGTTTACGTTTTCGATAGAGGGTGTTTCGCGCGCGCTTCTCGCGCAGATAACGCGTCACCGCATAGCGTCGTTTTCGGTGCGGTCGCAGCGCTATGTGTCCGAGGATTCGTTCAACTACGTCGTGCCGCCGGCGATCGAAGAGCTCGGCGAAGCGGCGGTAGCGCGGTTTGTAGGACAGATGGATACGATAATGGATTGGTACAGGGATTGGCAGGCTGCGCTCGGGCACGGCGAGAAATCCAACGAGGACGCGCGGTTTATACTTCCCAACGCCTGCGAAACCAAAATGATAGTTACTATGAACGCGCGCGAGCTTATGCACTTTTTCGAACTGCGCTGCTGCAACCGCGCGCAGTGGGAGATACGCAACGTGGCGTGGCTCATGTTCGGCGAGGTCGCCAAGGTCGCGCCCAATCTGTTCCGCGATTGCGGACCCGGGTGCGTGCGCGGCGCGTGCCCCGAGGGCAAGAAGTCGTGCGGCAAAGCCGACGAGGTAAAAAAGACGCGCGATTCGCTTTTTGCGGGCGGCAAAACAAAAAAACGTTAACGGCGCAGTTTTGCCCAAACTTTTCGAGGCTTACGATATTAAAATTTTCGGTAAAAACGCCGTTCTCGAACGGCTTAAAAACGGCGGCGGGTTCAACCGCATCGAACTGTTGTCGGGCGGAGCGCACGACAACCGCATAGACGACATTCTCGCGCGAGCAAAGCGTGCGGGCGTGCCCGTGCGGTTTTGCGATAAGAGCGCGCTCGACCGCGCGTCGGACGGCGCGAGCCATCAGGGCTGTATCGGACACTGTACCGACTTTGCGTATTCGGAGATAGAGGACATTCTCCAAACAGCGCAAGACCGAAACGAACCGCCGTTTATAGTCGTGCTCGACGGCATGGAAGATCCGCATAATCTCGGCAGCATACTTCGCTCGTGCGAGTGCGGTGGAGTTCACGGCGTTATCATAGGCAAAAACCGCAGCGTGCCCGTAAACGATACTGTAGTAAAGGTCGCGGAAGGCGCGGCAGAGTACGTAAAAGTGGCGCGCGTCACAAACATAAACGACGCGATACGCTCGCTCAAAAAACGCAACGTGTGGGTGTATGCGCTCGACGCTTGCGGCGAGGATATATATAAGACCGATCTTTCGGGCGCCGTCGCGCTCGTGGTCGGAGCGGAGGGCAAGGGAGTTTCCAAACTTACGCGCGAGCTGTGCGACGGTATTCTGTCGCTGCCCATGCGCGGAAAAATAAACTCGCTCAACGCCGGCGTCGCCGCGGCGCTCGGCATTTACCGCAGACTCGAATGTGCTTACGCACATAAAGTATAAAGGAGAGAACCATGAGAAAACCTATAATTGCAGGCAATTGGAAGATGAACAAAACGGTTGCGGAAAGCCGCGAGCTCGTTACCGCGCTTCTTCCCAAAGTTAAGAACGCCAAGTGCGACGTGGTAGTTTGCGTGCCGTTCACCGATATAGCCGCGGTCGCGGAGCTTACCAAAGGTTCATGTGTCGCCGTGGGCGCGCAGAACGTGGCGTGGGCGGACAGCGGTGCTTTTACCGCCGAGATAAGCGCGGCGATGCTCAAAGAAGCGGGCGCGACGTACGTTATAATCGGGCACAGCGAACGCCGTCAGTATTTCGGCGAGACGGATAAGACGGTTAACATGCGGCTCGTGCAGGCGCTCGCAAACGGGCTCAAACCTATTCTCTGCGTGGGCGAAATGCTCGCCGAGCGCGAGGGCGGAAAAACCGAAGAGGTGTGCAGAACGCAGGTCGTCGGCGCGTTTGAGGGGATATCGGCTGCGGACGCGGCGAAAACGGTAATAGCGTACGAGCCGGTCTGGGCGATCGGTACGGGCAAAACCGCTACCGACGCGCAGGCGAACGAAACGATAGGCTATATCCGTTCGGTCGTGAAAGAGCTTTACGGCGCGGCGGTCGCGGACGGCATGCGCATACAGTACGGCGGCAGCATGAACGCCAAAAACGTAGACGGGCTCATGGCGCAGCCCGAGATCGACGGCGGGCTTATTGGCGGAGCGAGCCTTAAAGCGGACGATTTTGCATATATAGTCAATGCCGCGGAATAGAATAAAATACCAAAGACAGAGTTTGAATTTCGGAAGGTGAATATATGAACGCATTGATAATTCTCGACGGATTCGGGGTCAACCCCGATGATTACGGTAACGCGATCAAAAAAGCGAAAACACCGTTTTTCGATTCCATAATGAAAAAGTACCCAAACACGCTCATCAACGCGTCGGGATATGCCGTAGGGCTTCCCGAAGGTCAGATGGGCAACAGCGAGGTCGGGCATCTCAACCTCGGCGCGGGCAGGGTCGTGTATCAGGACATTACCACGATAGACGACGCCGTCAAGAACGGCACGTTCGACGGCAATCCCGCGTTCGCCGCGGCGATCGACGCTGTCAAAGTCAACGGTTCGGCGCTTCACCTTGTCGGACTTTTGAGCAACGGCGGCGTGCACAGCATGAACACGCATTTGTACGCTCTGCTCGCGCTCGCTAAAAAGCGCGGTGTGGAAAAGGTGTACGTTCACTGCATAACCGACGGAAGAGACGTTCCGCCCGATTCGGGCAAGAGCTTTATAAACGAACTCGAAGATAAGATGGCGGAGATCGGCGTGGGCAAGATCGCGACGATAGTAGGCAGATATTATTATATGGACAGGGACAACCGTTGGGAGCGCGTAGCGCGCGGTTATAACGCCGTGTTCGCGGGCGCGGGCAAAAAGTTCAGCACGCCCGATACGGCGATTGCGTCGAGTTACGCGGCGGGCACTATGGACGAGTTTGTCGAGCCCGTCGTTATAGGCGACTATGCCGGAGTCAATACGGGCGACGCAGTCATATTCTACAACTTCCGTGCCGACCGCGCGCGACAGATCTCGCGCGCTATAACCGAGCCCGAGTTCGATTGTTTCGAGCGCATGGGCGGATACAAAAAAGTGACGTATGTCGGTATGACGCAGTACGACGTTACGCTTAAAAACATAGAGACGGCGTTCCCTCCGCGGCACTTAAAGAATACGCTCGGCGAATATCTCGCGAGTCTCGGTAAAACGCAGGCGCGCGTGGCGGAAACCGAAAAGTACGCACACGTCACGTTTTTCTTTAACGGAGGCGTCGAAAAACCCAACGACGGCGAAGAACGCGTGCTCGTGGCAAGCCCCAAAGTGGCGACGTACGATCTTCAGCCCGAAATGAGCGCGTACGAGGTGGCGGACAAAGCGGTCGAACAGATCGAGAGCGGCAAGGACGTGCTTATACTCAACTTCGCAAACTGCGACATGGTAGGGCATACGGGCGTTATGAACGCGGCGGTCAAAGCGGTCGAAGCGGTGGACGAATGCCTCAAAAAGGTGGTCGAAGCGGTTTGGAAAACAGGCGGCACTGCGATAGTCACCGCCGACCACGGCAATGCCGAAGTAATGATGTTCGACGGCGGTTCGCCTTGCACTTCGCATACGACCAACCTCGTTCCGCTCGTAGTTGCCGGCGATAAATACGTAGGCAAAAAACTCAAATCGGGCAAAGCGCTTTGCGACGTCGCGCCGACGCTGCTCGACATCATGGGTTTGGAAAAACCTGCCGAAATGACGGGCGAGAGCATAATAGAAAAGTAAGCTAAAAACAAAAAATCACCGTGCAGACTTCTGCGCGGTGATTTTTTATGCGGTAAATACCGCGCGGCACGGCGTTCGCAGACGGATTTTTATTCGAAAAATCGTTCGGATCGCGTAGATACGCGAGCATGACGGATAGAACATCGTCGTACCGAATTTACCGCCGCAAGTCCGCTCGCGGTTAATTTTTATTATAATCGCACGATGGGGCTTCGACCGTCATATCATGGAATAGACCAAGTTTGCGGAGAACGATATGACGCTCAGTCTGTTCATGATAGTCAAAAACGAAGAGGATGTTATATGCCGTGCGCTCGAAAACGCGCGAGCTTTTGCCGACGAAATAATTATAGTAGATACGGGTTCTTCGGATGGCACGCGCGACAAAGCGCAAGCTCTTGCGGACAGAGTATATTCGTTTGATTGGACGGACGATTTTTCGGCGGCGCGAAATTATGCCGTTTCCAAAACGACGTGCGACTATTGGATGTGGCTTGACGCGGACGACGTCGTGCCGCCCGAATCGGCGCGCGGCATTGCGCGGTTAATGCGCTCTGTCGATCCCGCCGTGGACGTGGTTATGCTGCCGTATGTGCTCGAGCGCGATCCGTCGGGAAAACCCGTATTCTCGTATTACCGCGAGCGGATCGTCAAAAACCGTCCCGATTATTTTTGGCGGGGCAGAGTGCACGAAGCGGTCGTTCTGCACGGCAAGATAAAGCGCGCGCAGTACGAAATAGTTCACGCCAAACCTCGCGGCCGCGAATCGGGAACGCGCAACCTCGAGATCTACAAAAAAATGCTCAAAGAGGGCGCGGCATTGGATCCGCGCGAAAAATACTATTTTGCACGCGAACTGTTCCGCAACGGAGAGGTTCGCGCGGCGGCGGACACGTTTGCCGATTTCCTGTCCGAACAGAACGGGTTTTATGTGAATAAAATAGACGCGTGCATTATGCTGTCGCGCTGTTATCGGCGGCTCGGCGAAGATTCTCGGGCATATTCGCCGTTGTTCGAAAGTTTCCGATACGGGCTGCCTACGGGCGAGGCGTGTTGCGAAATAGGTTTGCTGCTGCTTGCGGAGTCGGACTATTCGCGCGCCGCATATTGGTTCGGGCTGGCAACCAAGTCCAAACCCGATCTCGAATCGGGCGCGTTCGTCAATGCCGATTATTACGGATTTTTGCCGCATGTCTGGCTTACGGTATGCTACGACAGATTGGGAAAGCTCGGTGCGGCATATCGCCATCACTGCCGTGCGCGCAAGCTGCGTCCCGACCATCCGAGCGTCATCGCCAATCAGGCGTACTTCGAGAGCTTAGGTTATTAAACAAAAGGAGGTCTTTATGTTTTTCAATTTCTTCAACAGACCGTGCGGCTGCGACTGCACTTGCGACAGAGACAACGAATGCGACTGCGATTGCAACAAAGATCACGACAGTGACTGCGATTGCTGTCCGCTTCCGCCGCCTCCGCCGAAGCCGCCCCGTCCTTGCACGTGCGTAGGTCCGACGGGTCCGACGGGACCGACAGGTGCGCCCGGTCCGATAGGTCCGCGCGGCTATCCCGGACTTAACGGCGCAACCGGCGCAACGGGTCCGCAGGGCGTACAGGGTATTCAGGGCGTTCGCGGAGAAAGAGGCGCAACCGGCGCAACGGGTCCTCAAGGCGTTCAGGGTGTTCAAGGCGTGCAGGGCGCTACGGGCGCCACCGGCGCAACGGGTGCGACGGGTCCGCAAGGCGTACAGGGAATCCAAGGCGTAACGGGTGCAACGGGAGCCGACGGTGCTGTAGGCGCTACGGGCGCAACAGGTGCAACAGGACCGCAGGGCGTACAGGGAATCCAAGGCGCGACGGGTGCTACGGGAGCCGACGGTGCTGTAGGCGCTACCGGCGCAACGGGAGCAACAGGACCGCAGGGCGTACAGGGAATCCAAGGCGTAACGGGCGCAACGGGAGCCGACGGTGCTGTAGGCGCTACGGGTGCAACAGGTGCGACGGGAGCAACGGGTCCGCAAGGCGTACAGGGAATCCAAGGCGCGACGGGCGCAACGGGAGCCGATGGTGCTGTAGGCGCGACGGGTGCAACAGGCGCAACAGGTCCGCAGGGTATACAGGGAATTCAAGGCGTAACGGGCGCAACGGGAGCCGACGGTGCTGTAGGCGCTACGGGAGCAACAGGTGCAACAGGTGCGACGGGAGCTACGGGTCCGCAAGGTGTACAGGGAATCCAAGGCGCGACGGGAGCTACGGGAGCCGACGGAGCGGTAGGTGCGACGGGTGCAACGGGTGCAACAGGCGCGACGGGAGCAACAGGTGCAACAGGCGCGACGGGAGCTACGGGTCCGCAAGGTGTACAGGGAATCCAAGGCGCGACGGGAGCTACGGGAGCCGACGGAGCGGTAGGTGCGACGGGTGCAACGGGTGCAACAGGTGCAACGGGCGCGACAGGTGCGACGGGCACAGCCGACTTAAACGCTTACGGCGGGCTGTACAATACAACGCCGCAGACGCTCAACTTGACGATAGGCGGCACAACGCAGCTGCCGCTTCCCGCGACAATGCCGTTGAAGAACGTGGCTTATACGCCCGCCAACAGTATTACGGTGGGAACTACCGGAGTGTATGAGATAAATTATTTCTCGAATGTGTCGGCGGCGCTCGGTACAACCGTCACGATGTCGGTGCGCAGAAACGGAACGGCAATACCGCAGGCGTCGATATCGCGGGTTTTGTCGGTCGGCGTAAGCTCTCTTTACAGCGGAAGTATTATTATCGCTTTGACGGCGGGCGACGTAATAGACATGGCGCTGTCGGCATTGCTCGCAGTGGGCATCACGCTGGGCGGCGGAGTGAATACGACGCTGACGGTCAAACAGATAAGCGCTTAACGAACTTTCTGCGTCGCTGCGTGCGGCGGGATTGTCGGCGGCATGATGCCGCAACGCGTTAAAGCGCGTAAAATACGATTTTCTCGCAAAGGCGCGCCGTATCGATTACGGCGCGTCTTTGTATGCAAATCGTTCGAAATGACCGAAAACGCGTGTTGACAACGGCTGCGGTCGGTGATATAATATATAAAAGTTTTCGGAAAGCGAGCGAGGAATTATGTCCGTAGAAACAAAGGAAGCAGCGGCAAGATATCACAGAAAGACGTTGCTCGCAGTCGCCGACAGGTTGCTTACGGAGCACGGTTATGACGGTATGAACATGAACATGCTCGCCAAGGAAGCCAACTATTCCAAGGCGACGGTGTACGTTTATTTCGAGAGCAAGGACGAGATCGTGCGTCTTTTGTGCATAGAGCGGCTCGGCTTGCTCAAAAAGGAGCTTGCGCTCGTCGTCGGCAACGATATGACGGACGAAGAAAAGTTCGCGGAAATAAAAAACGTTCTGGACGAATTCGTGCGCGACGACAGGGTATATTTCGATTTCGTTTGCGCAAGCGAACATGCGGACGGAGAAGTCGACGGGAGCCGCAAAGCGCTGTCCGATCTTGTAGGCGAAATTCTCGGCGAGCTTTCGCTTCTTGCGCCCGAGGAAGAGCTTAAACGTAGGTGGTATGCATATTACGGCAGAGTCAAGACGGAGCGTATGTTTGCGTAAAAGACTGCGCGGCGCGAGGGAGGTTGCGGCATGAGTCTTATCGAATTTAAGAATGTGACCAAGATATACAAGCTCGGCGAAGTCGAGATACCCGCGCTCGGCGGTGTGGATTTCGATATCGAAGAGGGCGAGTTCGTAGTGGTGCTCGGCGCGTCGGGCGCGGGCAAGTCCACCGTGCTCAATATTTTGGGCGGCATGGACAGCGCGACGGGTGGCAACGTGTTCGTCAACGGCGATGACATAACCGAATACTCGCAAAAGAAGCTCACGCTGTACAGGCGCGAAAAGGTGGGGTTTGTTTTTCAGTTTTACAATCTGATATCCAATCTCAACGCGCTCGAAAACGTCGAGTTCGCGGCGTCCGTGGCGCCCGCGCATCTCGATCCCAAAGAGACGCTGGCGGCGGTCGGGCTTCAAGACCGAGCGAAGAATTTTCCGAGTCAGCTTTCGGGCGGGGAGCAGCAGCGTGTTGCCATAGCGCGCGCGGTGGCGAAAAATCCGCTGCTTTTGCTTTGCGACGAACCTACGGGCGCGCTCGACTATAAGACGGGTAAAATGGTGCTCAATCTTTTGGAGTTCGTAAACACCGAATTCAAAAAAACGGTCGTGCTGATTACGCACAACAGCGCGATAGCGCCCATGGCGGATAAGGTCATACATATGCGCAGCGGCAAGGTCGAAAAGATAGAGCGCAACGAGACGCGTACGCCTGCGGAAAGCATAGAATGGTAGACCGCGCTCTATCCGTCTCGGTCGCGGCGACCTTCGGAACAAGGAAGTGACGATATTAAATATCTTATGCGAAAAACGTTTCGCGACATTCGCGAGACCATAGGCAGTTTTATTTCGATAACCGTCGTTCTTTTCGTCGGGTGTTTTATATTTTCGGGCGTAATGACGGGTATTCGCACGATCACGGCGCAGGTGGACGATTACTATACGTCGCAGTTTTACGCGACGGCGCGCGGCGAATACATGTACGTCAATTCGGCGACGGTGGACGAAATATCGAATAATATTTATGTGGCGCGCGCGGCGGGCTACAATACGTACCATACGCGAACGCGCGGATCGGACATGACCGTAACCACGCTTACGGACGGGATAGACGTGCCTCTTATCACCGAAGGCAGACTTCCGCAAAAGAACGCGCGCGAGATAATAATAGATTCGGTGTATGCCGAGTCGCACGGCGTGGGTGTCGGCGATAAACTTACGTTTGATATTCAAACGCTCAAAACCATATCGCTCGAAATAGGAACGCAGGGTACGGGCGGCTCGACAGCGCAGTATTCGCCCGAGTACCGAGCCGTGAGTTACGGCTTTACCGTATGCGGAATTTATCATTCGCCCGATATTATTTATAAGGTCAACCTGTTGAATACCGCGGCGCGTTCCGACGAATTCGTTTGCGCAATGGTCAACTACGGCGAGATACCCGCGTATCTGCCCGATGCGACGGTAACGTACAACGGTATTCCCGTTTTCAGATATTCGAGCATACCCGACGGCGTGGAAGTGTACACGGGCGTAAAGATCCTCGGATCGGACAGACTCGACGCGCAGGCGCTGTTTTCGGCGTATTCCATAAACGTGGAAGCCGATTCGGACAATATACGCAACGAACTTCTCGGTATATTCGATAATCCCAACAAGCCGGCGGGACTTTTTATGTACGGCATGGAGCGCGACGGGTTCCCGTCGGTCACGGCGTTCAACGGCATAAACGACACCATGGCGCAGATCGCCGCCGTGCTTCCGCTCATATTCTTTTTGGTCGCCGCTGTCATAACCGTTATATCGCTGTCCAAGACGGTAGACAATCAGCGCACGCAGATAGGCGTTATTCAGGCGCTCGGCATTTCAAAGAGTCAGGTGTACTTCCAATACATATTCTATGCGCTTTTTGCGAGCATAATAGGCGGTTTGTCGGGCGGGATAGTCGGAACGTATCTCGTGCCGTTCCTGCTCAACATAATATATGCCAGGCAGTTCAGTATGCCGCCGACGCCGCAGTCCGTAAGTCCGCTGTTCATGTTTGTTGGACTTATAATCGCGGCGGCGCTCGCAAGTCTTGCGGCGTTCGTGTCCTGTCACTGCACGCTCAAAGTCAAGCCCGCGCAGGCAATGCGCCCCAAGCCGCCCAAAAAGACTAAGCGCATACTCGCGGAACGCTGGACGTGGCTGTGGAAAAAACTCGGGTTCGGCGCAAAAATGAATCTGCGCAACATGTTCTTGCACAAGATAAAAATGCTGTTGTCGTCGGTCGGCATAGTGGGCTGTCTCGCGCTTCTCGTCGCGCTCGTCGGGCTCAAAGACAATATGGCGTTTTCGCTCGATTCGTACGAAAATTCCACACATTTCGATCTTACCGTCATAACCGATATAGCCGTAGACGCAAGCGAGTTCGATTTGGAAAAAGTGATATCCGAAGTCGATCCCGACGGCACGATCGTGGATAAATTCACGTTCGCGCCCGATTTTTCGGGACGGTTCGAATTCGGCGGCAGGACGGCGGATATGACTGTCACGGCGCTGCCGACCGAGGAGGAAGCGGCAAAGCTCGGCAAGCACGCCGATCCGTACTGTATCGAACTTTTTACGGACGCCCGCGCGACCGTTCGGCTCAAAATGAGATCGGACACGTTTGCCGTGCCGAGCAAGCTCGCCGACGAAATGGGTATCGAAAAGGGCGATACCGTCACCGTAAGCGGATATTCGCTCGATAACCGCGCGGTGGAATTCGAGGCGACGGTCACCGATATAGTGTACGAATACTTCGATGTAAAGGTCTACACAAGCTACGAAATTTTCGAAACAAGCAACATAGGCTTGCATGCCGATACGTCGTATGCAAAGGTCAAAAGCGGCGCCGCGATAGGCGAAGCGGTGGACATTCTCAAAGAATACGAGGCGGTGCGCGACGTGAAGTCGTTTGCCGAAACGTTCGGCGCGCTCAAAAAACAAATGGAATTTTTGGACTATGCCGTTATACTATTCGTCGTAGCGGCGGCGGTTCTCGCTATCGCCGTAATTTACAATATAACGGCTACCAATCTCAAAGAGCGGACGCGAGAGATCGCCACGCTCATGGTGCTCGGTTATAAACAGCGCGAAACCGCAAATATGATAATAGTGGAAAATATGGTAATAACTGCGCTCGGCTGTATTTTGGGACTGCCGCTCGGATACGGCTTGCTTATATGGCTTGTAGGCGTTTCGACTTCGTTCAACGTTTTTATATCGAGCTTTTTCTCGTGGTACGTGGCTGTGGGGTGCATGCTTCTCACATTTGCGTTTTCGCTCGCCGCGACCATGTTTCTCAACACGCGCATGAAAAAGATATCCATGGTCGAAGCGCTCAAAAGCGTGGAGTAGCGTTTGCCCGACCGAACGCTTTTTCCCAATACGCTTGACTTGACTTGCACCGTGTGATACAATTATTTCGTCTAATCGGTTTTTTCGACCTTATTCGTGCGAGGTATATTTCATGAAAAGAAAGTACAATGTCTTGGCTGTATCCGCGACCGCAGTTTTGTGCGCGGCACTGTGCGGTGCGTGCGCCGGCACTCGTTTTTCGGACGGCGACGCTGCGAGAAAACACGTTGATCCCGTTTCCGCCGTTTACGCGGTTCCCGCCGACGCGTCCGTGTGGGACGGCGATCTCGCAGCGGCGGGGTGGGATCCGGACAGTCCCGCGACAGCGCCGAGTACATACGTTGTAGACGATTCGGCGGCTACGGTCTCGATAGGGTCTGCGGCGGCGCTCGCGTACTTTTCTCACGAAGTTTATGCCGATACCGCGCACGATCTCGACGGTTATACCGTGACTTTGGAATGTGATATCGACCTCGGAGGCGATTCGAATATATGGATCCCCATCGGTTCGACCAAGCGCAGTTCAAACCCGGCGCGGCGGTTTGCCGGCACGTTCGACGGCAACGGCCACACCGTTTACAACCTTACTTCGCAAAAGTTTTACGACAATATGCGTTTCGGCACGTCCCATTACATAGCGTACGAAAAGGACGGCGCGACGCTCGAAATTCCGTTTGAGATAGACGGGACGGAATACTGTTACGGACTTTTCGGCACGGTTGCCAATTTTACGGCGACCGATCTTTCGGTGTGCGGCGTCGAGTTCGATCTTCCGCAAAAAACGACTGACGGCAAAACGTTCAAGACTGACAGTATCGGCGCGATATTCGGCTACGGCACGGGAAGCATAACTATGCGCAATTGCGTCGCGGGCGCCGAAAACGGCGGCGACTGCATACGTAACGTGCTGACGGCGGGCGGAATGATAGGCAGGATATATGCGTACAATCACGACGGCAGCGGAACGACTGCGCCGTATCGGTCGGTGGTATTCGATAATTGCGTCAATCATATCGATGTGGGCGGCGCGGACAACGGCGAAAAGAAGGGCGGTATCGCCGGCTTCGTACAGTTTTATTCCGATTTCGCTGTGACTGACTGCGTCAATTACGGCGACGTAGTCGGCACTCTGTCATGCGGCGGAATAACTTCGTACGTATCAGGACATACGCAAAACGCAAATCTCGGCGACATTACGCTGGCGCGGTGCGTCAATTACGGCGATGTTATCGGAAATAACAGCGGAATAGCGGGCGGAATGATAGGCTCCGTTCAGCTCATTGCAGGCAACGATATAGGCGTTATTACCGTTTCCGATTGCATCAATCGCGGCACGGTAAAAGGCGGGCAGGATGCCGGAGGAATGTTCGGATGGTTTCAGAACAAGCCTACGGAAGTCTACATAAACGACTGTTTCAACTACGGCGATATAATATGCGACGGTTCGTGCGGCGGCATTATCGGCCGCAACGGAACTTCGGCGCCCGACAATATTTCGGGCGGCTCGTGCGGCGCGATCGTATCGTCTACGGTCAACAAGGGGGCGTGCGTGGGTACGGCGGGCACTGCCGTGAATTCCGAATATTTCGCAAACGCGGGACGCATAGCCTCGTCGACGGCTGCGATTTCCGTTCGAGTTGCTACAGAAAAAGCCGAGCTCGAACTTTCCGATGACGGCAAGACGGTCTTGGGACTCAAAACCGCACCGAGCGGCAAGTATTCGGCAGAGATCCCCGCAGGCGCGGAGTCTGTCGCGTTCGCCGCGTTTATCGGACAGAAGAATTTGGTCGAGCTCACGTTCGCAGAGGGCGGCAAGCTAAACAGCATTGGCGATTGGGCGTTCGCAGGCACGGGCGTCGCCGAAGTCGAATTGCCCGAAGGCCTTACGACGTTGGGCGCGGCTGCGTTCGGCGAATGTTCGGCGCTTACCGAAGTCGCGCTTCCGCGCAGCCTTGCCGATATAGGTCAGGCGGCGTTCGGCAACTGCGCGCGTCTCGGCGACATTGATCTCAAGAGCGGCGCCGCCGTCAAAGCGGTGGGCAAGTACGCGTTCGACGCCAAAGTCAACGTGCTTGCGCAAAACGCCGCGCAGTACAAAGAGCTCGCGATATCTTTCGGCGTTTCCAACTTTACGTATCCCGTCAAAGTAAGCTACAATTATCTCGGCACGGTGCTTGACAGCGTGACGCGGCTTTACGGCAGAAATTACAATTACGTGCTCGACAACAAGGGCGAATGGGTGACGGACGAGAGCCTTACGGAGATCGGCACGCCGCGCACCGGCGCGCTCGTTTGGTATGCCGATCCGAGTTGCACGGGAGACGCCGTACAGATGACGAAGATGAACGAACTGCTGTCTTCTTCCGATTGCGGCGACGAGATCAAGCTGTACGCGACGGGCAAACAGGACGGTAAATACGTATTCGTCGCGCGCGACAACATCGTGTTCGACGAACGCGTAAGCTATGCGCCCGACGAACTTAACCCGTTGCTTGCCGCGGCGAGCGATCCCATTCTTCCGAGCATGAACGTTTCGATAGCGAAATTCACCGACCCCGACGGCGTCGTTAAGACAGTAAACAGAGTGGGCGACGCGGGATCGTACGAAATAAGCATAACGTCTGCGGACGGCGAAGTCTACATGCTCAACATAAATATCGCGAGAAAGGCGGTCGATCTCGGTTCGTACGAGAATTTGTTCTGGAAGCTCGTGCGCGTGGGCGATCAGACGGTAGATGCGGAACTTCGCAATGCGGAAGGTCTGACCGTTTACCTTTACAAGACTGCGGACGGCAAAGTCGTTCCCGCGTACACGCAGCTCACTGCCGAGCAGGCGGCGGAAGCGGGCGTCAACGTCAACGAATATACGACAAAAACCGTAAGATATTCGGTCGTTCGCAACCGCGGCAACGATACGCCCGTTACGATCGAGCTTACGGATAATCCGGCATATACCGCCGCGTACGATAATAACGTAAATACCGCCGTCGGCATGTACACCGCGACGGTAAGGCTCGAAGCGACCGCAAACTACATACTCGCAATGGCGGGCGCGCGCCCGTCCGACGCTACCACGCGCGGCGTAAACGTCGAGATTGCCCAAGACGGCAGAAGCGCCGCGGTCGATAAAGTGTGGTACATAGTCGATATAAACAACTGGTTCGTAGGCTCGGCAGGCAACGACGAGTACAGGATAAACAACAGAATTTACGGCGACACGTCGGTTGTATCAGCGCCTCGGCTCATGTACGGCGACGGCACCGATCACGTTCGTTTCGAGCTTTACCGCGGCAACGAACGCATAGGCGAGATATTTACCGCCGACGAGTTTGAATATTACATCAATTCGGTAATGCCCGCAGGCGAATATCGGCTTGTAGCGCACGCCGACGAGATAACCGCCGAAGAATACGACGAAAGCGACGTCGCGCACGAACATCCGCGTACCGTTACGTACAGCGCGTTCAGCCGCACGTTTGTATTCACCGTAGACAAAACTGTTTTTTCGGACGGCGATATAGAGAAGATAAACGATATGCTCAAGGGCAAACGTTTCTCGTACGTGTGGGAAGAAAATATATCGCGTCTTTACGATGTGCAGACCGCGGCGGATATAGAAACGCTGCTCGGCGGATTTATCAATCCCGAACGCAGAAATACCGTTTGGGACAACGTCATGTATGATTATTGCTACGGCGGCGCAGAAATACTGTTCAATCTTTCGCGTATGCAAAGCGATATGTATTATACCGCAAACGAACTCGCGCCGACAAACGCGCCCGATAAGTACATCGTGTATTACTGCATATCAATGCCCAATTACTATTCGTCGGTCGAGAGCGCGCAATCGGGCAAGCGCACCGACTACTTCTTCGAGGTAGTCATCGTCCGCGAAATAGCGTTGCCGTCGATAGCGTCCAAAACGTACAACGGTTCGGTTTTGACCGCAGACGTTTCGGGAAATTCGGTGTATTCGGTCAAGACAAACAAGGGCGGCACCGCTGCCGGCAAATATGCGGTGGTTTTCTCATTCAACGAGCCCGATTACTATATGTGGCAGGGACAGAGCATAGAAAGCAAGACCGCCGAATATACGCTCGAATTCGAAATAACGAAAGCGGTCAACGATTGGAAAATTTTGCCTACCGTGCAGAATTGGGTGGAAGGCAAGTTCGACGCCGCCGAAAACAAGGTAGTAGGCGAGGCGCTGTTCGGCAAGCCCCGTATCATAATAACCGACGCAGCCGACAATGTGATTTACGACAGCCTCGCCGGCGTCAACGTCCTCGAATCGGCGGAAAGCGGCGCGTACAAACTGACTGCGGTCGTTGCGGATACGTCCGATTACAACGGTTTGACTTACAGCGTGTTCGTGCACGTGTTCGACGTGGAAGGTTTGCCGTGGTGGATCATTCTCGTGATCGTGCTCGGGGCGCTCGGCATTGCAGCCGCCGTGTTCGGTATACTCGTTAAGAAAGGCGTGCTGCAGATACTCACGGGTAAGATAGTCATTGCCATACGCGCCCGCGCGACGGTGGACGCGACTATCGCGGCGGTGCGTGCAAACAAGCGCGCAGAGGAGGCCAAGCGTTCGATAGCGGAAGCCAATAAGCGCGAAGCTTTGGCGGCGCGGCGCGCCAAAGCCAAAGCCGAACGCATGAAGCCGCTCGACGAAAAGGCGGCGGCGCTCGAAGCGAAAGCGCAGGCTCAGGCGGAGCGCGCGGAAAAAATGCGCATGCGTGCGGAAGCCATGCAGGCGCGGGCACTGTCTATGAAGGAGCGCGCAGCCACGCAGAACGCGCAGTCCGACGCGGCAAGACCCGAAAGTTCGGCTGTCGGCGAAGCGAATCAAGCAAACAACGGCAAAACCGAGTCGGAAGAATAGTCCGACCGAGAAATATTAAATTTTCAAGGAGAGAAAAATATGTCACTTAAAAAGGATTTGGCAAAAGAGATACGCGTTCTCGAAGAAGAGATAAAGATCTTGGAGATCAAGCGCTCGCGGTCGCAGGCGGAGCTTATAGAAGCGCTCATCAGCAAAGCCGAGCCCGACGAAACGGAATTGCAGTATTTCAGAACGTTTACCGCCGATATAGGCGTCAAACGCGAACGGCTTGCCGATCTCATAAAGCAGCTCGAAAATCTCTTGTAAACTCATAGAACAACAGCAACGATCCCGCCGTCGCTAAATGCGCAACGACGGGATTTGTTGTGCGGCAAAGTCGGTTCCGCACGGAAAACGCGGCGGCGGTTGTCTTTTGTATCCCAATCGCGGCGAATAATCTGCGGCGTAAAACGATATTCCGTTCTTTTATCGGTTGCAATGTTCGCGGGATTGTGCTATTATAAAAGCGCAGCGCGGTATGCCGCGTGCAAACTCTTACTTATAGGCGGATAAACAATGTTACACGAAGAATGCGGCGTAATGGGTGCGTACGATTTCGACGGAAAGGACGTTGCGCTCGATATTTACCACGGACTTTACACTCTGCAGCATCGCGGTCAGGAAAGCTGCGGCATAGTCACCAACGATTACGTAAGACTGTATACGGTTAAGGACAAAGGACTCGTGAACGAGGTTTTTACAAAAGATAATCTCGTTACGCTTAAAGGCAAGATCGGAGTCGGACATGTGCTGTACGGCTATACCGGCGACGAAAACGACGGGGTCCAGCCGATAGTTTCGCGGTATTGCAAGGGCACGATGACCATAGCTATGAACGGGACGCTTACCAATTACGACGAGCTTCGCGCGGGACTCGAACAGCGCGGTGCGATATTTCAATCGTCGAGCCATGCGGAATTGGTTATGAATCTTATCGCCGTGGCGCGCACCGAAACGCCGAGCGCGGAAGCGGCGGTGCTGTCGGTGGTTAAGAAGCTGCGCGGCGCGTATTCGATAGTGCTTATGAGCCCCAAAAAACTTATAGCGGTCCGCGATCCGTACGGATTCAAACCGCTGTCGCTCGGCGTGCGCGGCAAAACTTACTTCTTCGCTTCGGAGACGGCTGCGTTCGACGTGCTTAAAGCGCAGACGCTCTGCGACGTAGAACCGGGCGAGCTTATAAAAATCGACGACGACGGCGTGACTCACTATAAGGAAAATGCCGGCAAGGTCAAACCTGCGCAATGCGTTTTCGAATATGTGTACTTTGCCCGTCCCGATTCTTACATAGACGGAAAAAGCGTGTACAACGCGCGTATAGATATAGGCAAAGCGCTGTACAAGGCGTGCCCCGCCGAAGCGGATTACGTTATAGGCGTGCCGAGCTCCGGACTGCATTTTGCGCTCGGCTATTCGTACGCGAGCGGCATACCGTACGCGGACGGCTTGGTTAAAAATTCGTATGTAGGCAGAACGTTTATAAAAGGTACGGACGAACAGCGCCGTGAAGCCGTTTCGATCAAGCTCAACGCATTGCGCGGTGCGATCGACGGAAAGGACGTCGTGCTCGTGGACGATTCGATAGTGCGCGGTACGACGAGCGCCAACCTTATCCGCATGATAAAAGACGGCGGAGCAAAAAGCGTGCATATGCGCATAGCGTCACCGCCGTTTATTCACTCTTGCCCGTACGGTTCGGATATACCGGATCGCGGTCAGCTTGCCGCGGTGCGTATGGACGTGGAAGGTATTCGCAAAAGTATCGGCGCCGACACGCTCGGATATCTTCCCGTTTCGGCGTTCGCCGAGGTCGGGCTTAAAGACAGGTTTTGCGATGCGTGCTTTACCGGAAACTATCCCGACGGTTGGAAGTATAAACAACAGTGAACGGCGGCGCTGACGAAATAAAGCCGTCGGGCGAGACTGCGGGCGAAACGACGGTGCGCGAGCGCTTCCGCCTGGCTCTCGCCGCGCGCGCGAAAGCGATCAAAACGGTTCGCAACGACGTGTATACGACTAAGCCGTGGCAGCTCGCGCTCAATTTCGTGCTCGGCGCTTCGGCGATCGCTCTTCTTACGGTCGGCATGATCGTGTCCGGTTTGGCGGCGACGTTGACGGCGATATTCGGCGGCATGTTCGTGATCGCCGTCGTAGTGTATAACTTCGCGCTGCGAAAGATGACGCCGTCGAGCTTTTTGCAGTACACGAATACGGAGGGCGGCGAGCGGTATACGATACAGCTTATCGGCAAGGAACGCGCGGCGTTTTGCGACGGAAAGACCACCGTTGTGGCGGATAAATTCGGCGCTTCGATCACGGACGAAAAGGTTTTCGAACAGTATCGGTTCGATTTTTTCGCGGATATGGATCCCGACGTAAGAATAGGCAAGACGGATAGGGAGATCTTCAAAGGTTCGCTCGAGCATAACGGCAAAACGCTCAAATGCGAGATAGTGTTCAAAGACGGACTGCCGTTTCTCGGCAAGGTGGGCGGCGCGCGCATCAAATACTTCGACGTAAACGATACCAAACAAAAATTCGTCGTGCCCGCTATGCTTAAAGAGGGAGTCAAATCGGTCGGCTTGACATTCCCCAAACTCGCCGGCGTGCATGTGCGCGACGGAGTGAAAGACGTTACCAAACAGTAAATGCAAATAAATATACAATAGGAAAAAGCGGTGCTCGTATCATGGCGAACATCGCTTTTTCTGTGCGAAGTCAATGCAGTCGCCACGTGATTTCTTAATGGCACGCTGTATTGCGCTTATTGTTTGTCATTCCGAACGAGTGCAGAGCCCGAAGTGAAGGATCTCGACTGTTTTCATAGCGAAGCGAATACAGCGTTACACAAGAGATTCTTCGCTTGCGCTCAGAATGACAAGATAAAACTCTGTC
Organism: uncultured Christensenellaceae bacterium; assembly: GCA_910587455.1. Lineage (GTDB taxonomy): Bacteria > Bacillota > Clostridia > Christensenellales > Pumilibacteraceae > Anaerocaecibacter. Next base: position 85,831 of record CAJULK010000001.1, on the reverse strand, counting down.
ATTCCGAACGAGAGCGCAGGAAAACATAATTAGGATTGCAACGCATACATACATAAATCAATCTTCGATCGCGCGGTGAAGAATCCCGACCGTTTTTTCATTTTCGGAAAATTTTCCGAAAATTTTTCAAAAAGGTATTGACAAACGCAAAAACCCATTGTATAATCTACTTAAACGTTTAAGTAAGCGTAAATATTCTGCGTTTGCTTATGCTCTCAAAAACCATAGGAGGCTGAATGATGAAGAAAAGTGTCAAAATTTTAGTGCTGATCCTTTGTGTCGTGCTCGGCTGCTGCGTATTTGCGGCGTGCGACGGCGAAAGCAGCACTCCGATCCCCGAAGGCAAGGTGCGCGTGACGTTTATGGACGGCACGACCGAGCTTTCGCACATAGACATAGATAAGGGCGGCAAGGTTGCCAAGCCCGAAACAGACCCCTCAAAGACCGGCTTCGAGTTCGTGCGTTGGTATGCGACGCCGTCGCTTACAATAGCGTTCGATTTCGACGGCGAGATCGAAGACAACACCAAAGTTTATGCTGGGTTCCGTTCGACCGCGCCCGACAATCACACTTGGTACATAGTCGGCGAGTCCGTTTCGTCGCTGTTTAAGGAAGTGGGTTGGACGGCACAGACCGATGCTGCCGCTATTCCTGCGAAAAACCTTATGGTCAAAGACGCGAATCAGGGCAACCTCTTTACCGTTACCGCAGATTTCTATGTAAACGACATGTTCCAGATCCTCAATACCGAAGGCGGTTGGAGCGATCAGTACGGCTACGGTTACATGAATGCGGAGCAGTATTCTTCGGACAGCTCAGACGATATTTATCTCGGCGGCGGACTTGCAGCCGATCCCGCAAAATCGAATTTCAGGATCGGACGGCAGGGCAACTACACGATCAAACTTTACGTTGACGCGGCGGGCGCGCTTACCGAAGTCGTTTACGTGCGCAACGGCGACGCTGCGGAGCTTCCCGTCGAATACAACTACTTCATAAAAGGCGCAAAGATAACCGATTGGCAGAACATGCTCGTCGATTACACAAAATTCCAAAGCGACGACAATATCGTGTATACGCTTAAGATCGGCATGATCGAAAACGACGACTTCATGTTTGTTGCGACCAAGATCGGCGACGTCGAAAACACGGTGTATAACTTCAACGCCACCGCGCTTATACTTGCAGACGACGAAGCGACCGCCGCGGCGATAACTGTTCCCGAAAAATCGGCAAACTACAAGATCATCGGCGGTACGGGCACGTACGAATTCACCGTCACCGAACCGACGGGCGAGGGCAAACCGACGCTCACTGCCGAAAAAATCGCGGCGACCGTTCCCGAATACGATTTCTATGTAAAGGGCAGTATCGGCGGCGACACGTCGTGGGAAGAGCGGCACAAGATGACCGCGAACGCCGACGGCACGTATTCGATCACCAAGAATATCGCCAAAGACGAACAGTTCCAGATCGTAGTTACCGAAAAAGGCAAAGCGCCGGCTACGGGCATGGAAAACGACGCGTACAACATCAATACGGCGTATGCGGACAGCAAGAACATTTCCAATCAGATAGACTATACTTCGGGAACCAACTTCACCGCTACGGCGACCGATGAGTTCACCATCACTATCAATCCCGTAAACATGCTCGTTTCGGTAGTCGGCATCAACGACGAAATTGTGTACGTAGCCTGCTTGCACGGCTCGTACGGCGGAGCCGCATGGGCGGACAGCGCCGAAAAGTGCTCGATCAACACGAGCGCCGAAGCGCTTACGGGAACCATAACCGTTACGCTCGCGGAAGGCGACACGTTCGGATTCAAGACGGTCAAAGAGGGCAGCACCGCTCAGATAGATTGGGCGAACGGCAACGCCGCCGAAGGCTATACGTATACCGGCTGCGAAGGTCTCGACGGAACGAAAGGCAACATCACCGTTACCGCCGCCGGCACGTACAAGTTTACGATCACACTTGATGCGGACGGTATGTTCGTATCCGTAAAGGCAGAGATTGCGGAATAACTTAACAAGCGAAAACGCCGCCCGACAAACGAATGTCGGGCGCGCGTTGCTGCTTGTTCGGCGGCGCTAAATGCGCGTTCAGGATTCTGCGGGATTTCGGCGCACCTCGATACGGTGCTCTTCGGACGACGCGGGTCGGCGGCTTATGGCTTTTACTGCGGCATGCACCGCGGCTTCCGCTTTCAGGCGGGGGGAGTCGCTCAAAAGCTCGGCGTCAAGCCGTAAAACGGCATTGTCGAATATGGAGCTCGAATAAGTGACGTAATGGGCGGATCTGTCGAGCGCAGCGATGTCGTCGAGCTTGGCTACGGTTTTTACTTCGTCAAAGCATTTTCGGGCGACGGCGGTCACTTCTTCGGGAAGTTCGAATGTCAGCAGCGCGATTTTGCGGTCGGGATGTTCGGCTCTCGCAGCTTTGGCCGCGGCGGCGTAATCGTCGGTTATGCGGTAGAACAAAAAGTCTTCGAGAGCGCTGTCTATCGCTATGACGGGCACGTACTTCGTATCGGCGAAAAGACGGAATTCGCGTTCGGACAGGGCGATCGTAATGTACGCGTCGCAGTCCGATCCGTTCTTCATCCCGTCGCCGTAGTCGTTGATGCGCAGGTTGAGATGTTGTTTGTCTAAAAGCCGCGACAGTTCGGTGATCATGCGCAGGTAATATTGAGAGGCGAACGGAGCGCAGTCTTTGACTATTACGGTCACGGTATTTGTTCTGCCTGTAGCGAGATACTTTGCCATGACGTTACATTCGTAACCGAGAAGATTGGCAAACTGCAATATCTTCTTGCGCGTTTCCTCGCTGATGGTTTGACCCTCTTTGTTATTGAGCACGTACGAAACGGTGGCAATGGAAACGTTTGCCGCCCGCGCAACATCTTTGATCGTTATGCGATTCTTTCGTTTTTTCGTATCGGTCATAACACTATTATAACAACAATAAAAGGATTTGTCAATTACGGCGCATGAATAAACAGGCTCTATACCATAAATCCGATTCGTTATACTCATTTGCGGTCGATGCCGAAACGGTGGAGATACGGCTGCGCGCCGGAAAAGGCGAGCTCAGCCGCGTAACGCTCGTTTACGGATCAAAGCATAAGTTCTATTTGTCCCGAAGCACGGCGGAGATGGATCTCGCGTGCTCCGACGGAATGTACGATTATTTCGTCAAGCGTCTCACGCTTGAAGATAAGCGCCTTGCGTATGTGTTTTACATACAAGATACCGACGGTAATAAATATTACTATTCGGAAGACGGCGCGACGGAAAGCTATGATTTTTCTCTCGCGTACTATAATTTTTTTCAGCTCGCATACGTGAACGCCAACGACGTTATGCCGCGTGTGGATTGGCTGTCGAACGCGACGGTGTATCAGATATTTATAGACAGGTTCAACGGAGCCGAACCGCCCGAGCCGGAAAGCCGAGATAAAGATTACATAAATATGAAGTGGGGCGACAAACCCACGCCCAAGAGTTTTGCCGGCGGCAACCTCGACGGCATTACCGAAAAGCTCGGATATTTATGCGATCTCGGCATAAACACTTTGTATCTTACGCCCATATTCACAGCGGTATCCAATCATAAATACGATATAAGCGACTACTTCAATGTAGATCCGCATTTCGGCGGCAATGCCGCGTTCGAACGGCTGATGGCGGAGTGCAAAGCGCGCGGGGTGCGCGTTATACTCGACGCGGTGTTCAATCATTGCAGCGAGAATATTGCCGAGTTCCGCGACGTGTGCGAAAAGGGCAAGGCGTCGCCGTATCACGATTGGTTCGTTATTCGCGGCGACAAGCCGATCAAGAAACCGCTCAATTACGAAGTGTTCGCCGAGTGCGACTACATGCCCAAGTGGAATACCGCCAATGCCGAGGTGCGGGAGCATTTGTGCCGCATAGGCGAATATTGGATAAAGCGTTACGGTATCGACGGGTGGAGATTGGACGTATCGGACGAGGTCAGTCACGGATTTTGGCGCGAGTTCAGAACGCGGATAAAAGCGCTCGGCGCGGACAAAGTGCTCATAGGCGAAAATTGGCACGACAGCCGATCGTATCTAATGGGAGATCAGTTCGATTCGATAATGAACTATGCGTTCACCAAAGCGATGCTCGATCATTTCGTTTACGGCAAGCTCGACGCGGCGGGGCTTTGCGACAGGCTGAACGGGCTTATGATGCGCAACTTCACGCAGGTCAACGGCATGATGCTCAACCTGATAGACAGCCACGACACGCACAGGTTCTATACGCTGTGCGGCAAGAACGAGCGCAAACTGCTCAACGCGCTTGCGGTGGAGCTTTTTATGCCGGGCGCGGCTATGATATATTACGGCACCGAGATCCCGCTCGAAGGCGGGCACGATCCGGACAGCCGCAGGTGTTTTATTGGGCGCGAACACCCGTTCGCCGAAAAAGTCAAGGATCTTCTCGCGTATAAAAAAGATACGGCGTTTTCGGGCTGCGACGTAAAGTTTACTGCCGAAAACGGACTGACCGTCATAGAGCGTGCGGCGGCTGGGCGAAAGCTCACGCTTATAGTCAACAACACCGATTCGGCGCGGACGGCGCGCGGCGTGCGCGTTATGCCCGATTCTTACGAAATAATCGAAGCGGAGGCGGAAAATTGAAGAGACTGCATAAAATACTGTCCGTTGTCATGTGCGCGTGCTGCGCACTGCCGCTTGCGGCTTGTAACGGCGGCGGCAAGCGCGAAGCATTTCTCAATCAGTCGCTCGCCGAACTGTACAACAAGTTCGAGGGCGAACCCGAGCGCGGCACGGCCGCTAAGCCGATAACATTGCACGTGCTCGAAAACGATACGGCGAAGTCCTCGGGGTATCTTAAAGAGTTGCTCGACGGCTTTAACGAGAAATACAAGGATTATCATATAGTCGCGGTAGACGCCAATCAGGATCAGTTTTCCGACCTTGCCAAAAACGGTCCTTACGGCTACGGCCCGGACGTGCTGTATCAGGCGAACGACATGCTCATGCGCTATTGCGACGGCAAGCACATAACGCCGCTCCCGACGGATAAGTTGGACGCGTACGGGTATCTTCCCGAGCTCGCAAAAAAGACGTACACTTATAAGATGGGGAACGAGGAGTATTTTATGGGTGTGGGCATAAACATTCAGGCGCCCATGCTGTATTACAGAAAGGACCTTTTGCCCGAAGATTGGGAGACCGCGTGGGACGCGAACGAAAACGGCGTGCCCGATATGGTCGAGGATATGCGCGCTATGTACAGGTGGAGCAAGATTCGTCACGAGACGGATCCGTCGAAGTACGGGATAATGCAGTCGTTCGACGATCCGTACTTTGCCTGCGGGTATCTGTTCACGTACGGCGCGTATGTGTTCGGTTCGGACGACACCGATACGAAAGATATAGGCTTCGACGCGGGCGAAGCGAACAAGGGCGCGGGCATTGTTTTGCAGCTCGCATCAATAATGAACAGCGGGTGCATAGACAATTCGATAACCGTCGCGCGCGAGAGCGAGTTCGCGTCGGGCGCGTATTTCGCGGTGGGCGACACGCAGGATATGTATGGCACGATGTACGACGAGTGCGTAAAGGCGTATCGCAAACAGGGCATGACCGCGGCGCAGGCGAAAGCCGCCGCCGACGAGAATATAGTAGCCGTGCCCATGCCGAGCCTGCCCGAATCGGGATCGCTTTCGAGCACCGACGGGGACGAAAAACTTTTGCGGTCGGTCGTCATGGGCGGAATAAACGGTTACGCGGTCAGTTCGTACACCAAGTATCCGCGCGCGTCGCTCGCGTTCGTCAATTACGCCACCGGCTACGAACAAGTGCTGAGGCGCAACGAGATGCTCGGCATAGCGCCCGCGCGGTCGGACTGCAACGAGGCTTGTTCTGTTCAGGCGGACGTCGCGCGCAGTCTGTTCGGCATGGCGGAAGATGAGCGTATTCGCATAATGCCGTCGGTCGCGGGCGTCGATCAGATATGGACGCCGCTCGCCACGGCTTTTGCCGATATAGCCACCGACCCGTACCGCGACGGCGGCAAGAAGTACACGGCGGCGGGCGGCGCGCCCGACTATAAAGCGCTCGACAACGCGCTCAAAACAGTCAATCAGCGCGTGTATTCGGCAATATACGAGCTTTCGAATAAGGGGTAGAACATGAACGATCAAGGCGTATATCACGGCAAGCCCCCGTTTTTCAAGCGTGTGGGTAATTGGTTCAAAAATCTGCCCGGGCGTTTGAACGCGTGGGTGAGATCGGTCGGCGCGAAGTTTGCGCGCATACCGAAGAAAGCGGCGGATAAGGGCAGAGAGATAGTCTCGTCGCCCAAGCCCGTAAAAGCGTCCATGTGCCTTATGGGTATAGGGCAGATGATGCAAAAGCAGATAGTAAAGGGGATACTCTTCCTTTTGATGTTTGCGGCGTACATAGTGTACATGGTGCTCGCGGGCGGTCGGGCGATATACGACTTCTTTTCGCTCGGCATAGTCACCGCCAACCCGTGGCTGGGCATCGAGGGCGACGACTCGGTCATAATGATGCTGCTCGGCATTTTGGCGTTTATAATAACGGGGCTGTTCCTCGCCGTGCACCTCGCGAACATACGCGACGCGCGGCGCACGTACGAATTCGTTTCGCGCGGCAACCCCGCGCCCGGCATAGGCAAGTCGATAGCGGGAATGTTCGACAAATATTTTTACGTTACGGCGCTCGTGCTGCCCGTGGTCGGCGTGCTTATATTCAATATACTGCCCATAATATTCATGGTGTTTCTTGCGTTTACCGATTACGGCGGAAACATAGTCGAATCGGGCGCGCTTGTGAGTTGGATCGGCTTCGACAACTTTGCCATGCTGTTCGGTGCGAAAGGGCTCGGTTCCACTTTCGTCAAAATACTCGGCTGGAACGTACTGTGGGCGGTGATGTCTACTTTTCTCAACTATTTCGGCGGGCTGGGCATTGCGCTTCTTCTCAACAAGAAAATAGTAAAAGGCAAACGGTTTTGGCGCGCATTTCCCGTGCTTGCATACGCCGTGCCCGGGTTTATAACGCTGCTCGCGTTTAAGTTCATGTTTTCCAATCAAGGCCCGATAAATTACTATATCGAGCTGTTCGGCGGCACGGGCAAGCTGTTCTTCGGCATAGATTCGAGGTGGAGCGCGCGCTTGATCGGCTGGCTTGTCAACGGATGGCTTTCCATTCCGTCGAGCATGCTGCTCGCGACGGGCATACTCGCCAACATGAACACCGATCTGTACGAGGCGGCGCGAATCGACGGCGCGAGCCCGTGGAAGCAGTTTATCAAGATAACTCTGCCGTTCGTCATATTCGCCACGACGCCCGTGCTCATCGGGCAGTTCATGGGCAACTTCAACAACTTCGGCGTGTTTTTCTTCCTGCGCGGCGGTCTGTATTGCGACGGATACTTCCTCGCAAGCGATACCGACCTATTGATAAATTGGCTGTACAACCTGTCGATTTCCAAAAACTACTATTCGATCGGCGCTGCCATAAGCATAATTATTTTCGTGATAGCCGCCGCGATTTCGATTTTCGTGTACGTAAAATCGCCGTCATACAATAAGGAGGATATGTACAGATAATGTTAAGCAAAGCCGACAGAATAATAAACAGACAGATAAGAAGATCGCGCGTAGGTAAGCGGCTGACGGCAAAAAGATTTTTCGAGTATCTGTTTACATACCTCGGACTGCTGTGCATAGCGGCGATATTCGCGTTTCCCGTGCTGTGGCTCATACTCGCGTCGTTTTCGGAAAGCGGATCCATGTACACGTTCAAAGGCTTTTTCCCGAGCTCGTACAGTATCGATACTTTTGTTCGGCTGTTTACCGACACCAAGATGTACGACTATCCGCAGTGGTTCTTGAACACGCTTATAGTCGCCTCGTGTTCCGCGGTGCTCGGCAGCCTGCTCGTAATACTCACGGCGTACGTTATTTCGAGATTCAGATTCCCGTCGAGAAAGGGGATAATGAAGCTGACTATGGTGCTCGGCATGTTCCCGTCGTTCATGGCGATGACGGCTGTGTATCTTCTCATGACGCAGTTCGGGCTTATAAATAAGCTGTGGGGGCTTGTTCTTATTTATTCGGCGGGCGCGCCCATGGGCTATCTCACTCAGAAAGGATTTTTCGATACGATAAGCAATTCCATGTACGAAGCGGCGCGCATAGACGGCGCGAGCAATCTCAAAGTCTTTATAAAGATCACGCTTCCCATTGCCATGCCTATGATAATATACACGCTGCTTACGTCGTTCACCTGGCCGTGGTCGGATTTCATACTGCCCAAACTGCTGCTTAAAAACATAGACAAGTATACCGTAGCGGTCGGACTGATGTCGCTCGGCGATACCGAATTTTCGCGGTTTGCGGCAGGCTCGGTGTTTATCGCCGTACCGATAATCGTTTTGTACTTCTGCTTGGTAAAGTACATGGTAAACGGTCTTACGGCTGGCGCAGTCAAAGAATAGCGCCGAAAACAACGTCGAACAACGGCGGAGCATATTCGTATGTTTGTGCGCCGTCGCTTTTCCTCCATGCAATGCGAGATCCGCAGGCAACGCCCTGCGGATCTCGCGTTTTGCCGCAAACAACATATTGCTTTTACGATTGATACCTAAAATCCTTGACTTGACGGGCGAATTACTGTATAATAAACGGAAGTATGCAATAAGCGGCATTGCCCGCAATCGGAGAATACATTATGAAAAGAACGTACCAACCCAAAAAGCGCGCACAGCGCAAAGTCCACGGCTTCCGTCAAAGAATGAAAACGCAGGGCGGCAGACGCGTTTTGAAACGCCGCCGCAACAAGGGCAGAGCGCACATCACCCCTACGCCGCTCGGAAAGTAATTGCTCGACAAAGCGCACAGACTGAATAAGCACGGCTCGTTCGCATACGTGTACCGCAAGGGCAAGCGTATAACCGAGCCCGATCTCGTTTTGTTTTACACGCCTGCGCGCTCCGTTCGGGTGGGTTTTTCCGTTTCGAACAAAGTGGGCAAAGCCGTCGTGCGCAACAAGGTTAAGCGCAGACTGCGCGCCGTAACGCAGAGCAAACTCGGCGCGTTGCGCGGCTGTCAGGCTATAGTTTCCGCAAAACCTTCGGCGGCGGGCAAAGACTACGCCGCGCTCGAAGCTCAGCTCTTGCGTCTTTTCGGACGGGCGGAACTTCTATGACGCGCAAAAAGAAGCGCATAATCAAATCTATACTCACATTCAGGTGGCTGTTTTTGGGACTTGTGTACTTTTACAAGAAGTGCATATCGCCGCTCACACCCGACGTGTGTATATATACGCCGAGCTGTTCGACGTACATGGTCGAAGCCATTCGTAAGCACGGCGTGATCAAGGGGATATTTCTCGGCACAAGGCGCATATTGAGATGCGTGCCGTGGAAAGCTGGCGGGTTCGATCCCGTGCCGGACAATCCTCACGGAGATATGAAATGGCTGTTTTGAATTCGATAATCTCGTTCCTCGGCGCAAACGAGCGCATTTTGGATGGATTGCTTAAGACCGTGCCCGGCAAGATGTGGCACGTGCTTATTTTGGAGTGGTTCGATTTCATTGTGGATTACGGCTGGCGTATAGTCGTGTTCACGGTGCTTTTGAAACTTCTTCTTTCGCCGCTCGATTTCTATCAGCGGTACAAAATGCACAAGAACCAAAAGATTACCGAGCGTTTGAAGCCGACTATGGAGAAGATCCAAAAACAGTACGGCGACAATAAGCAGGCGTTTTCTCAAAAACAAATGGAGCTCAACCGCAAGGAAGGGTACAGCTATTTTTCGGCGTGTCTGCCGATGATAGTCACCCTCGTCGTGTTCATTACGCTGTGGCAGTCTATGACGACGGTCGGACAGTACATGACGTTCTTGCAGTACGGCGAACTTCACGACACTTACTACACTGCGTACGAGCAGATATACGACGAGGACAGCGAGGAAGTCAAAAACCTTACCGACGAGGAAAAGGCGACGCGCAGCGCGCTCGCAACGGCTGTCGGGCAGGACGTCGTGTACAAGCTGTATTACGACGGAATAGACGAAAAGTTCGTCGCCGAGCTTGTGCAAAAATACGAACTGTCAGCAGACTTTACGCTCGAGACCGCGGACAAGGTTCAAGCCGACTTTTTGTGGATAGACAATATATGGTCGCCCGATGTGCCTTGGGGCAGCAACGCGATACTTAATTGGGATTCGTTCAAAACGGGTATAGGAATGAGCGACAAAGTTCCCGATAAGTACAAGCTGTCGCAGGAAGAGAATGCAGAGATAAACGCCGTCACTTATAATGCGGTAATGGGCAAACTTCTCAAATCGCCCAAGCGCACCGCAAACGGCTATCTCATATTGCCCATACTCGTAGTGCTGTTCTCCGTTGCGTCGCAGCTTCTTTCGATGTTCCAGCAAAAGCGCGCGGGGCAGGTGAACGCCAAAGGCGGAGCGGCGACGAGCATGAAGGTCATGATGTTTCTCATGCCGCTTATGATGGTGTTCTTCGCGCTGAGATACGCGTCCATATTTACGCTGTACATGGTGGTCAACAGCGCGTCGTCGCTGTTTATCAACTTTGCGTCTACGGCTATCGTCAAGGCCGTATACAACCGCAAGCACCGCCGCAATTACGGCATAGGCACCGGCAGCACGCGTTCGGCGATCGTATACAAAAAGTCGCCCATTATCCATTACGTCAAGGGCGCAAACCCCAATGCCGGCGCGCGTGAGATCCCGCTTGCCGACCCGATCGCGGACGTTGACGTTTCGGAGCCGACAGACAAGAAGGCGAGAAAGGCGGCGCGGCGCGCAAAGAAAGATTCGGATACGCGTACCGTAAAGCGCAGCGGCAGACCCGATCCTCACGAGCTTTTGGGAATGTCAGTGCAGACGAAAGACAAAAAGAAGAAATAAATCGGGCGCAAGCCGATATAACCGTAAACTCAATGCCGAACGGCAAAAGGCAGGTATGTTGTGACTATCGAAGTTACCGCTAAAAAAGTGGACGACGCTATCAATCAGGGACTTAAGCAGCTCGGCGTCGGCATTGACGACGTTACGGTAGAGGTCGTCGAATCGGGCGGATTGTTCCGCAAAGCCAAAGTCAGGCTGACGCTCGACGACAAACCGGAATCGGCGGCGCCGTCCGAAGAAAAGTCAGGCAAAGCGAAGCCCGACAAACCCGCCGAAAAGAAAGCGGCGGAAAAACCGACTCGGCGGCCCGACGCGGAGCTCCAAAAAGCGCCGCTTGCCGATAAGCAGGACAGACCCGCCAAAAAGACGGAAAAGCCGCACAACAAAAAGCCGATCGCGGCGGAAGTTGCGAGCGATAACGTTGCGCCCGAGAACGAAACAAAAGAACGCACTATGCGTCCCGAGGACATCGCGGCGGCGGAACGCGCGGTCGAGTTTGTCAAGGACGTAATTGCGAAAATGGGTTTCGACACGGCTACCGTCGAATCGGAAAACCGCGAGAAGATAAACATATCCGCGCCGTCGGGCGACGACTCGCTCATTATAGGCAGGCACGGGGAGACGCTTACGGCGCTCGGCTACCTTGCCGAAACGCTCGCGCGTGCGGAAAAGTGCCACGTAAACGTTACGGTAGATTGCAACGGCTACCGCGACCGCAGAGCTTCGTCGCTTGCGGCAATGGCAAGACGGCGCGCAAACGAGTGTGCGTCGAAGCACCGCAAGATCAAGCTCGAGCCTATGGAACGTATCGACCGTCGCACCGTGCACAACGCGCTCACCGGCGACGACAGGGTAACGACCGCGTCCGAGGGCAAAGAGCCAAAGCGTTACGTCGTAATAATTCCGCGCTGATCGGTAGGCGTCCGGAGTCAAAAGACATCATAAGAAATTCGCGCACATACGAGCGCGGCAAAGCATAAAAAATCTCGGCATATCAGCCGAGTATTTTTTAAGGGAAACGACTATGAAGATCGGCAAAGCAATTTACATAATATTTTTTGCGGTCGGAATGACGATGTTTGCGTTCAGTCTGATCCCCGATTTCCGCGAGTACAGTCCCGATTATTTTTGGGTGATGACGCTCGTCGGGGTCGCGCTTGCGATATTCTGTCTGTTTGTGCTGTTATACAAGCCCAAAGAAAAGATACGGCTCAATGCGCGCTACGAGCGCAAGGGCGTTATGCTCAGCCGTCCCGAGTACAACTTTCTTTTGACGTTGCGGCGGATAAACCCCGAGAAGTACGAGGTCGTGCCGCAAGTGGCGCTTTTCAGCGTTATAGAAAAAAAGACCAACACGTCGTACCGAAACGAACTTTTCCGCGTGTGCGATTATTGTTTTGTCGATCGCGACACGTTTGAACCCCTTTTGCTCGTTGAGCTTAACGACAGATCGCACTTGCGCGCCGACAGGCAGCAGCGCGACGAGAAAGTCGCGGCTATCTGCGAGGCGGCGCATATGCCGCTCGTCACGTTCTGGCTGGACGGGGACATCGGCTACGAAACGGTAAAGCGCGTAGTGCGCAAAGCTATACTCAAATGATTTGCGCCGACTGTCCGCGCGGTTGCGCGGTAGACAGAGAAAAGGGCGAACGCGGGTTTTGCGGCGGCGGATATTATGCGTCGGTCGCAAAGATCGTCGATCCGTTTACTTACGAAGAACCGTGCCTCGGCAATGTGACCGCAGTGTTTTTCGGCGGTTGCTCGCTGAAATGCTCGTACTGTCAGAATATAGATATAAGCGGTAACGTTGCGGGCTGTAAGGAATACGGCGACGCGGAGCTTGCGCGATCGTTGTCGGATGCGTCGGGCGGAATAGATCTCGTTACGCCGACTCACTGTCTTTCGGCGATAGAGCGCGCCGTTGCGCTTTGCAAGCGTCCGCTGCGAATAATTTATAACACGTCGGGATATGAAACGTCGGATGCGGTAAGGCGCGCTCGGCAGTTTTCGAACGTGTTTCTTACGGATTTCAAGTATGCCGACAACGGGCTCGCCGCCGAGTTTTCGGGAGTGACCGATTACTTCGCGCGCGCTTCCGAGGCTGTTTTGCGTATGCGCGAAACCAAAGACGAATGGTCGGTCGAGAACGGTCATAGTGTTATGACGCGCGGACTGATCGTTCGGCATTTGGTACTGCCCGGCTGCGTGGAAAACTCCAAAGCCGTGCTCGATTTTATAGCGCATAGCTTGGGCACGGACACAATAATATCGCTGATGAGTCAATTCACGCCCAACGGCGTCGGCGCGCCGTACGATAGGCTCAAAAAGATAGAGTATAAGATCGTGTGCGAGCACGCGCTGAAGCTCGGCTTCCGCAACGGATATTTTCAGGGCTTCGACTCGGCTAACGGTTCGTTTACGCCCGATTTTGCGACCGAAGATTGATTGGATTTATACGCTTCGCGATAATACGGTTGGGATTCTTCACTTCACTCGCTGCGCTCGCTCGTTCAGAATGACAAGAGAGATGTTTGTGTTGTTTGCACTATATTGTGTCATTCTGAGCGTGAGCGAAGAATCTCTAAGTAACGCTGTTTATTTTTTGTATATACAAAGAATATCGTTTGCGTCTACATCAAGTATTTTACAAAGATTGGCAAACGTATCCAGCGCGGGCATTTTGTCGCCTATCACGTAATGCGATACTGTTGCTTGCGTAACGTTCAATTTTTCGGCGATAGCAGTTCTCGTCATGCCGCTTGTTTTGATGGCTTCCGCAAGTTTTGCTTGAATATCTTTGATAATTATTTTCTCTTCCATAACAGCATTTTATGCCTTATCGGCATAAAATACTTGACTCATGCCTATTGGGCATGATATTATGGTTTTGGAGGTAAAAAGTGATTGAATCAACTTTATTTGATATAGTTTCAGGCTATCTCGACGAGAAGTGGGAAAAAGAGATCGAAAGAGAAGCTGACGCTTATTTGAAGCGCGATGTAGAAGTGCGAGAAAAAGCAATTTTGGATATTATCAATGACGAGACAAAAAAATTGTTTAACGATTTCAAACATTCTTATGTGGATATGATACATGACAGATACTACTATTATTGCATTAAGTTGTTGAATCTCGGTATACTGCTTGGCAAGGGAATGCAACATTTCGTAGACGATTATAAGCTGATATAAATCGCTCCGTTTAGGTCTTTTTATAAGTTCGAAAAAGTCATGTGCCGCGCTTGCAAAAAGGGCGGGCGTGTGGTATAATCATGCTATGAAAGCGGTAGTATCTGTAATAGGCACGGACAAGGTGGGCATAATCGCCGCGGTGTCCGCAAAGCTCGCGGAATGGAACATCAATATCGAGGACATTTCGCAGACGATCATGCAAAACAATTTCGTCATGATCATGCTCGTGGACGCGGCGGATTCGGTCGTGCCGTTCGATAAGTTGGGCGGCGAACTTCAAGCTGCCGTGTCGCATCTCGGCGTGTCCGTTCACGTTCAGCACGAGGATCTTTTCAACGCCATGCAGAGGGTGTGATGTTTACCGAAAGCGAAATCATCGAAACGATAGATATGCTCGACAACAGACACCTCGACGTGCGCACGGTAACGGTGTCGCTTTCGCTTTTGGACTGTATAGATTCCGATGCGAAAAAGTGCCGCGACAAGGTTTACGATAAGATAACGCGCATAGCGAAAGAGCTTGTGCCCGTTTGCGACAGACTGTCCGCCAAGTACGGCGTGGAAATAGTCAACAAGCGTATCGCGGTTACGCCCGTATCTATAATCGGCGCGGCGTGCGGCGATTTTATCGGGCTTGCGCGCACGCTCGACCGCGCGGGCAAGAGCCTCGGCGTGGACTTTATAGGCGGGTATTCGGCGCTCGTGCAAAAGGGCGCGACAGTCGCCGAAAACGCGTTTCTCGACACGCTTCCCGAAGCGCTTTCGACAACCGATATAGTTTGCGGTTCGGTCAATGTTGCGTCGAGCAAGACGGGTATCAACCTCGACGCGATAGGCAAGCTCGGCAGACTGATCAAGGATCTCGCGTACAGAACGCGCGACAACAATTCGTTCGGCTGCGGCAAGCTCGTCGTGTTTTGTAACGCCGTGGACGACAATCCGTTTATGGCGGGTGCGTTTACGGGTCTCGGTGAGGGCGAGAGCGCCGTCAACGTCGGCGTATCGGGACCCGGCGTTGTCGAATACGAGATAAGAAAACACCCCGATTACGATATAACCAAGCTGTGCGAGCTTATTAAACGCACGGCGTTCAAGATAACGCGGCTCGGCTCGCTCATAGGCACGGAAGCCGCCAAGGAGCTCGGGATCGCGCCCGGCATAGTCGATCTTTCGCTCGCACCCACGCCCGCCGTCGGCGATTCTGTTGCGCGCATACTCGAAAGCATCGGGCTTGAAACGGTGGGCGCGTGCGGCACTACCGCATGTCTCGCGCTTCTCAACGACGCGGTCAAAAAGGGCGGCGTAATGGCGACGAGCCGCGTCGGCGGACTGTCGGGCGCGTTTATTCCCGTGTCCGAAGACGCAGGCATGATAGAGGCTGCGCGAAGCGGCGCGCTCACGCTCGAAAAGCTGGAAGCGATGACCGCGGTGTGTTCGGTCGGGCTTGACATGATAGCCGTGCCCGGGGATACGCCCGCCGAGGTCATCTCCGCGCTTATAGCCGACGAGTGCGCTATCGGCATGATCAACAACAAGACGACGGCGGTGCGCGTGATCCCCGTCGTGGGCAAGACCGTCGGCGACGAAGTGGCGTTCGGCGGACTGTTCGGCACTGCGCCGATCATGGCGGTCGGT
The DNA here is from genome assembly GCA_910587455.1 of uncultured Christensenellaceae bacterium. Taxonomy (GTDB): domain Bacteria; phylum Bacillota; class Clostridia; order Christensenellales; family Pumilibacteraceae; genus Anaerocaecibacter. The sequence continues at coordinate 70,041 of CAJULK010000001.1, read as the reverse complement.
CGCGGTTCGCCGCGTGCGTTTGTCGAGCGCGGCGGAATAATTCCTCCGCCCATTCACGCTAACAAGAATTAGTCGCGCCGCCGAGCTTGCGAGTGTGCAGGCTGTATAATAAGAAACGTCGGATAAAAAATTCATATTTTGCGAGGTATCATGAAAAGGAACGAAGTTGACAAGAAGTATCATTGGGATCTGTCGGCAATGGTCGATTCGGACAAAATGTTCGAACGGTTATTCGGCGAGGTCGAAGCGGCTCTGCCCGAGCTCGAAGCGTATAAGGGCAGACTCGGCAACCGCGACGACGCGCTCGCGTGCTTCAAGTTCGAGAGCGCCGTGTCCGAAAAGTTCGAGCTTATTTACATCTATTCGCACATGTACAAGGACGAGGATGCGTCAAACAATGCCGCTATGAGCATGTCGGTGCGTACCGACGGGCTTGCAGCCAAGTACGGCGCGGCGGCGTCGTTTATCGGCAGCGAGCTGGGCGCGCTCGACGAGGCGGTGCTCGAAAGCTATATTCAAGACCCCGCGTTCGGCGATTACGACTTTATGCTCAGGGAAATAATACGTAAGAAAGCGCACATTCTTTCGGACAAGGAAGAGCGGCTGCTCGCCATGGGTTCGGAGGCGCTCGGCACGACCTATCACGTCGCGCACATGCTGTTCGACGCGGATATGAAGTTCAAGCCCGTGCGCAAGGACGGCAAGAAGATCGAGCTGACAAACGAATCTTACGGCGAACTGCTTGCAGACCCCGACAGAAAAGTGCGCAGGTCCGCATTTAACAATCTTTACGACGGGTATATAGCGCACATAAACACGCTCGCCGCCAATTATGCCGGCAACGTAAAAGCGGATAACTTCTATGCTACGGCGCGCGGATACAAGGACTGTTTGGAAAGTTCGCTGTTCGGCGACGGCGTGCCGACGGGCGTATACGAAAATCTTATCGCAGCCGTCAATAAGAACTTTGCGCCGCTGCACCGCTATATCGCGCTCAGAAAGAAACTGCTCGGGCTTAAAGAACAGCACATGTACGATCTGTACGTGCCTATAGTGGAAAACGCGGAAATGAAACTGCCTTACGAAAAGGCGTGCGAAACGGTAAAGACCGCGCTCGCGCCCATGGGCGACGAGTACGTCGGGCTACTCGACCGCGCTATGACCGAAGGCTGGATAGACGTAATGCCCAACGACGGCAAGCGCGGCGGCGCGTACAGCTGGTCGGCATATGCGGCGCACCCGTACGTGCTTTTGAACTATGCGCCCACGACCGAAGACATTTTCACGCTCGCGCACGAGCTGGGGCACTGCTTACATTCCTACTATTCTCAGAACGGTCAGCCGTATGCCAAATGGGATTACCGCATTTTCGTTGCGGAAGTCGCGTCCATATGCAACGAGACGCTGCTCGACGATTATCTTATGAAGAACGTCGGCGACGACAATATCAAAAAGTATCTTTTGAGTTTGCGGCTCAACCGCTTCCGCACGACGCTGTTCCGTCAGGCGATGTTCGCGGAGTTCGAATACAACGCGCACAAAATGGATCTCGAAGGTAAACCGCTCACGGTAGACAGTCTTTGCGGACTGTATCTCGATCTCAACAAGAAGTATTACGGCGCGGACGTCGTGTCCGACGACCGTATCGCTTACGAATGGGCGCGCATACCGCATTTCTACAAAGCGTTCTATGTTTACAAATATTCGACGGGCATGACCGCCGCGACGAGCATTGCGCACAACATTCTCGGCAGACCCGGCTACGTCGATGTTTACAAGAACAAGTTCCTCAAAGCGGGCGGACACAAGCTCCCGTACGAAATACTTTGCGATGCGGAAGTAGACCTTGCTACTACAAAACCGTACGACGACGCGTTTGTATTCTTTAACGAGGCGCTCGACGAACTCGAAAAACTTTGCAAATGAGTTTTGTCGGACGGTGTAAAAAGCGTGCGGCAAAGTTTGTCGCCGTCATAGCGGTCGCGCTGTGCGCGTGCATGCTTACAGGCTGCGGCGCTGCTCTTTCCGTTACCGATTACGTGGAGAACGGACGGCGCGTCAACGTTTACGAGCTGAGTATAGAGCGCGCCGTCGTTCAAAAAATGGAAGCGTCGGCAGCAGTCGATCCCGACGGGGTGAAATACACCGTGCCCGAATATTTTCGAGATCTGTTCGACGGGTTCGGGTACGAACTTGTTTCGTCCGAGTACGGCGCGTCCGGTTACAGAGCGAGCTTTAAGCGCGCGTTTTCGTCCGAACCCGATCTGTACGGGACGGGCATGGCGCCCGAGTTTGTTTACACCCACCGCGACGATCCGTTCGTCCGAACGTACACCGCCGTAGCGCCCAATCCGTTCAACGGCGTGCGTGCGGCGTACGACGCGGTAACGCCTGCGCAGTCGGGCACTGTGATACAGCAGCTAAAAAACGGCAAGGTCGCGTGGAACGAATACGGCGAACTCGAAGTATTGTTTCCGTCCGTCGGCGACGCGTTCCCGTACGTAAAGGGTATCGACCCCGACGGGCTGTTGCTCGAATATGTTTTTGTGGGTTCGGCGCGCATGGAATCGTCGGGCAGCGCGAGCAAGATCGACGGCGACAGAGCGGCATATGCGTTTTCGCGGTACTTCGACCGTACCGAACGCGAAATAGCGTTCGAGTACAAACGCCCGATACCGTACGGTTGGTATCTTGTCGCGATCGCGGCGGGCGGAGCGACGGTTGCGATATTCGTGATAGCCACGCGCAAGAAAAAGCAAAAGCCTACGCTGCTCGACAGGTTTCCGTACAATCCAGAGCAGTACAGAGATTACGACAGTCATCTTCCGACGCGGCTCGGATAGAATTGCGGTAAGCGACCGCATACAAAAGGAGAGAAGAAATGCCCGAACGCAACGACCGCGAGCAATTCCGTAAAAACCATCCGAATATAACGGCGCGCGAAATGCCGAACAGCTACGAATCGGAAAGCGCGCTTTTGGGCAGCCTGCTTATAGACTCGAACACGGCAACTCGGCTCATGCCGCAGCTTTCCGTAGACGATTTTTATACGCCCGGGCATAAAAATCTTTATGAGGCGATAAACACGCTGTACACGTCGGCGCAGCCTATCGACTTCGTTACCGTGGTCGAAAAATTGGAAAACGCAGGAACGCTCGAAATGAGCGGCGGCGTCGAATACGTTTCTGGGCTTGTAAATTCGGTTCCGTCCGTGGCAAACGCCGATTATTACTTCGGTATCGTAAAAAAACACACCAAGCTGCGCGCGCTTATACACATAGCGCAGGGCATGGCTGACGAAGCGTATGCGCTCGATCCCGACGACATCGCATTGAGCCATGCCGAAGCCGAGCTTTACAAACTCGCCGAAACGGGCAGGCGTTCCAAGCCCGAGGTGATCACGGGCTTTATCGACGAGGCGCTCAAAGACCTTAAACAGCGTCAGGAAAACCGCGACGCGTTCCGCGGCGTGCCGACCGGTTTTTCGTATCTCGACACGATGCTCGGCGGCGGGTTTCAGAAAAGCGATCTGATAATTCTCGCCGCAAGACCGGGCTGCGGAAAAACGACGTTCGCCATGAACTGCGCCGTTAACGCCGCGCTCGCAAGACGTCCTGACACGAAAAAGCCGTACGCAGTCGCAGTGTTCTCGTTGGAAATGAGCGCGGTGCAGATAGCAAAGCGCATACTGTGCTCTGTCGGCAACTTCGATATGTCGCTCGCAAACCGCGCCGCAATCGACGAAATGGGTTGGGCTAAGCTGTACGGCGCGCGCAACAGATTCAACGATACACGGCTTTTTATCGACGAGTCTGGCGACGTTACTCCCGCCGAAATACTGTCCAAGTGCCGCGCGCTCAAACATTCGGACGGGCTCGATATGGTCATTATCGACTATTTGCAGCTAATGCACAGCGGCAAGCGTATAGACAATTTCGTGCGCGAAATAGCCGAGATCACGCGCGCGCTCAAACTTGCTGCGAAGGAGCTGGACGTGCCGATTCTGCTGCTTTCGCAGATGTCGCGCGATATAGAAAAACGTAAGGACAAAGAAAAAACGGCGCAGCTTTCCGACCTTCGAGATTCGGGCGCAATAGAGCAGGACGCGGATATTATCATGTTTCTCGAACGCACATCCAAGGACGCGCAGGTCGAAGATCCGTCGAGCGGCGACGGCAATGTTATAACGTCGAATACGGTGTTTTTGAACTTAGCCAAGCACCGAAACGGCGAGACCGGTTCGGTACGGCTCGTGTGGGTACCGTCCACGCTGACGTTTAAGTACGTAAACAACAATGCGCCCGAGCCGCCGTCTGCGCGATCGGGCAACCGCGGCGGAAGCATGCCGCCTACATACGCGGCGCCCGTAACGGTAAACGACGCCGCGCCCGGCGACGTGACCGACGACGATTATTTCGACCCCGACGACAACGGATTGATGTAAACGAAAAGCCCCGAATTGCGGGGCTTTTGTATTGCGCCGATATCCGATCGACATGTCACCGTTTTTGCATAAACGGGGCGGAAAACGCAGATACCATAAGCGAATACTCGGTAAAAGGAGAAAACGAAAATGTTCGGTATCAAACCGATATTTTGGGTGCTCATAAATTCTTCGGTGGCGTTTGTATATCTGTTCGTGATTTCGAAGATACTCGGCAAAAAGCAGATCGCGCAGCTCGAATTTATCGATTACACGATAGGTATATCGCTCGGCTCGATAGCGGCGGAAATGGCGACGAACACCGAAACGCCGTTCTATTTCTTTCTTATCGCGATGACGATATTTTTGGTGCTCGCATTGCTCGTTGCGGTCGTCGGACGCAAGAACACTTTTCTCAAACGTATTCTCAAAGGAAAGCCGCTCACGCTTATCTACGACGGCAAGATAAATTACAAATCGCTCAAAAAGAGCAAGATCGACGTTAACGACCTGCTGTCGATGCTGCGCGAAAAAACTATTTCGATATAGCGGACGTCGCTTATGCGGTTTTCGAGCCGAGCGGCGAACTGTCGGTCATGCCCGTGGGCGCGCAAAAAACCGTGGTGATAAACGATATAGACAAGTCGACTGTCGAAAAAGCCGAACTCACCAATATCCTCATAGCCGACGGCGCCGTGTCGTACTCGGGGTTTTCGGAAATAGGTAAGGATATGGATTGGCTTTTCCGCAGGCTGAAGATCGATACCAAGCAGGATCTCAAAAATATCATACTCGCCACGTACGACGAAAAAACGGATAAATTCGCCGTGCATCGCAAAAACGATCTATAGCGATTATGCGATAAAAAGATGCGCCGACGGTTGTTTTGCGTATCTTTTTTCAATACTTGTTATTGCGCGGAAAGAATATCAACAGCGAACCCGTTTTTACGGATATTACGGGCGGTTTCTCGCCGTGACGTTCGTTGGAGATGCCTATGGGGAAGTCGGGCGTAAGCGTAGCGTTTTCGAGCGGGAATTTGACGTTTTTGAGCGTCACGCCGTCCGCAACGCCGCCGTATGCGAATACGGAAACGTATCCGTCCGAATTTTCGGGAACGGAAAATTTGCCGTCCGTTATCACCGTCGCCACGCAATCCGCATCGACGAGATAGCCTTGAGCGCCGAAGGCGTTAAGATATGCGAGCGCGGCAAAATTGGCTGCGGTATGATCGAGCCGTCCGCCGACTCCGCCGTAGATATAAAATGTGCGGAAACCGCGCCGCAGTCCGAGCTTGAGCGCGGCGAGCATGTCGGTGTCGTCTTTGTCGCGGTTCAGTTTTATCACGTGCGCCGAGGTGTTTTCGGGCATTTTGCCCGAGTCGAAGTCGCCTATGACCGCTTTCGGTTCGAAGCCCGCTTCGATCGCTTTTTCGTAACCGCCGTCGGCGGCGATCACGAGATCGTCCGATTTTATTTTTATCCGCGGCGCAAATACTTCGCCCGCGCCGAATACCACGCAAACGTTCATTGCTATATTATAGCATCGAAGCGCGGGTTTTGCAAGAATATGCTCGATAATTCACCGCTCTATCATGTTGCAATTATGCGCGCAATATGATATAATAAAGGCGGAGGATATTTATGAATAACGTTTTAGCGCAAAAAGTGCTCGACGTCGCGCTTGCGACGGGCGCGGACTTTGCCGAACTCTATGTTCAGAACAAAACGACCCGTGCGGTGGAAATCAACTACAAGCGCGTAGACAACGTTTCGTCGCGACTTATTTACGGCGCGGGGCTGAGGCTCATGCGCGGCGTTTCGCAGGTGTACGGCTATACGTCCGATCTTTCGGAACAGTCGCTCGTATCGCTCGCGAAACGGCTTTCCGCATCGTTTGACGGAGTGCGCGTTCTGTCCGCCGGCAAACTCGAATATGCGGCAAACACAAACGTCCATGCGCCCGAGATCGAACTCGACGAAATGACGGTGGAAGAAAAAATAGAATATCTGCGCCGCGGCGAGGCGGCTATGTACGAAACGTCGCCGCTTATCGTCAACGCTACATGTTCGGCGTCCGAAAGCGACGAGTACGTGGAGATATTCACCGTAGCAGACGGCGTGTGCCGCGCTGTTCGCGATAGGCGCGTGCATACTCGGGTCGTTGCGCGTGCGACGGCTTCGGAGAACGGCGCGTTCGAGATAGCCTCATTCTCGCCCGGGCTTTCCAAAGGTGCGGAGATGTACCGCGAAACGGATTTCGTCAGCGGTGCGCGCGGCGCGGCGGAGGACGCGGTAGCGCTTCTTTCGGCGCCCGAATGTCCGTCGGGGAACATGCCCGTGATAATAGGCAACGGGTTCGGCGGCGTACTGTTCCACGAAGCGTGCGGACATCCGCTCGAGGGGACGGCTATTTCGCACAACAGCTCGCCGTTTGCGGGCAAGCTCGGTCAAAAGATAGCGTCCGAGCTCGTCACCGCCGTAGACGACGGCACGATCGGGCACGGCTGGGGAAGCGCGTGCTTCGACGACGAGGGCGAGCCTTGCACGAAAAACGTGCTCATAGAGAACGGCATACTCAAGTCGTACATGGTGGATACGTTCGACGGCAGGCGCATGAACACAAAGCCTACGGGCGCATGCCGCCGCGAATCGTACAGGTATCTGCCGACGACGCGCATGACAAACACTTATATAGCCGCGGGCAAGAGCACGCCCGAGGAGATAATCGCAGCGACGGAATACGGACTCTACTGTGTGGCGTTCAACGGCGGTTCCGTCGATCCGACCACCGATAAATTCAACTTTACGTCGTCCAAAACGTATCTCGTAAAGGACGGGAAGCTCGACACATTAGTAAAATCGCCCAGCCTTGTCGGGTTCGGCTACGAAATACTGCCCAAGATCGACATGGTCGGCAACGATACCGAACTTGCCGCAGGCATGTGCGGCGCGGCTTCCGGCTCGGTTTGCGCGGCGGTCGGACAGCCGACGCTGCGCGTTTCGGAAATGACGGTAGGCGGAAAAGGAGAAGTAGTATGAAAGATATGATCGAAAAACTGCTCACCGCGGCGAAGAAAGCGGGGATACAGCCGTTTGAGGCGCGCATCGAGACGAGCGGAAAACTGTCGGTGGCGACGTTCAATACGGAAGTGGAAAACTACACGGTCGCCGAAACAGCCACGCTCAAAGTCCGCGGACTTATAGACGGGAAGTGCGGCGTATTCACATCCGACCGCGTGGACGAGGGCGTGGTGGATACAGCTATCGCGGCGCTCAAAGAATCCGCCAAGTACGGCAATCCCGTCGATCCCGACTTTTTTGTGGACGGCAAGACCTATAAATACGAAAAGCTCGAACTGTTCGACGAAAAACTCGCGGCATTGCCCGCTCAGGCGTTTATCGCGCTCGCAACTTCCGTTTCCGAAAAGACGCTCAAGCGCGACGCTCGGATAGAATCTGTCAACGTGCAGGTCGAATACGAATACGGCAGTCTGCGCATGGCAAACAGCAACGGTCTCGACGTGTCTCATAGAAACAATTTGGTGTTCGTGTTCGGCTCGGTAAAAGCTGCCGACGGCGACGAAGTGGAAAGCGGAGAGTATTACGAATTTGTAGGGGATACGGATAAATTCGACGCGGACGCGTTTGCCGCAAAACTCGCAGACGACGCGGTAAACGCGTTCGGCGGCAGCTCGGTAGACAGCGGAAAATACAAGGTCGTATATTCTCCCGATTGCGTTGCGGCGCTTATGTCGGCTGTTAAGAACGGATTTTCGGCGTTCAATGCGGAAAATCATCTGTCGCTTCTCGAGGGCAAACTCGGGCAGAAAGTGTTTTCTCCGCTTTTGACGGTAGAGCAAACGCCGATAGGCGACGGACCGTTCTGTTCGCCGTTCGACGACGAAGGCGTGCCGTGCGGAAACGGTTTGCTTATAGACAAGGGTGTGCCCACCGACTACGTGTACGACCTTGCTACGGCAAAACGCGCAGGCAAAAAATCGACGGGCAACGGCTCGCTTGTAGGCGGAAACATTCGTCCCGCGATAGGCAGTATGACCGTGCGCTGCGGCGGCAAAAGCCTCGAAGAGCTGTTTGAGCACATAGGCGACGGACTGTATCTTACGAGCCTTGCCGGTATCGGCACGGGACTCAATCCGCAGTCGGGCGCGTACTCGTTGCAGTCGAGCGGGTTTGTTATAAGAAACGGCAAGAAAGACCGTCCCGTGTCGCTCGTGACCGTGGCAGGAAATATAATGACCGACTTTGCCGACGTTACGGCGGTGGGCAACGACGAAAAGCAGACCTATTACGGCATAAGCACGCCGTCGCTCGCAATCGGCAGTCTGTCCGTATCGGGCGTAAAAAAGGCGTGACAGATCGTCCGCATTTATAGATAATCGCAAACGGCTTTAACGCAGAGATTGCCCAAAACAGCCCGCTGTCGAGTGTTATCCTTGGGGGGTTAGTCACTCGTAACTATGCGATATGCCCGTCAATTTCTCACTATTATATACGCAAGGTACGCGACGTAGAGCGCCGTCATAAGCGCGCCTTGCCAGCGCGACGTTTGTTTTCGGCAGAGCGCAATTACGAGTATCAGTACGCCCGAGCCCGCCATGACCGCCATGTCGATAAGCGTGCCGCTCGACACCGTCGGCGCGGATATTGCGGACGAAATACCGAGTATAAACACTATATTGAAGATGTTCGAGCCTATCACGTTGCCCACCGCGATATCGTTTTCCTTTTTAACGGCAGCGACTATGCTCGTGACGAGCTCGGGCAGCGACGTTCCCACCGCGACGATGGTTAGACCGACGAGCGATTCGCTCATGCCGAGCGCTTTCGCAATGGCGGACGCGCTCTTTACCACCATGTCGCCGCCGAATATTATGCCGGCAAGTCCTGCGGCGGCGAGAATGAGGCTCAGCCACAGCGGAATGCGTTCCGTCCACGGACGCTTTTTGGGTTTGGACTCCTTTTCCGTGCTTGTTGCGGCGGTGTTTTGCGCGAGCGCGGCGTTTTCGGTCGTGCCGAGAACTGTCGCCGTTGACGCCGCTGCCTTTTCGCGCTTGCCAGCTCTTACGGCGCGCACTGTCAAAAACGCGGTGTAGCCCGTAAACAGCACTATCATGACCGCGGCTTCGGCGACGTCTATTCTGTACGGCGTTATCGCGAACGCGAATATCATGAGCACGGCGTACAGCGCCGTCATTATCGGAACGTCGAATTTTTTCATATCGCGGCTTATCGTCAGCGGGATGATTAGCGACGATACGCCGAGTATGAACAGCGTGTTGAATATGTTCGAGCCGACGACGTTAGATATACTCATGTCGTTCATGCCGTTTACCGCGCCGTTGATACTGACCGACGCTTCGGGCGCGCTCGTGCCCATGGATACGAGCGTCAGCCCTATGACGAGCGGCGGCACTTTGAGTGCTCGGGCGAGCCTGCTCGCGCCGCCGACGAAGAAGTCCGCGCCCTTTATCAAGAGCAACGTGCCTACGATGAGAAGAATGATGCTTACTGCCATTGCGCCTCCGCTTTCGACCGATCGAAACGGTTCGGCGTTCCTTTTTGCATGCCCGCAAACAAAAAGACTTCCACCGAGCGTTTCGGCAAAAGTCTCGAAAATTAAGCGTTACCGGGTAATGAATTACCGTACTGACGGATAGCGCGCGTTGAAAACGCTTTCTACTCCCTTTTGAGTCGTAATATTAAGTTACGAATATTATATATGAAGGTCGCGCCGTTCGTCAACCGATTTTTACGAGATCGGGGAAAAATTTTTCGGAAAACAGAACTCGAATACGGCAGGCTGCCGCATTCCGTTCGCTTGCGCGATAAATTGAAAGTTCCGTCAACATTCGGTCAATTCTTCGGCGGCGTATTGATTATGCGTGTGCCGTATGGTACAATAATCGAGATATGGAAAACTTTCTCGCGATAGACATCGGCGCGTCGAGCGGCAGGCACATAGTCGGCAGGCGCGGCGAAAACGGCGAAATAACGACCGACGAGGTTTTCAGGTTCGCCAACGGCGTTACGGATAACGGCGAGTCGCTCGTGTGGGACGTAGCCCGCCTTTTCGAAAACGTCAAGCTCGGCATACGCGCCGCCGTGCAAAAGTACGGGACGATCGAATCGCTCGCCATAGACACATGGGGAGTCGACTATGTTCTTTTGGGCGGCGACGGCGAGATAGCGCCGTGCTATTCCTACCGCGACGGCAGAACGGTTTCCGCCGTCCGCGCGGTGCACGACGCCGTGCCGTTCGAGACGTTGTACAAAAGAACGGGCATACAGTTTCAGCCGTTCAATACCGTATATCAGCTTTACGACGACCTTGTAAAGGGCAGGCTGGACGATGCGACCGACTTTCTCATGCTGCCCGAATATCTCGCGTATCTTCTCACCGGCGTTAAGAAAAAGGAATATACAAACGCTACGACCACGGGGCTCGTCAACTGTTCGACGGGCAAGTTTGATGCCGGCATAATAAGATCGCTCGGACTGCCCGCACGGCTTTTCGGCGAGCTTGAACGCCCGCGAACGCGCGTCGGCGCGCTCAAACCGCAGATAGCGGCGGAGGTCGGCGCGAGCATGGACGTCGTGCTTTGCGCGACGCACGACACTGCGAGCGCGGTCGAAGCGATACCGGTGGGTAAAGGCGTACCGTACATTTCTTCGGGTACGTGGTCGCTGCTCGGCATAAAGACCGAAAAACCGATAAACGATCCCGCGAGCCGCGCCGCCAATTACAGCAACGAGGGCGGCGTCGGATACAACAGGTATCAAAAAAACATCATGGGCATGTGGGTGGTCAACCGTCTGCGCGACGAGCTGTGCCCCGAAACGCCGTTCGGCGATATAGTCAAAGCCGCGCGCTCGAGCGGGTTCGACTGCGTAGTCGATATCGACGATCCCATATTTCTCGCGCCCGAGAGCATGAAGCGCGCGTTCGATTATACCGTCAAGAAAAAGCCTCGGTCATCGGCAGATTATTTCAAGTGCGCTTGCAACAGCCTCGCGCACAACTATAAAAAGGCGCTCGAGGAGCTTCGGAAAAATACGGGCACCGATTTTTCGGAGCTGCACATAGTCGGCGGCGGGGCGAAAAACGAATATCTCAATCGCCTGACCGAAAGCGTGTGCGGCGTGAAAGTCGTCGCACTGCCCATAGAGGCGAGCGCGGTCGGCAATCTCAAAATCCAAATGGGGCTGTAAGGCTCGGGAATCATATGAACCAAAACAAGGAGACATAAAAATGTACGAACATGCAAAAAAGGCGTACGCCGCATACGGCGTGGATACCGAAAAGGCGATAGCCGCGCTCGGCGCTATTCCGATAAGCGTGCACTGCTGGCAGGGCGACGACGTTATCGGGCTGGACGGCGGCGGCAGCCTTTCGGGCGGAATACAGACGACGGGCAACTATGTTGGCAGAGCGCGCGATTTCGACGAGCTCACCGCCGACATAGAAAAAGCGTTTTCGCTCATGCCGGGGAAGAAACGGCTCAACCTGCACGCGAGCTATGCCGTGCTCGGCGGCGACGCCGGCAAGGTCGACCGCGACGGCTACAAGCCCGAGCATTTCGCTAAATGGGCGGCGTTCGCCAAAAATCTCGGGTTTGACGGCATAGACTTCAACCCGACGATGTTCTCGCACGCAATGGTCAAGGACGGGCTCACGCTGTCGTCGCCCGACGAGAGCGTGCGAAAGTTCTGGGTCGCGCACTGCCGAGCGTGCATAAAAATATCCGAATATTTCGCGAGCGAGTTCGGAACGCCTGCGCTCATGAACATTTGGATCCCCGACGGATTTAAGGATGTTCCCGCCGACAGACTGACGCCGCGGCTTAGGCTCAAAAAGTCGCTCGACGAGATACTGTCCGTCGGTTATGACAGAAGTAAAGTCACTGTCGCAGTCGAGAGCAAGGTGTTCGGCATAGGCGTTGAAAGCTATACGGTCGGCAGCAACGAGTTTTATCAGAATTATGCGGCTAAGAACGGCATATGCTGTCTTTTGGATAACGGGCACTACCATCCGCTCGAATACGTCAGCGACAAGATACCCGCGCTGCTCACATTTTACGATACTGTCGCGCTTCACGTAACGCGCGGCGTGAGGTGGGACAGCGATCATGTCGTGCTTTTGGAAGACGAGCTTAAAGAAATAGCCAAAGAAATAGTAAGAAACGGCGCGACGGAAAAAGTCAAGATCGGGCTCGATTACTTCGACGCGAGCATTAACAGGCTGTCGGCGTGGGTGACGGGGCAGCGTTCTATGCAAAAGGCGCTTCTGTATGCGCTGCTTATCAATCATGACGAGCTGAAAAAGCTGCAGGACGCGAGCGATTTTACTGCGCTCATGGTCAGACAGGAAGAGTATAAGACGCTGCCGTTCGGCGCGGTCTGGGACGAATATCTGCGGCGCGAAAAGATATCCGCGGACTATCTTTCCGAAATACGCAAGTACGAATCGGACGTTCTGTCCGCAAGAAAGTGATACAAGCGCTCATCGATAAATATATATAAGGAGTAAAATCATGGCAAACAGATTCATTCTCAACGAGACCGCATACTTCGGTTGCGGCGCGCGCAAGGAGATCAAAAACGAGATAGCGCGGCGCGGCTGCGGCAAGGCGTTTGTCGTAGCCGATAAAGATCTTATTAAATTCGGCACGGTCAAGCTCGTCACCGACGAAATAGCCGTTCCGTACGAGATCTTTTCCGAGTTCAAAGCGAATCCGACCGTAAAGAACGTTAAGGACGGCGTGGCGGCGTACAAAGCGTCGGGCGCGGACTTTATAATAGCCGTGGGCGGCGGTTCGGCGATCGATACGTCCAAGGGAATAGGCATAATCGCCGCCAACCCCGAGTTCGGCGACGTCGTTTCGCTCGAAGGCGTCGCGCCCACGAAGAATAAAAGCGTGCCCATAATCGCGCTCCCGACTACGGCGGGCACGGCGGCGGAAGTCACCGTCAATTATGTTATCACCGACGAATCGACGGGCAGAAAAATGGTATGCGTAGACCCCAACGACATACCCGCGCTTGCCATAGTGGACGCCGAGCTTATGGCAACAATGCCCAAGGGCTTGACCGCCGCGACGGGCATGGACGCGCTCACGCACGCTATCGAGGGATATATCACGAAAGGCGCATGGGCGCTTTCGGATATGTTCGAGATAAAGGCGATCGAGATAATATCGAAAAATCTGCGCGCTGCGACTTTCGACGGCAAAAACATGGAAGCGCGCGAAAACATGGCGCTTGCGCAGTACATCGCGGGCATGGCGTTCAGCAACGTCGGATTGGGCTGCGTTCATTCCATGGCGCACCCGCTCGGCGCGCGGTTCGATATAGCGCACGGCGTAGCAAACGCGCTGCTTCTTCCCATAGTCATGGAATACAACATGCCCGCTGCTAAGCAAAAATACTGCGATATAGCCAAAGCCATGGGCGTGGATATAAGCGGCATGTCGGTTGACGAAGGCGCAAAAGCGGCTGTCGAAGCCGTTAAAACGTTGTCTAAGGATCTCGGTATTCCGCAGACTCTGCGCGAAATAAACATTCCCGAGTCCGCTATACGGCAGCTTTCCGAGGACGCTTTTGCGGATGTGTGCACGGGCGGCAATCCGCGCGAGATCACGGTAAAAGATATTTCGGCGCTTTATAAAAAAGCGTATTGAGGAGAACCGTATGGGTTTTATGGACGATATCAAAAAGGCGGGTAAAAAACTTATCCGCAAAAACATACTCGGTGCGCCGTTCGTTACGGAGATGTGCGATACGTGCGCGAATATGTATCGGCTCGGCTGGGACGAGCGCAACGGCGGTAACATCAGTTACATGCTCGACGAAAAAGAGGTGGCCGAATATCTCGACTTGGACGAAGTGCTGCGCACTATTCCGCTCATGGGCGTAAACGCCGCCGCTTTCGACGTTTCGCCGCTTATAGGCAAGATATTCATCGTTACGGGCACGGGCAAATATTTCAAGAACGTCAAGGACGATCCCGAAACAAACCTCGGCATTGTGCGCATAGCTAAGGACGGAAAGGGCGTCGAACTGCTTTGGGGTTACGAGGGCGGCGGTCGCACGACGAGCGAGTTCCCCACGCATATGATGTGCCATATGGCGCGGCTCGCGGTCGATCCCGAAAACCGCGTGGTTATGCACAGCCACCCGACGAATACGCTTGCGATGAACTACGTGCACGAACTTGACGAAAAGAAATTCACGCACACGCTTTGGGAGATGTGCACCGAATGTATAGCGGTTTTTCCCGACGGCGTGGGTATTCTGCCGTGGATGCTCTGCGGCACGAACGAGATAGGCGAGGCTACTTCGAAAAAAATGCAAGAGTTTCGGCTTGTGGTATGGTCGATGCACGGCATATACGGCGCGGGAAAAACTCTCGACGAAACGTTCGGGCTTATCGAAACGGTGGAAAAAGCGGCGCAGATATACATGCTCACGGCGCATCTGCCGCGGGTGAACACGATCAAGGATGAAGATATGGTAAAGCTCGCCGAACTTTTCGGCGTCAAATACAGAAAAGATTTTCTCGACATGAAATAAGATTGCGAGAATTTTGTATTCAAAAGGAAGAGCGGCGTCGGAGAGAACCGTCGTCGCTCTTGCATTTTTATTAAAGTCAATGGATCATTTCGCGTCGTCGGTTCGGCAGGAATCCGCTTCGGGCGCGGGTATGAGTTCGGCGTTGCGCAGCGTGATCCAGGTGTACTGTCTTGCGCACACGACGGCTGCGAGCGCCGCCGCGCATATAAACACGGCTATAAGCCCGAATATGTCGTAGCGTATGCATACGAACGTGATCTCCATAGCGAGAATGAGCGCGTACATCGCGACCAAAATCTCGGTGCTTAAAAACACTCGGCGCTTGAAACCCTTTTTCGGCGCATACTCCTTTGGCAGTCGTTTGGCGATCTTATAGCGCACATGGTTCATTATAACGACGTATACCGATACGCCGAGCATAACGAACACCGCCCACATGTACACGTATGCGTATGACGGTATATTATAGGTAATATATTCAAGCCCGCCCTGCGGCAAAAACAACAGCACTACTATTTGAAGCAGTATGCCGACGATGGTGATAAGCGTGCGCGTAAGCGATTTTTTCGCGAGCGTTTCGGCGTCTGCTTCGAGATAGTAATAAGCGCCCGAAAGCGTACGCTTTTTCTTTTTGCGCTTGATGTTTTCGGCGTTCGCGGCTTGTGCGCTCGGCTCTGCGGTTGTTTCGTCGGGTTGTTCGGACGGCGCGGCGGACTCGGTTATGTCGGTCGTTTCGTCGTCCGTTTCGACGGATTTTTTAGGATCGTCTTGCATTTAATTCACGAGCGAGCGCCAGAACGCCGCTTCCTTTCTGTTGCCTTTGGATTTGTGGTAGCTTGCGAGCGCTATGCACGCCGATTGTACGCCCGATTCCGCGAGTTCTTCGAGTTCGCGCAATGCGACAGGTTCGTTCACGGACAGTTTTATGGCGGCAAGCTTGGCGGCGCAGTCCATAAGTCCCGCTTTCGCGCCCGTTTTGAAGTTGTGCGCGGCATTTTCGTAATCGCCGCGCTCTATGAGCATGTCGCCGACGCGTTCTGCGGCCTGCGGCTGACCGAGCTGAGCGGCGAGCGTAAGATATTTTTCGTATTCGGCGCTGTCGGTCGCACGCATTAGCTCGGCGTATGCGAACATTGCGTTCGGATCGTTTGCCGCTACGCGCTGTTTGAGCGCGTCAAATTCCTGCTGCGTCATCGGTCTGCTTTTCTTCAGTCAGGGCTTTTGCTCCCGATCCGTCTGTAGACGCCGCGGCGGCGAGCGCTTTTTCGAAAGCGGAGCATACATGTTCGTCGAGTTTGGCTTTTGCCTTTGCGCCGAGCTTGACGCCGCCGATATCGTCGTATATGGCTTTGTATGCCATTTGGTCGGTGGGCAACGCCGTGCCTTTTTCGAGTATGGAAAGAAGCTCGGACAGATCGGCGCTTTGGAATACGCCGCACGCCGTAAGCGCGTTCGACGATATGAGAACATTGTCCGTCGCTATGTCTTTGGCGAACACCGCATAAACGGTGAGCGATCCGTCCTTGACCGCCGTTGCCGTCACGCACGCAACGCCCGCGGTTTCGGCGGCGCGTACCGTCTTTACCGCACTTGAAATGACCGTGTTTTTGGCAATGCCCGAAAACGCAATCACGGGTACGGGGTAGTCGAGAAGCGCCGTTTTGACGGCGCCGCCGGCGAGCTGTTCTTTGGCGGCGGCTAATTCGAGCGCTGTTTTGTCACAGCAGTATATAGGTTCGTTCGCGCCGATACGCTTGACTGCCGTAAATCCGTATCGTTCGGAAAGCGCGGCTTGACGCCGTATCGTATCAAACGAGAGAATGTCGTCGGACGCGACCGTTGCAATCCGGTTCGCCGCGGTGACGGGCGTATATTTGACGTCGCCGTCGGCGTCCAGCACTATCGAGCGGGTGCCGACGGGGGTGTTTGCGGTGTAGCGAACGTATCCTTCGTATTCGCCTGCTTCGCCGTCCGAAGCGCAGCCGCCCATAGCGAAAAGTTCGAAGATAAAATCGAACGCCTTTTTGGGATTGCGATCGTACGTATCCGAAAAGTACATTTGCGCTGTATGCGGCACGGGCATTAAGAGATCGACGACCGCGCGCTTATCGGTGGCAGGTGCGGCTGCGGCAAGCTCGCCGAGCAGGCTTTGCAACGTCGCGTCGCCATATTCTGCGTCGCAGTCGAGTTTTATTGCCGAAGCGCCCGTTATTGCGGCGAGGCGGTTGACCGTGTAAGTTTCGTCAAGCGCGTCGAGCATAAGATTGTCGCGGGCGTATGCCATAAGTTTGCTTACGATGTTTGAAATATCTGCTTTCATGATTCCTCCGATAGATCCGCGCTATTGCGGCTTGTCCTCGGTGCGCGTAACAGGCACGCGATCGGACTCTGTAATAAATTTACCGATATAGAATAACACAATCGGTCGAAAAACGCAACAATTATTATTAAGATAGGCGGATATTCTTGATCCGTACGGCGATCGTATGCGTTTAGGCTGTGTCGCTCTGTGAGAGCGGAGCGGTCGATCCCTGCGATTACGATATAGAAAACCCCGCTCGATCGGGTACGGTCGGGCGGGGAGGCTGACTTCGGTCATGATCATTCTTTTACTGGATAGCCGGCATCGGCGGAAAGTTTTTTGAATTTTTCGGCGAGTTCTTTGTCGGGTTTTGTGCCGATCCCGTCCGTGTAGCAGAGTGCAAGTTCCGCATACGCCATGGGGAAGCCGTTTTCGGCGGCGCGCTTGAACAACGAGAACGCACGTTCTTTGTCCTGTTTTGCGCCGTTGCCGTCGCGCAGACATTTTGCGAGATTGAACTGTCCGGGCGCGCTTTCCGCGTCGGCGGATATGGTGTAAAGCTGTACCGCCTTTTCGGCGCTCTTTTCGACGCCTCGTCCCGTTTCGTAGCAGAATCCGAGATTGGCTATGGCGACGGGATTGCCGAGCTTGCCGCTCTCCTCGAACCACTTGACCGCCTGTTCGTAGTCGCGTTTTACGCCGTGCCCGTTAAGGCAGCACATTCCGACGTTGTTTTGCGCGACCGCATAGCCGCTTTGCGCGGCGCGGTAATAATAAAGATAGGCTTTTTCGGGATCGGCTTCGACGCCGCGGCCGAAGTTGTAACAATCGCCTACGTTGTTCTGCGCGGCGGGGAAGTCGGCTTGCGCCGCCTGCGAAAAACATTCGAATGCGCGCGCGTCGTCCTGTTCGACGCCCAGTCCGCGCTGATAGCAGAACCCGAGGTCGTTCATTCCGCCCGGGTGTCCTTTCTTTGCCGATTCGTCGAATATTTCAACGGCTTTTTTATAATCGCGCTCCACGACGGAGCCTTCGAAATAAAAATGCCCGAGCGTAAACTGCGCGTCGAGATTGCCCGCTTCGGCGGCGCGTTTTATAAGCTCGTATGCGCGCCGTTCGTTCTTGTCTACGCCCAGCCCGCGAATGTAGCACACGCCGAGCGAGAACACCGCGGGCGTATAGTCGAACTTGGCGCTCTGTTCGTAATTTGCTACGGCTTTTTTGAAGTCTACGGGCACGCCGTCGCCCGTGAAATACTTTTCGCCTTGATCGAAATATTTCTTTGCGAGAAATTCGGTCGGAGAAAGCGTGGAATTTTTGTTGTCGGTCATGATTACCTCTTATACGATTATCACGGGTATTATAACATATAAATTATGCCGAAGCAAGTTATAGAACGCGCAAAAAGCGCAAATGTTAAGGTTTTTGCGCTTATCCGTTATCCGTCGATTTCTTTACCGTGCCGTCGCTTCCCGCCGAATCGAGCACGTCGAGCGTTTGCTTTATGAGCGCTTTGTGCTCGGGCGACAGGTTGCGGAACGTGCCGATAATCATTTGCTCATCGGGCAATAGGACTTCCGCAGGCATATGCACTTTGCGGTTTGTCGTAGGTGTTAACCTGCGCCCGTCGGCGTCCGTTATGCTTATGCGCGGTTTCGCAGCAGAATAATATCCGTCGTTGCCTGTCAGATAGTCGGTCGTACAGTCGAAATATTCGGCAAGTTTGATTATATAACCGACTTTGGGCTCGGCGGCGCCGTTCTCCCACTTACAAACCGCGGCGTCGCTCACGCCTATCGCTTTTGCAAGCTGCATCATCGACAGCCCGGCTTCTTCGCGCAGTTCGTGCAGCCTTGCGCCGAACTTCGTGTTAGTTCTCTTTGCCATGTTTATCCTCTGCGCACGTTAGTCTGTGTTATTATCGGTATTATACTAACTTTTATAAATAAAAATCATTGACATTTATTTTAGTTAGTGATATATTAAGCATACGCTAATAAAAGTTAGTGAATTTGAATGAGGTGGAGAATGAATAAAAAAGTAAGAGCGGCGGTTTCGGCTGTAGCGGCAGTACTGTGTGCGTCGGCGCTCGCTGCGTGTAACGAGCCCGAGGACCATTACTGCGTATCGGATACATACGTTTTACAAACCGTTCTGCGCGAACCGACTTGCACGGACGACGGGTGGGGATTATTTGTTTGTCCCGTTCCGAAATGCGGAAATTCCAGAGAGATGCCGATAGGCAGAAAAGAGCACAATTACGTGGACTTCGGCACGGGCAATTATTTATGTCTCGGCTGCGGCACGCCGGCACCTGACGGCTACGAGCCGGACGGTCCGAACGGCTCGGAAAATCCGGACGAGCCGGGCGAACCGCTCGATCCCGATCTTGAGGACAGCGAGGAATTTACATTCGTAAATCTCGAAGGGCGAACTCTGTCGTGGAGCAGGCTCAAAGCCGCGAGCAAGTATGTTATATCTGTAACGCCGTCGGGAGCCGACGTGCCGACCGAATATACGGTAGAGAAAAGCAATGGATCTCGATCTCGATGCAATAGGCATAACTTCGGGACGTTTGTCGGTAAAACTTTCGGCATACACCGTGGAAAAGGTGAATATCGACGGCGGGAGCTACGAGCAGGAAGTTCTTATGAGGTCGGCGGTCGAAGAGTTCCGTATAGATAAACGCGACGGGCAGTATTCGCTTATACGGCTCGAATATTCGGACGATATGCTGAAGCTTAACGGGTTTTATTCCGAAAAACAATCGGACGGCAACGGCGGCGAATATTATCTCTACGAACTTCGGCTCACGGACAACAAACCTACAAAGTTTAACGTTTCCAAACAGGTAAAAGCCGCGTCTGGGTGTACGGTCAAGTATTACAGAACGGCCGACGGCAGAGCTAACGGAACGGGCGCTCTTTCGTCTTTCGACTTGATGACAGATTCGGTGACTTCGAGCGTAACTTATTACGTGCGTGTTACGAGCGGAACGGGCGCGACGCGCGACTATGATCTGCGTATCGACGGGCTGTCGATGCTCGAAATAAACAGGTATAAACTGATTCATACGGTCAATGCGGACGGAGTGCGCGTGTACGAGAAAGAGCTTATAGGTTCGGCGCTTCGTTATGCCGAGCGCGACATCATTCCCGTAGAAACGCTTTTCGAAGGCGTTGCCTATTCGTGCGGCCGCGACGGCAGGTACAACATGATCGAGCGCAAGGACTATGTTGCTGCGTCGCCTGCGTTCGGAACGACGCTCGAATTGTATTTTTACGACGAGGCGGCTGTCGTAAGCGATTGCTCGGAGTATAATAAATATGCGAAGATATACACGATGACAGAATACGACGGCGGTTGGGCGCTCGCGACGTACGGTACGCAGTGCGTCGGGATCGCGGTGCTTCCGAACACGATCTGCGGCAAACCCGTTTTGAGCGCGACGTTTTCAAGCAGTTCGGCGACCGAATTATACGTGGAAGAGGGTGTAAAAACATTTACGGCAAAGTTTGCGGACTGCGGCGCTTTGACCGATATTTATTTGCCCACTACTCTTAGAACGGTGGGGTTGCGCGCGTTCGGCGGAATAAACGACGATGCGGTGATCCATTGCGCGTTTGCTTCGAACGACACCGGCAGTTTCGACGCTTTTTGGAATTATAAGAGCGGATCGAACGCGGAGTATACGACGTACTACCTCGAAGGATACTCAGTGCCCGAAATATAGCGCGGCGCCGAGACGATGTGGAAAAGATTGCGACCTATACTGTATGCGGACGGGCAATGCGCCCGTCCGTTTGCGTTTGTATGCGTAAAACTAAGTAAAATACTTGTGTTCGGCGTGGAATCAAAGGCGCGCAAACAGTTGACACGGTCGGTGTTTTAATGTATAATATTCAATGCATTGCGTGGGAAGCGTGTTCGACCATGCCCCGGCGAACAAAGGTTCGACGCAAGAGCGCGGCGGCGTGAAACGTTTGCGCTTAAAGAATTTATTTTTACGAGGTTGTTTTCAATGAAAACATTAATGGCAAAAAAGATTGATTCCCGCACCGCCGACTATAAGATCGGCGACAAGGAATACAAGCGCAAGTGGTACGTAGTCGATGCGGCGGGTGTGCCTCTCGGCAGACTCGCGAGTCAGGTGGCAATGGTGCTCAAAGGAAAAAGAAAGCCCGAGTATACCGCCAATGCCGACGTGGGCGATTACGTTATCGTCATAAACAGCGACAAAGTCATTCTTACCGGCAACAAGGCGGAAAAGAAACTCCGCACCTACCATACCGGTTATATGGGCGGACTCAAACAGCAGACTTACAGGCATTTTCTCGAAGAAAATTCGGATAAGGCAGTTATGAAAGCAGTAAAGGGAATGCTTCCCAAAAATCCGCTCGGCAGACAGATGGCGAAGAAACTCAAGATATTCAAGGGCGCGGAGCACAATCACGAAGCGCAGCAGCCCCAACCGTTAGAAATCGAAAAGAGGTAATGAGCTATGGCAGCTAAAACTTCAACCAAAAAGAAAGTTCAGTATTGGGGCACCGGTCGCCGTAAAAAAGCGGTCGCGCGTGTGCGCGTGCTCGCGGGCGGCTCGGGAACTATTACGATAAACAAGCGTACGCTCGACGATTATTTCCCGCTCGATACGCTTAAACTCATAGTCAATCAGCCGTTTGTCGAAACGGACACCGTCGGCAAGTTCGACGTTATCGTCAACGTTCGCGGCGGCGGCTATACAGGTCAGGCGGGCGCTATCCGTCACGGCATTTCGCGCGCGCTGTGCAACGTCGATTCCACTTACCGTCCCGCGCTCAAAAAAGCCGGATTCCTCACGCGCGATCCGAGAATGAAAGAGCGCAAGAAGTACGGTCTCAAAAAAGCGCGCAAAGCACCTCAGTTCTCCAAGCGTTAATCCATGGCGAAAGAACGCCGCGATTGCTTGCCGGACGACGGCGCAGTCCTTTCGGTCGGAGATCTTCTCGACAAGAAGGGCGCGCTCATACAGGGCGGTTATGCATTCTCTCAGGTCAAGCGTTACGACCGTTCGGCGATACGCGGCGACCGTTCGCGAATAAAGGAATGGGACTATTACTGTTTCGGCGACGATAAGTATGCGGTCGCATTGACTGTAGCGAACAATTCGTACATGTCGCTTGCTTCGGTGTCGGTGTTGGATTTCGATCATCTGACGTATCTGACGCGGAGCAGAATGGGCGGCGCGTGCGGCAAGAAGCTCAAGATGCCGAGTTCGTGCGAGGAAGGCGACGTCGCTTATAAAAAGAGCGGCGTGACGATGAACTTTTATAACAGTGCGGGCGAGCGCAGACTCGTTTGCGAGTTTAAGAAGTTTGACGGTAAACGCGACTTTTCGTGTGATATCGAATTAGACAAGCCGACGGGCGACAACATCACGACGGCGGTACCGTTCAAGAAACGCAAGCAGTTTTATTACAACACGAAAGTGAATTGCCTTGCGGTCAAAGGTCGGTTTTCGATCGGAGACGATATTCACGAGTTTGCATCTGGCGCATCGGGCGTGCTCGATTGGGGACGCGGCGTGTGGCCGTATCGCAACGTATGGTATTGGAGTTCGCTGTCGTGTCGGATCGACGGCAGAGAGTTCGGGCTTAATCTCGGTTACGGCTTCGGCAAGCCCAAGGCGAGCGAGAACGTTGTGTTTTACGACGGCAAGGCGCACAAATTGGACAATGTCAAGTTCGAGATCCCGTATACTCGCGGCAAACCGGACTATCTGAAAAAATGGCGTATCGCGGACGATGCGGGGCGGTTGGAACTCGCGTTTTTCCCGATGATAGACCGAAAGGATAGGACGAACGCCATTGTGCTTATGACCGATCAGCATCAAGTTTTCGGCAAGTTTTTCGGAAAGGTGACGCTTGACGACGGAACGATCGTCGACGTGACGGATAAAATCGGGTTTGCCGAGTATGTGAGAAACAAGTGGTAGCGGTCGGCGCGATGTAAAATCTATGAACATACGAATAATAACGCCCGCACAACGAAAAGTGCGGGCGATACGGAGAGATGGCTGAGCGGCTGAAGGTACTCGCTTGGAAAGCGAGCGTACTGTAACAGGTACCGCGGGTTCGAACCCCGCTCTCTCCGCCAACAGCAATCGCGTTCTAACCCCGACACGATAATGCAGTACATTTTCATAAACGGGCTTGCGGGCTTTGTCGCAACGTGGCAACCCAAGCCGATAACGTATGAAAACAACTACAACGTGCGGGAAAACGGAAAGTTTGTCAGAGCGCAGTAAAAAGAAAAAGCAACGGAAAGACCGTTGCTTTTTTCTATATCCCCACCCAAGAGAGAAACCCACCCAGTTAAAAGGGTAAGTCGCTGTCGTCGTCTATCGGTATGAGCGTAAGCGGCTTTTTTAATTCGCCCGTATGCTTGTTTACGGGCATATCCTTGCTTATGTCAAAATTGTAAACCGCCGTTATTCGTCGCATAAATGCCGCCCACGTTTTCGGCTCGTCGTTTTGTATGTTCTTGTATTGCTCCGTAAGCGGAATATTTGAAACGATATACACCGTATCATAGCAAGCAACGCGGTTATAGTGTCGCCCTCTAATGCGTATAGGTTGCCCGTCCAAATAGTCCAGTATTTCCGAGATTTTGAACGAACTGCGAAACTCGTCCAAAAATAAAACCTTTTCGCCGTTGTAATCGTCTATCCAGCCGAACTCGTAATTTGTTGTTCTGTACACGTCGTCATAGCCGTGTTTTTTGAATACAAAACTTGTTTTGCCGCACCCAGCAGAGCCGTAAATATAATAGACTTTCATATCGCGGAACACTCTTTTATATTTGTTTTCCAAATGCGATTGTCTAAATTCTTTCGCCCAATTCATAACGCGAATAAAGCGGTTGCCGTGCTTTTTGGATAAGTCGTAAAAACTCAACCCGTTTTCTATATCGTGCATTATGTCGGTTAAGTCGGTACGTTCGCCGTCCTCTATAAATTCGCCGTATTCGTAATATGTAGGACTTATGCGCGTTTCCTCGTCCATACAATACGCACGGGCTTGTGTTCGTTTTCCTCGTCGTGCCTCGATATGCGCGTCAACGCCTATATTTTCCTTTGAAAGACATTTTTTAATTGTGCTAAACCATTTCGGTTGCGTAAACTCTATATAACCTTGATAATGTTCCGTTCCCGTTTCGGGGGCTTTTTCCCTTTGAAAAACAGCGTATCTTAAATCGGGTACGGCTTTTAAGTAGGTCAAAAATTCTTGTTCGCTTTGTACGGGGTTATTTACGGTAAAGCACCAATCACGCGCTTGTGAATTTCGTTTTGTTTCGGTTGTTTCGTCCGTTACGGACAAATCAATTTTAATTTTATCGTCCATTATAGCCCCCGATAATCTTGTTTTGCCTAAAAAGTGTTACAGTGTTACGGGGTGGCGTAGGTAATACTATACGCCACTGCGCGGGCGGCAAGCCGCCCGCGCACATTGCCGTTATTGTTGCGGCGGGTGGATAAGCGCGGCGGGCGCAACATATAAAAGCGTTTCGCGCTTGCGCCGGCGGCGTTGTTCCGCTTGCCGTTTGCGTTGTTCCCGTCGCAGTAACTTAAAGTCTTTTATAAGTTCGCGGGTAACAAACTTTGTATTTCGGTTGAGTATGCCGACTTTGGCTTTGTAGTCCAAAATCACATCGTCCGTAATTTCGCGGAAAAAGCGCGGCGGCAGTTGCGTGTCGCTTTCTTTCATAGCGCACAATATGTCAATGTTCTCGAATATGACCGCCAGTTTTTCCTTGTGCAGTTCGGTAAAGTCTAATTTTTCCATATCGCTGTAACCTCGTTATTATCTTGTTTTTGTTTGTTCTGACCGAACAGCGGATAGCGTTCGCACCGCGCCAGCATAGCCTTTTTGTCGTTGCCCGTAAGTGTTGCAAGCGTTGTATGGTAGTTGCCCGTCATACCGTTGTAAAAGTATTCTTTGCCGCTGTAACTGTCAACGCAAGCATAAATATTGCCGTAATGCGTGTATGCCGTTTTGACCGCCTCGCGCACGTTGCCACTGTCTTTGTAGCGGGTGTATTGTCTTATGCCCTCAAACTCATAGCACCGCCATACGGTTTTTATAAGCCGCCCGTGAAAGTCATAGTAATCTTGTTTGTTTTGCACCTCTATGAGTTTATCCGAGAGCGAACGAAAGCGTTTGTCTGCGCTGTCGTCTATTTGCGTGTCAGCCCACATTTGTACACCGACTTTTCGTTGTCGTTCGATATACCGCAGAAAGTAGTCCGCAACACGTTCGGCTGTCATTGACTTGCGACTGTCTAATTTACTTTGAATTTCGGGCAGAAAGATTTTTGCGTAAGGCAGTAAATAGTCAACCTCGTGTATGCCGTCGTACAGCCCGATTTTTTCAAACTGTAATTCCATAGATATACGCGGTTTATATCCAAGCCCCCGTGCAATAAATGTATCGTCCACAACGTAAACAAGGTGTTGAACGTGAGCGGCAAGCGATAGATTATCCCAGCCGCCAGCCCGCAGCCGTTCTATTTCCTTTTTGCAAATATACAAGTCGCGGACGGATCGCGGCGGTATCATATATTCGGTTGCAAAATGCGCAAGTAAAGTTGTTTTGCCCACGCCGCGCTCGCCGACGACATAAGTCAAATAATATGTTTTATCCATAAGCACCCCAGCAAAAAGAATAAGGGAACGGACGAAACGCCCGCTCCCTCGTAAGATTTAATTATTTATTGCCCGAATTTTTGCGGTTGCCGTTGGGCTTTTCGGCGGGAGGCGGCACGGGCGGCGTTGCCCCGTCGTTTTTCAAATTGTTATAAATATACATAGAATTGCGCTTGCCGATATTTCCCATATGCCCGTATGCACTCTGTTGACCTTTACGGTAAGAGGCTTTTTCGCGGGCGGTAAACTGCTTTGCGTATTCGCGTTTTTCTTCGGTGGTATAGGGTACATATTTTTGCGTTTGCGGCTCGTCTGTCATAGACATTTGCTCGGTGTTGGGTTTGTTGTTTGCCATAGGCTTTGATTGCTCCTTTTTAGTGGTTTTGTTTTCGGCTATGCTGTCGGAACGCGACACCATAATGAGGACGGGCGCGCCGTCTGCGGCTGTTCCGTATGTGCCTTGATAGCCTTGCGGTATTTTCGGGTTTGCCATAGATTACGCCTTTTTTGCGGCGGGCTTTTCCGCCTCGTCTTTTGCGGCTTTTGCAATAAGCAATTCCACAATGGTATTCGTAGCGCGGGGCAGAAAGTAAAAGTATTCGTCGTCGTTAAACATTTTAAGTACGACCGCGATATACTCCGCGCCGTTCTTTTCGCTGGTACGTTTTTCGAGCGCAAAACTCTTGAAAGGCTCAACGCCCAATTCCGTACAAGTCTGGATAAGTTCGACGACCTCTTTATCGCACCATACATCTGCGGAACGCCCGTTTATGAGTTCAACACGGACAAAATGATTTTTGCCGCCGCGTTTCGAGGGCTTTGCCACAATCTTGATTTCCTTGACTACCTTGTTTAAGTTTTCCATTTTTTGCTCCTTATGAGGTTTATTTTGTGCCGCTTACGTTCACGTTGCGCACCGTAATTTTCGGCGGCTACTGGTGGGGCTTTTTGCGCTTACCCCAAGCGTTATGATTAAGTTGTAATTTCGTTGCTTATTTCAAAACGTATAACTGCCACAACATCATAGTTTCGATATAAAAGCCTGCATCGTCCGTCCATTCGATTGTTAAAATACCGTCTTTTTTGCACGACACAGTTATAGTAAAGGTGTTTTCCGTTTCATAGTCCACAACTCCAAGCGTAGAAGTATGCGGCTCTGTATTTGTCAAAATCAAATCGTCGCCGTAATCGAAAGCACCCGTAAGGTTGCCGTATTCGTCTAATGCAATCCATTCGCCGTAATACTGCCAACCGTAACAGCCGTTGCTCGTAGCAGAATTGTACCAGTAACTGTTGTTGCCCGTATCTTCGATATTCGCTTGCATAAAGTTGACGCCTATTTTGAATTTATCGCCTACTTTCAGACCGCGTACCTCGACTTCGGTTTTGTTCATTGTGCTATCGCCGTAAGCGTAATATGCGCTGTCGCCGACTGCCGTCCACGTTCCGAATTTTGCCGTAAATGTCGTTGTTGCGGTAATCTTGTAAGTGGCGAGATTTACAACCGTTTTTCCGTCAACCGTCCAGCCTACAAAAGTATCGGTATCGAAAATAGGTTTATTTGCATAGCCGCCGTTCTGTACCTCTTGCGTTGCAACCGTCGTATTGCCGTTTTTGAACGTAACCGTGAATTTATCCACGCGGAATATTGCCGTAAATGTTACGTTATCGACAATCATATACTTACTTACATCAATAGTATTTTCGCCGTCGATAGACCAGCCGACGAACACATAATTTGCTTTTGTCGGGTTGCTCGGAACGGTAGGCTTGCCGTGCTTTTCGACTATTTGCGTATTGTGCGTTTTGCCGTCCGCAATAAATTTCACGTCGTATTTATAGGTAATATCCGCAACAAATACGGTATCGGCAGTAATGCGGTATTCGTTCACGTTCGCCGCAACGCCGTTTACTTTCCAGCCGTTAAATACTTTGTACGCCGTGCTTGCCGTATCGGGCGCGGTTGCATAGTTGCCGCTTTTTACGGTTTCAGTTTTCAGCGTGGTATCCTCGTACTTAAACACAACGGAATACAGTTTTGTGAATTTCGCCGTGAATGTTACGTTTTGCGTAACGGTGTAATTCGTAAGATTTACAACATTGTTGCCGTCAGTAGTCCAGCCGTCGAACACATAGCCGTTTTTAGTCGGGTTTACGGGTATTGTCGGCTTGCTGTCTTTCACTACGATTTGGCTATGGTGATTTTCGCCGTCAACCATAAAATTGACCTCGTATTTATGCGTAATATCGGCAACAATTTTTGTGTTCTGCGTTATGCGGTAAGTGGCAAGGTCTATCGGCTCGCCGTCAACCGTCCAGCCGTTGAAAATAACGTAGGCGGTAGAGGTCGGCGTTGTAACCGTCAAAAGGCTATGCTTGTTTACTACTTGAATGTTGTAAACGCTCCCGTCAAACTCGAATGTAGCGACTACTTGTTCGCCGCTTTCCAGCGTTGAAAGGTATTGCTCGTAATAACTTACGGACTTTTGCAATTCCGCTATTTTTACGTTCAACGCATTGACGACGGACGAATTGTTTTGCGATTGTAAAGTTAAATCGGCAATTTGATTATTCAGACTTGCAATTTGCGCGTTCAGTCCGTCAATCGTTCTTGTGTTCAAAGCGTTGTTTTCTTGCAGTTGTGCATTGAGATTTTGCAAGTTGGTTATTTGCTCCGTAAGCGCGGTAATCTGCCGTTCGTTCTCGTCCTTATTCGCTTGTAGCGATAAAATTTGATTTGACAGCGCGGCGATCTGCCCGTTAAGTTCGGATATTGTCGCCTCGTTGCTTGCCTTTATCGTATTGAGCGTATCTATTTGCGTTTCGAGTGCGGTTTTTTGTTCGTTCAACGTGGCGACTTGCCCTTGATAGTCCTTTATAGAATTATTGAGGGCGGTTGCCTCGCTGGTGTACTGCGATATTAAATCGTTTTGCGTAGTTATCGTGTCGCGGTAACTGTTGATTAGTTTGTCGTATTCCTCTTTATCCGTGAGGGCGGTAGAATAGCCGTCCTCGTATGCGTTTTGCACGTCGTCTTGCGTATAAAGTCCGTTGCCAGCCATTCCGTCCTTGACTTTCGACCAGTTTATAATGCCCCAAGTCAGCAGAAAGGCGAACACCCCGATTATGAGAATACTGAAAATGATAGTTAATACTTTTTTCGTCGTTGACATTGTTCGCTCCTTATAAGATTTCGATTATTTGCAGCCGTATGCCGTTGTCGGCAAAATACTGTTCGAGAAAACTCGCGTTTTCCTTGCCAGTCGTTGCAAGCGTTAGCGTGGTTTTGTTGCTCAAAAATTTGACTGATATTTTCATAACCGCGCTGTTTACTATTTGACCGTTCGTGTCGTAAAAGTCCATATCCACCGTTGCGAATACCGAGCCAGCGTTTATTTCGCAATTCAGCAGAACGTAGTCGTTGAGTACGACTTTATAAGTCTTTGTCTTGCCGTCAAAATTTTCTACTTTGAGTAAGTCTTTTTCAAATGCGTATGTGTCGGTGTCGTCGTATAAATCGTGATAGAATACAACGCTTGTACTCGAATAATTAAAACTTTCTTGCGTGAATCGGTTGCTAATATCAATAGAGCCGTTTATATAACTTTCAGCCTTGATTTCCTTATACAACCGAATCCCACAAAACACGCCGACGACGATCAACACAAACGCGATTAAATATAACAGCACCATACCTATGATTTTTTTCATATAAGCACCTCGTAATATTCGTTGTTAATAGCGTTTTGCAAGCCGTCCAGCACAATGCCGCGACTATGTTTTAGTGTTTTTAACTGCGTATCGTTCAGCGATTTATCCAGCAAATAGAGCGTTCGGGCATTGCCCTTAATTGTCAGAGTGTCGATTTCCAGCCCGTCGAAAGCGTTATAATCAAGTCCGACAATCTTTATTTCCTTTTCCGCTAAATACTCCGACTGTAAGTCCAGCGTTATATTTACTTTTGCGCGTGGCATATCCGCAAACAGTTTTTTACCGTCCATAGAGAGGGAAAGAAAATAGCCGTCGTAAACTTCGCTATACCTATAAGTGAATAAGTCCGCGCCGTTCAACTTGCTTGTGTCGGTCAACGTGTATGTCATTCTTTCTTGCCAATAGGTAGTGTCTATTTGCTCGTCGGATATATCGTATTTCGGGTTACAGTCTATACACTTAAACATTGACTGCGAACTGTTACGCGCTCCGTTCTCGTCGTAGTGGAATTTCAGCACCGAATACGATTTTATAATATCGGTTACGTCGTCCTCTTTGAATTTGCCGCTGTCGGCGTCGAACTCCCGAATGGTAAAATATTCGCTTAAATCAACCGTGATATAATAGTCGCCGTAGCCCGCACTGTTGGAACGTATTGCTTGCATACAGTCAGCAAACACGTCCAAATAGTTGTACAGCCAAACGTGCTTTGTCGGCTTATTCCATATCCACAACGTGTACCATTGCCGCTCGTAAGTAGTCCAGTCGTAAGTTTTATCTAACTGTATCTGATAAGGCTTGCCGTCAATGCTTATTACAAACGCCGTTTCGCGGTTTAGTTGGGTACGGAGTTTGCCGCCGTCCCAGTTTATCCCGTTCGTGGTGTCGTAGTAAGTAAAGTTTTTCGGCTCGTCGCGGTTTGCTTGTTCTTCGGTAGTTTCGACAAGTTGTAAATCTTCTTGTTTCAAATCGCCTAAAAACTGCATACCCGTTGAGCGGTAACTCGTTGACAGTAACTTGTAGTCCGTAAAGTAGTTGAGTTTCATTTCTTGCAACGCTATGCCGTTGTTTTTCGCATTGCTGTAAAAATTCGCTTCCATAAAATAGCGTTCCTCGAACTCGTCTTTTTCCTCGTCCGTCAACTCGTCCGCTTTCTTTATATCCAGCCCGATTTGATTGTCGATATAGTTTGTTCCCGTCGTTATGTCGTGAACAAAATAGTGGTAGTACACAAACGCAATGATAACGCAAACGGCAATCACGGTTATGAACACCAAACAGCAATTTGCTATTGTTTTTATTGCTTTCATAGTTGCTCCTTTTTAGATTTTTCTTTGAGGCTTGCAAAATACTCGCTTAATTGCTTTTCATACCGTTTAATCATAATTTCGGATATTCGGCTGATTACTTTTTCTTGTGTTTCCGTCATACCGCTTTTGTTCAACTCACTCACTTTGACATAAAGGGGAACATTTAACATCATTGTGCCGTCGGGTTGCAATAAGCCGATATACGCTACTTTTTGAAAAAGGTCGTTTGCCATATTTACCCCTCGTCGATTTTCGGTTTTTGTTTGCCGATTGCCGCCCAGTCTATCATTTTCACAGCCTCGTCCGCGCCGAAATAATAAATAAACTTTCGCGCCGTTTCCTCGTTTACCGCGCCGCCCTCTAACAGCGTTTTAATCTCTTTTTCGTCAACGTGCATATCCCGCGCCAGTAGTGCCGCAGTTATGCCGTACTTGTCTAAAAAGGCTTGCAGTAACTCTTTTTTGATTTTCATTTTTCCACGCTCCCGTTCAGTAGTAGGCGGTTTTTGCGCCTCTACCTATACCCACGAAAATGGCAGAGTGGCAACCTTTTTTATAAAAATTTTTTTAACTTTTTGTAAATCACGGCTATTTGCTTTGAAAGTGCTTGATGTGATACGCCCGTTTGCCGTGCGATTTCGCGTAAACTCATATTCTGATTAAAGACCTTTTCCAACAATGCCCGTTGCTTGTTTGACAGTTTTTCCATTGCTTTATGTATTCGCTCCTCGTCGTCGCGCCGGATAAGCGCAGTAAACGGATCGGCGGCGTTTTCGTCGGAAAAATCTATCCCCATATCCGTAAAGTAATACAATGAAGTGTGCCGCCGCGTTTCGCGCTTATTGTTGCGCTTTTCCTCGTTCGCTAATTGTTCGTGTAGGGCGTAAATCTCGTCTGTAACCTCGATTTCGCTTGTTGTGCCGTCCGCAAATTCGTATTTGATTTTTTGCATTTTGAAAACTCCCGATTTTGATTTTTTGTTTTGAAAAATCGCTATCGGCAGTTTTCGCCGTATATAGAAAAAGCCCCGACAGCGTGCAATACGCCGACGGGGTGCAATAACGTATAAAAGAAAAAAGACCGAACGAAAGCAACCCTATTGAGGCGGTATTGCTCCGTTTCGGTTCTTATCTTTTTTCAGATTTCAACTCTAAAACAGTTTTTTATTACGTTCGGGCGCGACAGTTTCCCATATAGAAAAAGCCTATGCAAATGCAGAAAATGCGCCTATGCACAGCATAGCAAAATTGTGAAAGTACAAAATAAAAGCCTTTGTCGCTTTAAGTCTTTTTATATAGAAAAAGAACGCCCGTTGACGAGCGTTCTGTGTTATGATTTCGTTTTAATTGTTACTGTATCATTACGAATAATAACGTGTATATATTTATTACATTTCGGACATTTAATATAACCGTCCATACCATTTTGTGCTTGCACAAGCACAGTTTTACAATAAGGACAACAGGCATAATATATAGATTTGAATTCGTTTTCTTTCTCACTCATATTTTTATTTTACAAACTCAATATTTATATCCCCATTATTACAATTAGTATTCAAAGACTTTTCGCCGCCGTTCTTTTCCGCAGGTAAATTACTATTGCCTTTTTTAATTGTACTCTTTATTGAAAAATCGTCCCAGCCACCGATAACCGAACCCGTTATATTGCCATTTTTGGTATTGAGGCTTAACGCATTGCCGACAGTAATTTTATTAAACTCAATATTACCGCCATTATTTGTAATAGTAATACTGTCTGCAATGGTTAGCTGTTCAACCTTTATTCTTTCATTTGTTGTATTGACCGAAAGCATAGTAACTGTTGTTGGTAATTTGACTGTAATTTTTCTATATTCGGCTGCTGCCTTTGAACCTATAAAATCAGTCCACTCTTTGTTAAATTCCAACTTGACTGACAGTGCATTATGTTCCGATACTATTATATCGAAATACTCTTTTTCACCGTCAAAATATTCAATATGCACTTGTTCATCGTCCGAAACACCTATGTCTATTTGTCTATCAGAAATGTCAATAGAAACGCTTTCTATTACGTTTTCGCCCGAAGTATATGACTTTGCCGTAAATGTATCGTCGTTTGAACAACCCGTAAATGCAAAAAGCGTTAAACTGACTATTGCCACACACAGTAAAGATAAAAGTTTTTTCATAATAAAATCTCCTTGCTTTTGGTTATTTGACAAACTGATTTGTCATTGTTATAATGAGTATAAACCTTTGTGTAACACAAAAGTCAAGAGGTTAAACGCGATTTATGGAAAAATTTTTTACGATAAGTCAAACTGCCAAAATGGTTGATATGACAACCGAAACTTTACGTCATTATGACCGCATAAATTTGGTTAAACCGTACAAAACAGACAAATGGACGGGCTACCGCTATTATTCTGTACAAGAGGTCGTGCGCCTAAATACAATAAAAGCATTACAGTGTATGGACTTAACGCTTGCCGAGATTAAAGAAATTTTAGAGTATAGCGACTTTGATAAAATCATTAAATTATTAAAGCAAGCCGAAATGAACGCTGAAAGTAAAATCGCCGAACTCGAATATTCAAAAGCAAAGATACAACGTGCAAGAAAATTTTATGAAAGCAAGCTGCAAGGCGAAAATCCACCGAGCAACTTATTTATAAAAACTTTTCCGCAAAGAGTTATATTGCTTTCCGATACAATGGAACAACCTACTTTGAATAATCTTTGGGACTATCACAGCCATTATTACGACCAAATAGGCGAAAACGATAAAAGCAATTTTGCTTTTGAAGATTTAGCAGGCATCTATGAAAAAGGCGGAATATCACGCTTATTTGCGGTATGTACAAAATATAAAAAAATAAACGGCTTAAATATCTTGCCGAAAGGTGAATACTTATGTGCCGACTGTACGGAAGAAACTCGTGAGCAAATATTAAAAACATTGCTTGATTCTGCAAAAACACAATACAATATTATTCCCGAATTTACAGTGCACTTAATTGTTTTGTCGGGTATTTTGCAATGGAACTATCAAATACAAATTTTAGTAAAAGAATTGTAATTTTTTATTCAACATTCGACAAAATAAGTAACTTTCAGATAACATAACAAAAAACGCCGTATTCTTATTGTGGTATAATACCCGATAAAGCAATACGGCAATTTTTTTAAGAATTAAGTAGTTTTGTTACTCGCTTGTGCTTACCGTCTGGGGACGGAATACGCCGCCTTGTCAAATTGTAAAGGGCGACGATTTATCTCCCGTAAGGCATAAAACCGTCGTCGCCTACGGCGCAAACCCTTGACAATTTAACTGCGGCGGCATTTTTTGCTGGTTAAGACGGTAAGCACCAAAGCGAACAACAAAATTTTAAGCCGCAGTCCGCGCTGAAAACAGCCGACCGCGCAAAGGAGCAGACAATGAAAAACGCAGTTATTTATGCACGTTTCAGTTCACAAGGACAAAATGAGCAATCTATCGAAAGCCAAATTCGCATTTGCCGCGAGTATGCGGAAAATCAAGGCTATAATATCGCCAACGTGTACGAGGATAAAGCACGGACGGGAACGAACGACAGCCGCCCGTCATTTCAACGTATGATTAAGGACGCCGCCAGCGGCGCATTTCAGTACATAATCGTGTATATGTTTGACCGTTTCGCCCGCAACCGCCGCGATAGCATAATGTACAAAGAAATGTTAAAGCAAGATTACGGCATACGGGTATTATCGGCAACACAGCCCATCAGCGACGACGAAGGCGGCGAGTTCTACGAAATGTTTTTAGAGTGGAACGACGAGAAATACAGCAAGCGACTGTCAAAGCGTGTACGTAACGGACTTGACACCAGCGTGGAAAACGGCACGTTTTGCGGCGGCTTTCTGATTTACGGTTACAAGATACGCAAAGAGCCAATCGCGGGCAAACGCGACAAGTTTATAAAGTACGTTGAAATCGACGAGGAGCAAGCGGAAATCGTGCGCTATGTCTTTACGGAGTACGACAAGGGCGTGCCGAAAAAGGAAATTGCTGACGCGCTCAACGCACAAGGCAAGCGGTTGAATGGCAAGCCGTTTACGGGCAAATCGTTCGACAAATACATAGTCAACCCCAAGTACACGGGCGAGTTCTATTTTGGCGAAAGGCTATGCACCCACACATACCCCGCTATAATCGACAAGGCGTTATTTGACCGAGTACAAAAACGGCTTGCCGCAAATCGGTATTTTGCGGGCGGAGCGGCAACGGCACGAGTGCCGTATTTATTGACGGGCAAAGCGTTTTGCGCTCGTTGCGAAACGCCTATGGTTGCAGACGGCGGCACGAGCAAGACGGGCAAAACCCACCTATACTATGCTTGCAAGCGCAAGAAAAAAGGCGAATGCGACAAGTCGCGTGTTGAAAAGGACAGACTGGAATTTTACGTTACTCAAATGGTACATAACTTTTTGAGCGACAAAGAGAACGCAAAAAAAGCCGTGCGCGACACGCTGGCATACTATGACAAGCGGACGGGCGCGGACAATATAAAGAGCCTTGAAACGCGCATAGCAAAAGCGCGCAAGGACATTGAGGAAATGACAACGGCGTTTATTGAGGCAAAAAGCGCGTTGTTGCGTGAAAGCATTGAAAAGCGAATGACCGACTACGAAACACTGATAAAAGATTTAGAAAGCCAAAAAACACAGTTGGAGTACGAGCGCGGTTTGCAAGTCAACGAAAACGACTTGCTGGACTATATCGCCGAATTGTTGAAAGGCAACCCAGCAGACAAGGAACACCAAAAGCAGATAATAGACAATCTCGTTTACAAAGTATTTGTTGCCGACGATTATATCAACCCGTTTTTAGTTTTGGGGAGCGGCAAGGAAATCGAGGACGTGCGACTATCGGAAACAAAAAAGGTTTTAGACCAAATCTACAGCGGCGCAAGTGTTCAAACGCAATTACCACTCGCCCGCCATTAGGAAATTGTACGAACACACGCCAAAGCGAGTTCGTACTTTTTTTTGTGTGAAAGTTTTGGTGTGAGCATACCCATTAATGGAAAGACCGCAGTTTGAAGAAATTAAATCGTATGACGAATTTAGAAAATGATATCGGTATTCGCAAAAACCGAAAACGATATATAAAAAGTTGAATTAGGAATATGACGGTGGAAAATTCGGCAAAGAGTGGGATTTTTGTTGTATTTTCATTCCGTTTATGTTATGTTATATACAATAAAGCCGAATTATAAAAGGAAAGAAAAATGCACAGTGTCAAGGTGACGACTTTAAGCGATATAGCGGAGAGGCTCGGGACATCGGTCAATACGGTCAGCCGTGCGTTGCGCGATTGCGCTGACATAGGCGTAGAGATGAAATCGAAAGTAAGGCAGGCGGCGGCGGAAATGGGTTACCGTCCGAGTCGCGTCGCCGCGTTTATGCGCACAAAAAAATCAAACGTCATAGCGGTCGTCATTTCGTCGCTGTACAACCCGTTTTTCTCGATAGTTCTCGACCGTGTTTTCAAACGGTTCGATCTTCAAAATTATACCCCGCTCATAATCGTAAGAAAGGGTTGCGATCTTTCCGTAGACGACGTTTTGTATTGCGTACAGAACGGCGCGAGCGGAATACTCACGTTTATCGATCTCGAAGACGAAACGGTCGACTACTGCGCCGCAAACGGTTTTCCGCTGCTGCTTTGCGGTTCGAGCTCTAAAGACGAGCGGGTAAGCGTGGTGTGTGCGGACGACCGTCTGTGCGGCGAGCTCGTCGCGCAAGAAGCGATCAGGCAAGGCGTCACCCGCCCGTGTTACATAAACGGTTCCGAAAGTGCGATCAATACGATGCGCAGAGAAGGGTTTGCAACCGTATTACGAGAAGCGCGGCTCGATTGCGACAATTACTGTTTCGATTACGAACACCGAAGCGAATGTGTGCAAAACTTGAAAGAGCGTATTCTCGAAAACGGCAACGACTTTGTGTTTTGCTTCAACGACGAAATCGCCATGGCCATGCTCAAAATCTTTGAGGATAACGCGAAAATGCGCAGCTCGATCTTCGGTATCGACGGTATTTCCAAGTATCTTTCGTATTTGATACAAGTGAACAGCGTCGGGGTCGATCTCGAAGATATGGCGGATCGGTGCGCGCAGATCCTTATAAATAGGATCGAATCGGACGATCGATCTTCGATCCGCGAAATATTGCCGCCGTCGCTTTTCCGTATCAACGGCTGATCCGAACAGCCGTCCGATAATATCCGACTTACCGCCGTATGTAACTACGGCGTTTTTTATGTCCGGACAGCGGCGACTTATTCGATATGCGCCGTATTACCTCGATATCGCGGCATCGCATTAAAAATAAATGCGTTTTATTTGGTAAAAGTATTGACATTAACGTTAATGTAAATTATAATATGCTCAACAAGCGTCAAAGGGAAAAGGACGGGAGTATGCCTACGACAGTCAAACTTAAGGATATCGCGGCAGCTGCGCAGTGTTCCGTAAACACTGTATCTCGTGCTTTGCGCAATTGTGCGGACATCGGCGACAAGACCAAGGAGCGCATAAAACTGCTTGCCGAGCAGATGGGGTACATCCCCGACAATATTGCGGGGTATTTGAGAAACGGAAAAACAAATCTTATCGGCGTGGTGGTATCGTCTACTACCAATCCGTATTTTACCATATCGCTTAACATACTTTTGAAGCAGTTGCGGGATTACGAATTTCTGCCGCTTATTACGGTCAGTCGTTCCGATCTTCTCGACATAGATCTGCTTGCCGACATAGTGCGAAGCAGGATATGCGGGATAATATCGTTTTCGGACGTGTCGGATGAAGTTATAAACTATTGCACGTACGGAAACATTCCGTTGCTGTTGGTGGGTGTAAAGAAAGAAAATGAGAACGTAAGCACGGTATGCGCCGACGATTACATGAGCGGATATCTTGTAGGTAAGGAGTTCGTCAAGAGCGGCGCTAAGCGCCCGTGTTACATAAACACCAATATTTCGATAGGCAACACGACGCGGCGCAACGGATTTTTGGACGCCATATCCCAATCGGGCGCGACGTGCGACGAGTATTATTGTTCGTATGCCGACAGAATAGACGAGGAAGCGGAGCTCAGAGAAAAGTTGTTGGAAAACAAGAACGACTTTATTTTCTGCTATAACGACGAGATAGCGTCGGTCATTTCGGAGCTTTTGGAAAAGACCGATTATGCCGATTATACCGTGTTCGGCGTGGACGGGGTATGGCGGTACCTGCCTATATGCCGTCGGATAAACTCGGTAGGCGGTAATTTCGAGAACATTATAAAGTGCGGAATAGACGTGCTTATAAACGAAATGCGGTCGGGCGAGACCGCCGTATTCACAAAAGTGTTTCCCGTGGAGATAATACGCGCGTAATGCGCTTGTTATAAGTAACTAAAAGGAGTCTGTTATGAAAAAGACAAAGAGAATTTTGGCGGTCGGTGCGGCGATATGCATGGGCATATCCTGTGCATTTCCGCTCGTTGCGTGCGGCAAGAACGAAGTGCCTGCCGAAGCTAAGGACAGAACAGTTATTTATTACCGCTACGGCGTAGATAACGAAACTCGCGACGCGTTCAAAAAGGTTATCGACGAATACAACAGAGGCGGACAGGGCGAAGAGGACAACGTTTGGGTAATGGGCAGCACGTTTACGGGCAGCACCGACGCCAATTACGAAGGCACTATTGCCAACAAACGCAAAACTTGTCAGTACAGTATAATCACGGTGGACGACAATCAATTTAAGAGCTTTGCCGCCAAGGGATACTTATTATCGATAGAATCGCGTTTTACGGATGAGATCAAGACGGCGATAAATTACGACGCTTGGCCCGAAAAGCTCGCCAACCGTTACAGATTCGACGAAGAACTTACGTCAAGTGCGGTTAACAGCCAGGGCTATCACCTTGCAGGCAAGGGTGCGGATCTTGTGGGTCTGCCGACGAATAACAGCGTGCACGTTCTCTATTACAACGAAGACGTGCTCAAAACGGCAAGCGTAAACATAGTGTCTTGCGAAGAAAACAAGCTCGGCGTCCAATATCCAAAGCTCCAACCGCACGGCTATGCCGAATACTTGGCGGACGACGATCATCCGGCGCCGTTCGATAATGCCGTCAAGAGCAAGAACGAGGCGGGCGACGACGTTTACAAGGTATTTAACAACCGCATACCCATGAACTGGGAAGAGACCCGTCTTTTTTCGCGGCTGCTCGTCAATCAGGGCGGTCTCGCTCCGCAGAGCGGCAAGCAGAAGTACGGATACAGCAGCGAATGGTGGTTCAACTACGGTTGGTCGGTCGGCGGCGATTGCATAGGCTGGAACGCGGATAGAGCCGAGTACGAGTTTACCATTGTAGACGACAGTGCGAATTGGCTTGCGCTCGACAATATAACCGTCGGCAGCAACAGCTATAAGCCGGGCGACGTGCTTGTTCACGAGGACGCGGCTATAATAAACGGCAGTGCCGAAGAAAAGCAGAAGCTTGACGGAAAGATCCATGAGCTTCCCTCGATGTACGACGCTACATTGGAATTCAACCGTATGACTCAGCCCAAGACGGCGCAGACCGCTACAGGCGTTTACGGTTACGGCATAGGTCAAGATCCCGATGAGGACAGAAGCTCGGGATTCCTGTCCGGCAAAAACACGCCGCTGGTCATAGAGTCGTCGTCGGAAATGATAGGATTTTCGACATCGGGCATCAATTTCGACATAGCGCCCGCATGTCAATGGCGCGAGTACGAGGGCGGCAGCACTTATATGTCGAACGGCGCGGAAAACAACTATGCCGAAAACAGCTTCGAAAAAGAGTATTTGAAAGTTATAGGCAAGGAATACGACGGTCAAGAGTATACGGGCGAGATCGCGACCGCGGGAGCGAACAATACCAAGCTCGTAGGGCGTGCGACGTCCGCGGCAAGCTCCAGGGCAATGGTCATTCCCAAGAATTCGGACAGCACCAAGTATGACGCCGCCGTTAAGTTTATGGCGTGGATGGCGGGTCCCGAAGCCCAATCTATGCTTGCGTCATGCAACAAAGTGCTCGCAAACGACCCTGCTTACAGCATGAGCGGCGAGTACACTAACGGCAGTGCGAGACTGTGCAAAAACTCCTGGGTGCTCGGCTTTGCGATGAACGGCGGAGACGTCGGCGACTACGATTATTTCAACGCGCAGACATGGATCAACAACTGGTCGACGGTGTTTAATAAGAGAGTGAGAAAAGGCACGATGAAACTCGACGATTTTCTCTCGCATGTACCGGACGGCAGCACGAGAACGATCAAAGAAGTTGCCGACAGCAATCTTGCTGCGATGAACATTTATCTTTGCGGGAGGTAAGAATGACGAATACGGTAGGCATGGCGGAAACGGCAGAAGTTTCCGCCCGACCGCGCAAAAAGATCAAGCGTGCACGCGTTGCCGAAAAATGCTATGCGTATTTGTTTGCGCTGATTCCGCTCATCGGATTCTTTATTTTCAGTATCGCGCCGATAGTGATATCGATCATAGCGATGTTTTGCGACGTGAATCTATATGATGTTTCGGCGACCGAATGGAATGCTTTTTCGGGATTCAAGATGCTGTTCGACCAATCGTATTCGAGCTTGGCTACCGTGCACGTCACGGAGCTGTTCGTGCACAGTCTCGGCATTACGTTTTGGATAGCGAGCACTCAGATCGTAACGCTCGTTATATCGTTTATCATGAGCGTACTGCTGTCGCAAAAACTCAAGGGCTCGAAAGTCTTTCAGGTGCTGTTCTTTATTCCGTACATATGTTCGGGCGTTGCCGTAGCGCTTATGTGGCGGTGGATGTTCGCCCGAGACGGCGGCATGATAAATACCATATTCGGCACGAATATCAGTTGGCTCAACGACAGCAATACCGTTACTTGGTGTATTATAATCGCGATCATTTGGCAGGCGCCGAGCTATGGCACTGTAATGTACCATGCGGCACTCGGAAACGTCAATCAGTCGCTGTACGAAGCGGCGTCGCTCGACGGTGCAAACGGCTTTCAGAAGGTAATACACGTGACATTGCCCGCTGTCGCGCCCACCACGTTCTATCTGCTTATGGCGAGTATATCGACGGGACTTTTGACTTACGATATCTCGGCGCTTATTGCTCCGTCGATATGGGGCGCGGAGATAGCGGGACCGGAAAACATGGGCTTGACGCTCATGCGTTTGGTGTTTTATCTAATGAGCCCGGCGGTCGCCAACGATCCCGTTTACGGCGGACAGTATCTGTCGGCTGCGGCGATCATAAGCTGGCTGTTGTTCTTTATGACGGGCACGCTTTCCGTGATCGTCTACAAAATCAGGAATAGGAGCTTGAAAAATGCATAGCGGCGCGAGTATTGTAGATAATAACGTCGAATTCGGTATTTATTCGAGTCCGAAAGAAAAAACACCCAAAAAGAAAAAGACGAATCGGCTTCCCATCAAAAAGGCTATTTGTTATGCGTGTCTTATAATATACACGCTGTGGCTGTTCCTGCCGATGTACTCGATATTCGTCACGGCGTTTACGCCTACGGAAGATCTGGTTTCCGCGGAAACGTTTATATGGCTGCCCAAGTTCACGATAGAGCCGATCAAAGCGGTGTTCGCAAGCGATATATATATGGAAGAGATAGGGATCCCCGGGCTTGTGCTCGGCTTTATCAACACCATGTGGATGACGCTTCTGCCCACGGTGGTCGGATTGCTTGTTTCGGGCATTTCGGCGTATTCGTTCAGCAAGATCAAGTTCAAAGGCAAAGAGCTTCTGTTCGGGATAGAGATAATAATAATGGTGTTCCCGCTCGGTGCGTTCGGCATTATCACGCAGATATTCTACTATCAGATAAATTGGGTGCCGAGCGTGTTGCCTATAATAATCCCCGGACTTTTCGGAAGCATAGGCACGATGTTTTTCCTGCGTATGTACATGGACGGGATATCCAACGGCGTTATCGAAGCCGCAAAGATAGACGGGCTCGGATATTGGGGGATATTCTTCAAAATAATACTGCCGCTCGCAAAGCCCGCATTCATAGCGCAGTTCATATTCGGGTTTGTAGGCGGATACAACAACTATATGGGCGCGTTGCTGTATTTGGACGGGGAAAAGAGCCTTGTAACATTGGCTTTTTATCTCGGTGAGATCACGACGCTGTTCAACACTCGCGGTCAGGAGAATATACACTGCGCCGCGGCGCTGCTCGGCATGATGCCGCTCATAGTGCTATATATAGTCATGCAAAAGTACTTTATCGAAGGCGTTGCCATGGGCAGCGAAAAAGAGTAAATCAAAGGCGCCGAAATTCAAGCCCGGTGCTTTGGCTACTCTATCAAAGGAGCATAATATCAATGAAAGAATTTAAGAAACCGCTTGCCTTAATGCTTGCCGCGATGACCGCATCGGTATTTATCGGGTGCGGCGCCGATCCGACGTTTACTTACTATCAAGGCGAAACAACGGACGGCGCTACGGGAAAAATGGAGTTTTCCACCGATTTGTTTTACCGTAACGACATAAAAGCCGCGGGCAATGCCGACCCGTTCGTGCTCGACAATACGGACGTCGACGGGTATTACTATATGTATGCGACATACGGATATATAGCTTGCCATCGCAGCAAGGACTTGGTTAATTGGGAACCTACCGGTCCGTCGCTCAACGCGTGGCAGCACGGTTCGGAGGGCAATAAGGTAGCCAAAGAAGGGATTTGGGCGCCCGAGGTAGTGCGCGACGACGAAAACGACAGATACGTCATGCACTTTTCGGCGACGCCCGAAAACAACAAGGGCGTTAAATGGATGCTCATGGCGGCGGTTTCGGACAGCCCCACGGGACCTTTCGATATAGTCAACTTTGTCGATCCCGAAAGCTGCGGCGAGGAGAACGTTCACGACTACGACACCGACGTTTACACCGATTGGTTCGCCGAGTATTTCTTTCTCGATCCCGAGCTGTTCAACGATTTCGCCGACGAATGGGGCGGACGCGATTTGGGTAACGGCGGTTATACGGGCGCTATCGATCCTCACGCGTTTGTAGACGCCGACGGAACCAAGTATTTGTATTTCGTGGATAATCAAGGCGAAAACTTTA
Organism: uncultured Christensenellaceae bacterium; assembly: GCA_910587455.1. Taxonomy (GTDB): domain Bacteria; phylum Bacillota; class Clostridia; order Christensenellales; family Pumilibacteraceae; genus Anaerocaecibacter. Next base: position 26,876 of record CAJULK010000001.1, on the reverse strand, counting down.
TCGTCGGTTGCGAAATGGAAAATTGGCTCAAGCCCAAGTGGGAAACCATGACGGTGCTGACGGCAGCCAGATATTACACCGTAGAGGATTGGCGGAACGAAAAGTTCGACAATATAGGACCGGGCGAGAACGGCGACGATTACGTATCCTACGAAACGGCGAACAACATAATCAACGAAGGTCCGACCATGACCGAACATAACGGCAAGTATTACCTTACGTTGTCGGTCAACGATTATTCGCTGTCCAATTACGCGGTGTGTCAGGCCGTAGCGGATTCGCCGCTCGGCGCGTTCCGCAAGCTGCGCGACGAGGAGAACGGTTTGCTGTTGTCGTCGCTCGCCGAGGGCAGCAAGGAAGTCTCGGGCTCCGGACACCATTCGTTCGTGACCGTGGACGGCGATATGTATATCATATATCACCGTCACGACGATTTTACGACGGCGGGCAGCTCGCGAAACCCCGGTATAGACGAAATCAAGTGGGTAACTATAACCGACATTAACGGAGAGGCTTTGGACGTGATGTACGCCAACGGTCCGACTTGGAATGTTCAACCCAACATAATAGGCAAGTATAAGAATATAGCCGGCGACGCAACCGTGACGGGGTCTGCCGACGCGGAATATCTGACCGACGGGCTTCTTTCTGTGTGCAAGACCGACAACGACTTCCAATTCGATTATATCGGCGAAACCATGATCGACGAAACCACTACGTTCACGTTCGATTTCGGCAAAGCGCGTAAGATCCGCGCGGTAATGATATACGAGTCTAAGTACGAGGATTGCGCGTTCAAGACCGCTACGGTAGAGCTTGTAACGGCTTCGGGCGTAACGCACAGGCTCGAATTGAAGCTTGCGCGCGAATTGTACGAGGAGGACGACTATTATTTCGATATATCGTACATCAGTCCCGGCGCGTCCGTATTCGCCGAGTTTGCGGAAACAGAAGTAACAAAAGTGCGTGTGACGGTGCCCGTTAAAAACGAGGGCGCTTCCGCAGGCATTTCCGAAATACGTATTCTCGGTATTGCGGAGGGAAAGTAGAATGAAAAAAAGCGTTAAAAAATTATTGACGGCGGCGTGTGCGGCGGTCGGCGTTACGGGCATGGCTTTCGGCTTGGGTGCTTGCAACAAACAGGACGTCGAAGCGTATAAGCCCAACTACGAGTTCGATAAGCCCTCGGCGGTCACCGACGACGATATAATGCTCGACGGCGTTCTCAACGAAGGTCGGTACCGCAATCAGCGTTGGCTCACCGTGCATAAAGAACACGGCGGCGAAAAAGCGACGCTTAAAATGACGAGCTGGTTCGGCGACAACGGTATATATTTCGGTTTCGATATCGAAGAAACATGCAGAATATATGTAAACCATGCGCGCGCGTCGTTCATGAACAGCGGTATAGAAATGTATATCGCGCCGCAAGGCACCCTATCTATAGATACGGATAATTCTTACGAAGTCGATCTCGAGGCGGACGGCACGCTCACGTTCAAGCGCAGAGTCAACGGCGGCTGGGAGAGCGTTCATTCGTACAACAGCGTAATGGCTCGGCTTGCCACGAAGAGCAAAGGCGCAGCCGTAAACGAAGAGGGCTGTTACGGTTATACGCACGAACTGTTCATTCCGTACGAATATCTCGAATACTTGGGTTTTGTCAACAAAGGCGAAAAGCCCAAAGAGGTCTATATAAACCCCGTAATCATTTCGTCGTATTCGTATGACGGAACAAAGCTCAATTCGGACAGACATTGGTTCAACACCGTTGCCGATCAGCTCGACGGCGACGGGTGGGGAAATCCGTCGCAAAACTATCATTTCGATGCGCACGGACTCGTTTCGCACGACATAAACGTAAACGCCACAAACGGCGGATCGGTGCGCGAGTCGCGCGGCTACGACTATGTCGCGGACGGCAATACTACTACTCTCGAAGTCAAGGCGAACGCCGGCTATAAGCTCACGTCGTTCGAAATAAACGGAAAAGACCGCCGCGGCGACATAATCGATAAGTATGTAACTTTGCCGCTCGTCACGTCGGATATAAATGTAAACGCGAAATTCGAAAAAGTTTCGAGCAAAAAGGCTACGCTGTCAGGCAAGATCTCGTACGACGGCATGCACAGTGCGTTTATGGACGATATAGAGGTCGTTGCGTTCGACGGGTCCAACTATTTCGGAACGACGCTCGACAGAAGCACGGGCGAGTATACCGCGGAGCTTCCGCTCGGACAGTACGAGCTTCGCGTGATATCGGCGGTAGACAATTACACCGCGGTTACCGCTCAAGTAACCGTTGCCGGCGACACTCGGTGCAACTTGGAAGTCGGCGAGAACATGTACGGCTCGACTCGATCGGTAGAAGTGCCCGACGCGATTTTGTCGGGCGGATCCAAAACGCTGTTTACGGGCAAAATCGATAACGAGCGGTTCGTGTTCAAACATTATCTCGGCTTGAGTGCCGGCTCGGGCTCTATAGCCGATACGGGCGTGTTCGTAGAAGAATACTTCATGGACATGGACAACGACAGTTATTTCCGTTTTCAGCTCATGAATTGGTACGGACGGTATATTGTCAAATGTTTGTATATCGATGACGGCAAGGAAAAGGATATTTCCGTGCAGCTCGGCGGAAGAACGCTCGACACGCTGCTGGCGAATAACGGACTGTATTTCGCGCTCGTGCGCAACAACGAAAGAATATCTTTGTACGCGCTGTGCGACAACGGAACGTGGGCGACGCTCATACGCAATGCCGACGTTTCGGCGGTGTTCGCTAACACCAAAGTCACGGGCATAAGAGTGTCGGGCAACGAAGGCGTATCGGCGAGCTATGCCGCCGAGTTCGGCGACGCGGTGTTCATTCAGGGCGCGCAGTCGGTTTCGGACATCCCCAACACAGCGGTAGCGCTCGACGCGGACGAAAACGCGACTGTGACGGGGCTTGAAAACTCTTATAAGATAGGCGATAAAGCCGAATTCGTCGTCACGCCGCAAGACGGCTATGTGTACAAGGTGTTTATCAACGGCAAAGCAGTGACGTCGGCCGACAACAGCTATTCGTTTACTGTAGGCGGCAGGGCGGACATTTCCATAGTGACGCAAAAGAACAATGCGCAGACGATATCGGTCGATATCAGCGGATACAAGTTCGGGAAGATCGTAGATCTCGACGGCGTGACGATAGAAATGATAGGCGTAAAGGACTATACCGCAACGGTAAGAAAGGGCGTGCTCACCGTAGAGAACATGATACCGGGCGAATACGAAGTGTATGCCGACGGATACGTAACGCACATTTGCAATTTCGGAACGGACAGGAACATCGAGCTTGTCTATCGGATGTTCGGCTCCGCGCCCGATTGGGATCTTAACGGTCAGAACACGGAAGATCCCGCGGTGTCGACTAACGGCGGTGCGACGTCGATCAAATCGTATGCGCAGTATCGAAACTTCTATATGGAGACGCTTCTGAAGTACGATCAACGTCTTGCGGCTTCTGCCGATAACAGCGGTTCGGACGAGTACACTCAGCGCAAGGGCTATACATTGATCTTCGACAACGGTCGCAAGATACAGCCGTCGCTCAATATGTATTCGGTTCAGTTCGCGCCGCTCGATTCCGATTCGGTAGGCGGTTGGGACAGTGTGTACACGCTCACCGACGAGCAGATCGAAATGTATCGCACCGTCGGCATAAAGATGGGCGTTATGCGGTTCGACAATGCCGTGAGCGTATTTATAGAGGGCGAGCAGGTGGCTCAGTACGATCTGGGCAATAGCTTCAAAGCGGCAAAAGCGACGGTCGGTTACCACCTTTATATAGGCGCGCCGCGCGGCACGACTACGTTCGCGTACGCGTTTAACGAAATAACGACGCGCAACATTTCGCTCTCGCCCGAAAGCACGTTCGTCGGCGGCAATGTGACGCTCGACGGCGAGTTCGAAGCGGGCAGCGACGTAAAGCTCAAGATCACGCCCGATAAAGATGGCGAGCGGTTGTTCAGCATAATCGTAAACGGCAAAGAACGCATAAACGACTACGCGTTCGGGTATGTCACGCTCAAAAACTGCAACGATCTCATGCTCAAAGTAAAAGCGTCGTTCGGAGCCCCGACGCTCGACGTAACGCCCGTAAACGGCACATGGGACTTGTCTTTGCTCGAAGAAAACACCGTAGTTACGGGCAATACCGATAACGCGACGCTGTTGTTCGGCGAAGGTTGCGACGACTTTATGATCAAGGGCGTATTCAAAACCCCCACCGTAAGCAACAACATCAACAGACAGGAATTTGTCATATGTTATCCCGCGTCCAAGCAGTTCATATCGTTCGGTCTGGTCTATACGGCTAACGACAACAACGCGTGGTTACAGGCTATAGACAGCTTCGACGCCGTGGACGGGTACAGCACGCCGTTCGCCTGGTGGAGTTGGTTGGAACGCGACCTTACCGCGGACGAAATATCCGCGTATTGCGGCGACGGCATACAATACATGCTTGTGCGCAAGGGTGCGGACTATTACTTCTTCTTAGACGGCAAGTTCGTCAAAAAGCGCACTGTAAACAGCGGCTATATAGCCAACCCGACGGGCAAAGCAGACGTGTATTTCAAACATTGGGCAGACTCAGCCACGCGCGTCGAGATACCTATGGCGTTCGACAGACAGGCGGATAAATACATCGAAGCTTCCAATGTAAGCATAGCCGCCGCGACGAACGGCACGGTCACTGCCGACAAGTCGTCTTACGAGCCGCTGAACAACGAAACAATAACGCTCACCGTTGCGGCGAATACGGGATATTTGCTTTCTTCGCTTACCGTAAACGACACGGAAGTCGGGCATGCGGTAGTCGGCGGCAAGTATATCTTAACGGGAATAGCCGGCGGTACCTACGTGAAAGCTGCGTTTATTCCGAAAGCGGAAGCTCAAGCCGATGATATTACGGTGACCGCCGTAGACCATAAGGGCGCGGCGATCGCAGTACCTGCGGGCGCGGAATTCACTCTTACAAACTCCGCAAACGGTTTGGTATACACCGCAGTCAAACAGTCCGACGGCAGTTATGCGTGGCAAGAGAACGGCGTAGACACGACTACCGTCGCGACGCTCGAGTACGTTTTAACGTCGGATAATTTCAAAACGGCAAAGGTGTCCGTCGGATCGGACGGCGCGGCGTTCGCGCTCGACTTTAAGCCTTTTGCCGTTACCGCAAAAGCGATAACCGACAATACGACTAAAATCGAGCTTCGCCGACCCGTAGGCGACGACGAGGTGCTCGCTTTCGAACGTTGGATATCGCATTGGGACAGCAACGCGGATACCGAAGACAGACAGCGCCTTATAAACGGCGGCAGATATTGGCTTCAAACGCTGCAGACCGCATATCCCGGCAATACCGCGATCGGCGCGTTCGACTCGCACAAAGGCTGGGCGGTCGGCGGCTTGGGCGGCGAACAGGCAAAGTACGACGGTTGGGCGCCCGTTATAAAAAGCATAGACAACACTGTCAAGATCACCAACAAAGTTACGAGGATCCGCGTCTATGTAGGCGGATGGTGGAACAGTCGCACCGCGACGTTCACGCTCAAGCTCGGCGACGAAGTATATTCGGAAATCGCATTGGAAATGACGGAAACGCTCAACCACCATGCCATAATCGAGTTTGCGGTCGACGCGCGGCATCTTGCGGACGGGACCAAACTCGGACTTACGCTGTCGATCGACTCGAGCGGTTCGGACGGCATAGCCGTAGCGGGCATACAAGTGCTCGGCGCAATCTGATATAAAGAGAGATCAGGAGAGAAAAGCGGCGGATGCGGACAGACCGTTATTCGGTAGCCGATAGCTATCCTGCCGGCACGGGAGTACAATGGTAAAGTGGCTTAAATTCTTTTTCCTGTCGTATTTTTCGAACAGGTATGCAAGGGAAGCGGCGGAACGTCGCTTCCTTAACTTGCTTTTGGCGCTTGTGCTGTCGATCGTGCTCATATTCGGCGGACTTGCAACGGGTTACAGACTGTCGTTCGGCGCGCATTACAAAAAAGCCTCCGAGTTCAAGGAGTTTGCGTATGCCGCGTTCGCAGGCGACGCGCAATCGTCGGTGCCGCTGTCGGTAGACGACGGCATACTTAGTACGCCGCAACCCGCTCAAACGGTCAACTCTTTTGCGAACGGCGAATATTCGCTCAACGGCTACATGCTGATAATAGACGCACGTCCGCGATCCCAAACTTATGCGGAGTTCGAAGCATACTGCCGCACAAAGGACGGCGAGCGGAAAATCGCGTATTCCGAATGGTTGGAACTGTCGGAAACGGACAGAGAACAGTATCCGACGTTCGGCATAGAATACAAGCCGACGTCGGTCGATATAAGTTCGCGGCGCGGCGAATACGAATCGTATTTCGAAAGTATAAAGACGGCAGACGAAAAAACGTACGAAAAATATGCCGAATTGTCCGAAAAAACGCAAACCGGCGAGCTCGGTAAAACAGACTACGAATGTGCGCTGTACGAATTGTATATAGCGGCTTATTATCCGTCGCTTGCCGAGTATGAAAGTTACGGCAACGCCCCCACATTAAAGACCTATTACTTGAACACCGTAAAGACCGCCGAGTGCGCCAAGTACCTGATCATGTTCCGTGACGAAATGTATGCGTCATTCTTTACCGACGGCGGCATATCCGTACGGTTAGACGGCAAGTACGGCATAGCATACTCCTGTTCGATCACGCCCGACACATCGCGTGCTCGCGCCCGTGATCTGTTCGACGGACTTATATCGAGCGTGTTCGAGCGCGGACTGTCGTTGGATACGACGATATATATGATAAACGTGCTCATGGCGCTGCCGTGGATACTGATAGCCTTCGTCGCGTGCGCGCTGCTGTTGTCAGTCGCGTTGCGGTTTGCCAAGCACGACTGTTCGGGGTTCATCGATTCGTGCAAAACGGTAGGGGCGTTTCTGTTCGTTTCGGGAGTTATGGCGTTTGTATTCGGCTGGGTGATATCGTACTTTGCCGCGCGCGAAATGAGTTTCCAACTCACTATACTCGTGTACGCAATAGTCTTTGCGGTTCGTACGGTAGTGTACGCGATAACGGAAATCGTGCGCTGCCGCAAGAACAACGCCCGCATAGCCGACGTCGAGCCGATAGCCGCTACACGATTGACTCCGATACCCATAACGCACGAAGCACCGCCCGCGGACGATCCGTTCGACCCGTTCGACGAGACCCGGCAAGACGCAGAAAACAGCCCGCAAGAATAGCGGCTGCCGCAAAAGGCGGTAGATATGTAAAAAGGCATTTCGAAAGCTTTTTCCGAATCGAAAAAATATTGAAATAATTTTCGAAAACCTATTTACATTATCGATAATGTAGATTATAATCAGTATAAATGATGCATTGTGCGTCGATCGAGTTATTGAAACGGAGCGGAAAATGACGGAATAACGGAAAAAGTGTCGCTTCGTTACATTAACGTTAACGTGCAATCGGGAAAGACAGGGCAGTGCATAGCACATAAACCTCGCCGATCGGCGTGGCACCTATAATAAGGAGAAAATGAATATGGGCAAAAAGAAGATCATCGCCGCAATAACGGCTGTCTCGCTTTCCGTGGGATTGGTCGGTTTTGCAACCGCCTGCGACGGCGAAAGCGGCGGCGAACATCAACACACGTACTCGCAATCGTGGTCGGTATCGGATACCGAACATTGGCACGACGCCACTTGCGAACATGCGGGCAAGGTGGATATCGACCGCGCCGCACACATCGACGAGGACGGCAACAAGCGCTGCGACGAGTGCGATTACAACATGGCGGAAGCCGTAGCTATAACGGTGAGCTCTGTTACGGGCGGTAAAGTTACGGCGGACAAAACATCTTATAAAGAGGGCGATACCGTTACGCTGACGATCAAAGCGGATACGGGTTATACGTTCAAGAGCATTATGCTCGGCGATGCCGATAAGACCGCCGAAGTCGCGGACGGCAAACTTACGTTTACGGCTACGACCGCGACTACGGTCACGGCGGTGTTCGAAGCCAATCCCATTACGCTCGGCGCGAGCGTGAAAGATGCGTCGGGCGCGGACAATGCCGACCTCGGTACGGTAGTGTTCAAAAACAGCGGCGGATATAAGTACGGCGACGCGGTCACGCTCGTCGTAACGCCCGCGTCCGATTATTTCGAGTGCACGTCGCTCAAAATATCGGGCAGCAACAAGGATTATGCGGTTTCTATCAAAGCGAACGGCGAAGTCAATCTCGGCGCGGTCAACGTCGAAAACCTCAACGTAACCGCGGTGTTCACGCAAACGTACAAGGACATCGGCATCACGGTCAAGGGCAATAAGTTGGGCGTGACCGAGCTTCTTGCGGCAGATACCGAAATTACCGTTCGCGGAATAGCTTCCGACGCGCCGATCAAGACGGACGGCGACGGCAAGATAACCGTAGTCAAAGCCCACATCGGCGACACGATATATGTGAGCGCGGCAGGCTATCTCGAAACGGCTGTTACCGTAACGGGCGCTGCGGCGGACTACGAAGCTACGCTCGAATACTCCGTATTCAAGGAATTGCTCGGTTGGGGACAGTTCGACTTTTCCAAACAGAACGCGGCGCAGCCCGAAATATCCTTTACTAACGACTGCGCAATGATATTCACCAACGATACATACGACGCCGTAACGGCGAGCATGTATATAAAGAGCGCGGATACCGTAGGCGGCAAAGGCAACATGGGCATAATGTTCCGCTTTGTCGGCGACGACCTCGACCCCAAAGGCGAAACGGTATTTATACGCGCGGAAAACAATCTCAAAGTTCAGTTCGCTTGCTATGCCGACACAAACCCCGACAGCGGCTGGGTAAATACTTGGGGCGACCCGACAAAAGCGGCGGACGGCACAGGCTGGGACGACTGTATTTTCTTCAGAGACGCCGACGGCAATAAAGCCGATCCCGAAGCCGCAAAACTTCTCGAGGAGTATGATGCGGGTACGCTCAAACTTTCCGCATACCGCAACGGCGCAACGGTGTACGTGTTCCTCGGCGACAGGCTTATAGGTCAGCGCACGTTTGCCGCAAAGTATGCGACCGCCAAGTGCGAAGCGGGCTTTATCGTAGAAGGGCTCAAAAAAGCCGACGACTCCGCCGACAGCAGCGGATTCAAGACGTGGAAGGTGGGCATAACCGAAACCGCGCCCGACATGACGGCTTCCGTAGATGTAAAAACTATCGGTATAGACGGCAATACAGTTACCTCCGATAAACAGGAGTATGCTTTCGGCGAGAACATCGAGTTTACGGTTACGCCCGCATCGGGACAAAAACTCGATAGATTGACCGTAAACGGCGTGGACAGAACTTTGGATGTTACGAACGGCAGGCTGACGGTAAAAGCCGACCGCACTGTCATAACCGTCGAAGCGACGTTTGCCGAAAGACAGGAATTCGAACTCGATCTGACGGTAAAGGGCAATAAGCTTGGCACGCCCGCAGCGTTACCCCAAGGCACGAAGATCAAATTGAGCGGCATAGCGGATCCGTTTACCGTCGGCGCGGACGGCAAGATCACGGGCACTATCGCAAAGGGCAAATACACGGTATCGGACGTTGACGGAAAATACTTCGAAAGCGACGTCGTTACTTTGAACGGCGAACTTACCGAGATCACGCTCGAATATGATTTGTTCGGGATAGTAAAATGGGACGCCGACGGACACGGGATGTCGCACGTCAACGACGCAGATCCTTATGTGGAATGGCTGGGCAAGGGGTCTTCGTTCAACGTGGTAACCAACGAATATATGTTCGACGACGTTGTCGTATCCGCCGTTATCGGAAGCAACAAAACATCGGCAACCGGCGAAAAATTGCAGGGCGTTATAATTCGGTTCGAGGACGGCAAAGCCGCTATTTTGAGCATAAACATGGATGGTACGCCGCGTTTGCAGTTCAGACCCGGTTTGTTTGACGACAGAAATGACGCGCAGGTCGGATTACGCACCGTGTTTGTCGAAGAGAACTCAGAATACTATGACGTGTGGGTGGAATACAGAAATCTTACGCAAGAGCAAATCGACGCGTTCGACTCGGAAAGCGGCATAGAGCTTAAACTTGCGCGCAAGGGCAATATGCTCTACACATTCCTCGGCGGCGTATTTATGGGCAGAGAACAGCTTGCCGACGGATATGCCGACGATAAAGTCGGATTCGGATTGTTTACGTTCAACGCCGTAGCGGGACAAAAGTACGGATTCGCCGTATCGGAAACACTGCCCGACATTACGGCAACCGTAACCGACACGACGGCGGACGCAGCTACGGCGCACGGCGGTATTTCGTTCGATAAGACGAGCTACTCGCTCGGCGAAACCGTTACGGTAACCATATCCCCCGCAACCGACTATAAATTAAAGAGTCTTATCGTAAACGGCGAAAACGTGTTCGCAAACATAAGCGGTACTACGTATAAGTTTGTCGTCTACGACAAGACCGTTACCGTCGAAGCCGAATTCGAGGAGGACTTCCGCGGCAATATCGAGGCGGCAATATCGGGCAAAAAATTCGGCGTTATCGGAAACACGCTCAAAGCCGGAGACAAGGTTACGCTCACCGCGGCAGGCATGCCGACGAGAGAGGTCGAGCTTGCGGCGGGCGAAAACGGCTCTCTCGTGTTAGTGGAGACCGATATTTCGGTAGGCACTTGGACGGTGACGGCAGCGGGCTATAAAACCGTTACGATAACCGTAGAAAAAGACCAAACAAATTCGGCGGCGATCGTCCTCGACCCCGAAGAGACGTTTGAGTTACAACTGAATTGGGGTTCGACTTCCAGCGTTATTGCCGCCGACGGAAGCGCGCAGCTTACAATAACCAACGAGGTCGAATATTCGCTTACAAAGGCAACCTACGGCGATATTGCCGTCACGTTGCATCTAAACGACAACAATGCGGGAGACAACGAAAGCCGTACGCAAGGAATAGCGTTCAGGTTTAGCGACGGCAAGTACGCGATAGCGCGTAAAGAAAAAAATTATATTCAATTTGCTCACGCGCAATGGGCAGGCGACGCAAACGGAATTGTCTCAGGATGGGATTGGCAGCAGTTGGCACATTTGGACGATGCGGATACCGAGGCGTACAATAACGGCGATTTGCCGCTTACCGTCGTACGTAAAGGCAATGTTATATACGTGTTCTTGAACGGTAAATATATCGGCGGACGCATGTTTGATGAAAAGTATATTAACGACACTGCCAAATTGGGCATGATGTTTACTCAAACGCCTAACGGTACCCCCAAAACGCGTAAGATAGAAATTTGCGGCGTAGATGACGCGTTTGAAAAATACAATTTTCGTCAAGCGTTCGGCGAAGACAAAGTAAACGTATTCGGCGATTGGACGGAGACCGATAATAAACTGTCCGTAACGGGTAAAGGTCTGGTCGAATTCAACGCACCCGAAAATACCGTCAAAGAGAGCGTCACGATGACTATATCGTCCAAAGTCGCAGGCGAGCAGGGACTTATCTATACGTTTGCCGACGGGCGGTATGTCGCGATTCGTTGGCAGGCGAACGGCGAAAACGGAAAAATTCAGTTTACGATGGATACGGTGTTGTATGCCAACGGATCTATCCCCGGCTGGACGGATTGGAATTTGAATGAAGACGAAAAAGCGGCGTTTGAAAGCGACGCCGGTATCGAACTCACGCTCATACGCGACGGAAAAGCGTTCTACGTAGTGCTCGATTATGTCAAGACTGTTCAAGAAGAAGGCGGCGAGGTTATTGGGACAGTGTCGGTTCAAAGAGTGCTGTACGGTCTTGACGGCAATCTCGATATCGACGATAAGTATGCCGCTATGGGCGGAGCCATGGGAATCCAAATTTACGACGGCAAGGGCGGAGCGTTCGCTTACGAGCATAAGACGGGCGACGACGTAACCGTTCCTACGGCGTCCGAAGCGGGCGACGAAGCGTAGTCGTTTATAATCGGTTACTCCCCAAAGTAGCTTAAGGGCTATCGTACAACGGCATTAGGGGGTCGTAAGACCCCCTAATTGCGGTATAACGGGGAATTTATATTACCGCACTATTGATTTTTTTTGTATCTGCGTGGTAAAATACAATCAATCGATCGCCGACTGTTTTGTCGGTTACGGTCAACACGCAATAGGAGTATAATGAAAAAATATCTTAAACTGATCTCGGTTCTTTCCGCGGCGGCGATGATGGCCTGTCCGCTCGCCGCATGCGATAACGTCGGCGGCGAACCGCCGCTCGATTGCGTCGGGCATATCGATATAGATAATAACGGAGTGTGCGACAACTGCGGCAAAACAATGGAAATAGGCGCCGGGCGTTTGGTCATAGACGACATAACGGGTTTGGCTGTGGGCAAAAGCCGCGCGATAAACCCGAGATTCACATCTCCGACTTACGCGGAGATACCGACTTATACGTTTGACGGCGATTCTATATCCATAACGGACGGCGTCGTAACGGCGCTCAAACCCGCCGCAGAGGTGGCAGTCACGGCGAGAACGTCCAACCATGAAAAGACGTTCAAGGTGACTACCGTTGCCGCATCCGCGGTCGTCGCTCTGCCCGATGTAAGGGCGTATATAGGTTATGCGCCGTCGCCGTTCGATTTGACGGACGTGGACGGCGGCGCGAAGATCGAGTATGTTTACAACGCCGAAAGACTGCGGTTGGACGAAGAAAATCGGACTGTAAGCGCGCTCGCCGTAGGCGATCACACGGTGGAAGTGCGAACGGGCAGCACCGTTGCGACTTTTACGGTGGCATGCGAGGACATAGAACGTTCGAATCTTCCGTTCAATGACTATGACGTAACGTATCTTTCCGACACGCTTTTGAGCGATTGGAAAACCAAAGGCGAAAGCGGCAAGTCAACTTTGTTTATAGGCGATTCGTTCTTCGATCTGCGCTATGATTTTTGGCAGGATTTCTATACCGATCTCGGCGGCAAGAGCGCCGTAAACGGCGGCGTCAGCGGTTCGAATACGCTTAATTGGGAAGGCAAGTTCTACGACGTTTATCTCTCCCAAACAAGCCCCAAGAATATCGTCATGAATATCGGCACCAACAATATCGGCGATCTCAAAAACGACGGGTCTGCGGCGGCGGAAAACTTGCAGCGCATGTTCTTGTTTATGCACAGCCGCGACAACTTAAAGGACACGCAAATATATTGGTTCTCCGTTGCGCACCGTTGGGATTCCTCTGCCGACAACGAAGCAATCGACAGCTGCAACGCGCTCATGAAAGAGTGGTGTGCGATGTCGGATTGGATTACCTATGTCGAAGTGACCGATAAAATAATGCAAGAAAACCTCAATCCCGACAAGCTGCATCCCAAGGATGAAACGTATGTGAATGTCTACCTGCCGGAGCTTGCCAAGTCGGGAATAGTATATTGAGCCGATACGGAGTTAACGTACAGCAGATCCTCATATGTTACATCCCAAGTCATATAAGAGCGGATACCCGCGTCCTCAGTTTGTTCGCGGCAGTTTTAAGAGCTTGAACGGCAAATGGTTTTTTATCGACGGCGGCGATCCCGACAACATTTTCTTATCCGAATCCTCGATAACCGTTCCGTTCGCGCCCGAGTGCGCGGCGAGCGGGATAGGCAAGCGCGAATCCGAAAAGTACGTCACCTACGGCAGGTACGTTAATCTTATCAAGAACGATCGGTCTAAGCGGATTTTCCTGCATTTCGAGGGCGTTGATTACAGCGCCGAACTGTTTGTAAACGGTAGGTACGTATCCAAGCACAGCGGCGCGTTTACGCGCTGGTCGGCGGAAGTTACAGACGTCGCGGTCAACGGCATTAACAAGATAGTGCTGCGCGTTTACGACACGACGGGCGACGGTCAAGTCCGAGGCGATCAGAAGCCGGGCGGCGCAGGGCGTTACGCGCCGTACTCGGGTATTTGGAAAAGCGTGTGGACTGAAACGGTCGGCAGATACTGTATTCGTTCGATTTCGGCACAAACGCGCGGCGATTTGCTTGCTGTCGACGTCGTAACCGACTGCCCACACAAATTCGTTATCGCCGCCGAGCTGCGGCGCGGCGGGGAGCGGGTCGTAAAAAAGGCTGTTTCCGCAGGAAATTGTGCGCGCATAGTTTTGCAAATGCCAAGCGCCGTCGGGTGGAGCTGCGCAAACCCGGTGCTCTACGATTTGCGGCTTGCTCTTGCGGTTGACAAAAAAATAGAGGACAGCGTTTTGTCGTACGTAGGGTTTCGCGACATATCGGTGCGCGACGGCATGATCGCCGTCGGAGGCAAGCCCGAATTTCTCGGGACGGTACTCTATTCGGGGTGTTGGGAAAATACGGGCAGCACTCCGCCCGACGAAGCGGCGATCTGTCGCGACGTCGAGCTTATAAAATCGATGGGCTTCAACTGCGTTTTAATGCACGGAAAAATCGGGGACGAACGGTTCCTGTATTACTGCGACGTTTTGGGCTTGAACGTATTGTGCGAAATGCCGTCGGTCTCGGAACTGACCGCCGTCGCCAAACGGCGCTACGTTTCGGAATGGACGCGCATAATCGAACTGAACCGCTCGCACCCGTGCATCATAGCGTGGCTGCCGTATGCCGTCGCCGACGGCGCGAACGCGGCGGAGCGCGCGTTTGCGGACGAGGTTTCGGCGCTTACGCGCTCGCTCGACAGCCGCCCGACAGTATGCGACGGCAATGCCGATTCGCCGAAACTTGCCGACGTCGAATGTGTGATTGCGCCATGCGGTACCGCGTCGGACATCGAAGACGCGCGGCTGCGGTTGGAAAAATCGCTCGACTCGGCGGTGGGCGACATTAAACGCGGCGACGGCGTTTGCGGTTGGCGCTACTCGCAATTTGCCGACGCGCGGCGCGGTGACGGCGGATTGCTTCAAGCCGACCGTTCGCCCAAGATACCGATCGACGCGGTCAGACAGGCGGTCGTGAAAGACCGCGGGCTGTGAGCGGTCGATACATTACTTTACATACAATTAGCTGCGTCATGTGGGAAACAATCTACAGAATATTCCGTGATTTTTTTACCATCGGCAGGCTTAAAAAGGAGTTAATATGATAACGGTAAAAGATCTCACTTCACTTCAGAAACTTCGGCTTATTTGCGGTCGAGACGCATGGTCGACGGTAGACTTCGACGGAAAGATCCCGTCGGTATCGGTGTCGGACGGACCTGTCGGCTTGCGCACGGAACGCGCAGTAAACGGCGAGCAGGTCACGCTGCCTGCGGTCGCGTATCCGTCCGTGCAGGTGCTCGCCGATGCTTGGAACGAGGAATTGGCGTACAGAATGGGCGCGGCGCTTGCCGACGACTGTATCGAGCGCGACGTGGACATCCTGCTCGCGCCCGGCGTAAATATCAAGCGTACGCCCGTATGCGGCAGAAATTTCGAATACGTTTCCGAGGATCCGTATCTTGCGGGCGTAGTCGGAAGGCAATACATAAAAGGCGTGCAGGACAACGGCGTCGGCACGTGCTTAAAGCATTTTTACGCAAATAATCTCGAATGGGACAGATTTCATCAGTCGAGCGACGTGGACGACAGAACGCTGCGCGAGATCTATCTCAAGCCGTTCGAGATAGCGTGCACCGCCAAGCCCGTATCCGCCATGTGCTCGTACAATCGTATCAACGGCGTTTTCGCGTCGGAGAACAAAAAAGGGTTCGATATCCTGCGCGACGAGTTCGGTTTCGACGGCGCTATATTCTCCGATTGGGAAGCGGTGCGCGACCGCGCCGCCTCGGCAATAGCGGGACTCGATATCGAAATGCCGTTCAGTCAAAAGAGCTACGACAAGCTGGTCGAGGACTATAACAACGGAAAGATCACGGACGCGCAGATAGACGCTTGCGCCGCGCGAGTGCTCGATTTGGTTTACCGCATTGCGGAAATGAAAAAGACTCGCAAGATAAAAACAACAGAAAGCCAAAGGGCGCAGCTTTCGGCGGACATACTTGCCGAAGGCGCGGTTCTGCTCAAAAACAACGGGGTTCTGCCCCTTGACGGTAAGTGTTCTGTCGCGGTCTGCGGTTGCTACGCCAAGCCCGATTGCGACGATTTGATGCGCGGCGGCGGTTCGTCGGGCGTAAAGCGTCGCAAGCTCGATTTCGATATTCCGTCGCGGCTTGCCGAGCGCGTGAGCGGCAAGGTGGAGTATCAGGGCGCGTTCCACTTTAACGGCATTATGGGCGGCGCGAATGCGCAAGAGCAGCGGCTCTCGCTCGTAAACGCCGCGCTCTGCGACGTTAACGTCGTATGCGTCGGCACGGGCGCGCGTATCGAATGTGAGGCGGGCGACCGCGCGACCATACGCTTGCCCGACGTTCAGGAACATATAATTATAGAAACTGCAAAACAGAACAAAAATACCGTCGTCGTGATCTTTGCGGGCGCGGCTGTCGATATGTCGGCATGGAAAGATCTCGTTGCGGCTATACTGTACGTCGGTTTCCCCGGCGAGAACGGCGACGCGGTCGTCGCCGATATCCTTACGGGCAAGATAAATCCGTCCGGCAAGCTCACCGAAACGTTTGCGCTCGACTATTCGGATATTCCGTCGTCCAACACGTATTTTTGCGCGGGCGTGACGCGGTATCAGGAAGGACTCGATGTGGGGTACAGATATTTCGATACTTACGATCAGCCCGTGGCATTCCCGTTCGGACACGGTTTGAGTTATTCGGTGTTCGAGTATTCGGCGCTCAAACTCAAGTCCGACGGCGATAAACTCGAGCTTTCGTTCAAGATAAAAAATTCGTCGCAAATATGCGGCAAAGAAGTGGCGCAGGTGTACGTCAGACCCGTCGCGCCGCTCGTGTACCGTCCGAACAAGGAACTCAAGGCGTTCAAAAAGGTCGAGATCAAGGGCGGCGCCGCCGAGCAAATCAAGCTCACTCTCGACAAATCGGCTTTGGCGTATTGGTCGATCGCCAAGGATCGTTGGACGGTCGACGACGGCGTGTATGAAATAATAATCGGTGCGTCTGTCGCGGACGCGCGGCTTGCCGCTAAAATCGTCGTTGCGGACGGCAAGATCACGATCCATGGATAAGATTTATATCGGTGCGGCGTACTATCCCGAGCTGTGGGATATGCGCGAGGTCGATAAAGATATAGACAGGTGCAAGAGCCTTGGCGTGAACGTTTTGCGCATCGGCGAATTCGCCTGGGACAGAATGGAACCGAGCGAGGGCACATTCGATCTCGATTGGCTCGTGTCTGTAGTGGATAAACTTTACGCCGACGGCATTTACACCGTCATGTGCACGCCCACGTGCACGCCGCCGCGTCGGCTTTTGGATAAGTATACCGAAATGCGCGCAGTAGGCAGCGACGGCAAACGCGCGGACGTTTCGTCGCGCTGTCACGTGTGCAAAACTTCGCCCGTCGCGCGCGAAAAGAACCGCATGATCGTAACTGAGCTTGCAAGATCGTTGTCGAAGCACGACGGCGTTATCGGTTGGCAGATCGATAACGAGCTTTTCCCTTACGATCACGGCTGTTACTGTCCGCTTTGCGAGGCGGCGTTCCGCGAATACCTGAAAGAAATGTTCGGGAGCATAGATAAACTGAACGACGCTTGGGGCATGGCGCGGTGGTCGCTTTCTTACGATTCTTTCGACGCCGTTCTTCCGCCCTATCCGAAGCAGTGGCGGCATCCGTCGCTTCGCAAGGCGTGGTGGGATTTTCAGTGCTGTCAGATAAAGACGTTTGCGGACGAGCAGGCGGACATTCTTCATAAATACGGGTGTAAAAACGTCGGCACGGACATGATGTGCAATAATAACCTGAGTTATTACGACGTAAACGAAAAGCTCGACGTCGTTATGTTCAATCACTACGACCGCGCGGAGGACTTGCCTAAAACGGCGTTTTCGTACGATTTTTTGCGCTGCGTCAAGGATAAACCGTTTTGGGTTACCGAAACTCAGGTAGGGTGGAACGGTAGCGAGTTTGCCGAGTGCGGAAGCCGACCGATAGGCAACTGCTATATGAACACGGTGCTGCCCGTTGCCAAGGGCGCGGAAATGAATATGTATTGGCAGTTCCGCGCGCACAGGAGCGGTCACGAATTGGCGCACGGCGCGTTGTTTTCGGCAGCCGGCAGAGCGTACAGAGTTTCGGACGAAGTTGCAAAAGCGATTGCCGATATAAATAAGTGCGGCGATTTTATAAAGAATACTTGCATAGAAAGCAAGATAGCGTTATCCTATTCCGTGACGGCGGCAAACTGCTTCGGCAGCGCGCCTATGTTAAAGGATTTCGATTACCGCAAAACGCTTATCGAAAAGTATTATTCGGCGTTTCGGCATTACAATGTCGACGTTATAGACACTCGGCACGGTCTTGACGGGTATGATACGGTGATTTCGCCGTTTTTGGCAGCAGTCGACGAAAACGACTTGAAAACGCGTATGATCGAGTTCGTGCGAAACGGCGGGACTTGGATAGTCGGACCGTTGACCGACATTATGGACGGCAACGTTAATAAGTACACCCGATCGCCGTACGGGTTTTTGGAAGAGTTTGCCGGCGTATACACAAAATATCAAAAGCCGCTCGACAATAAAGAATTCAAAGCGCGGTACACAGACGGCAAAGAGTGCGCGATATCCGCCTGTTACGACGCGTACGAAGTAAAAGACGGAACAACATCGATTGCGACATATACCGATTGCGAATTCGCGCCGTTATCCGTAATAACCGAACGCAAAACAGGCAAAGGCAAAGTGATTCTTGTAGGCAGCGTGATAGAAGAACGCGATTTATTGCTGCTCGCGGGCAAAAAGCCGATCGCCGAAGCGAGCGACAACATTGTGCTTACCGAACGCACGGCGAAAGGCGGCAAGCGAAACGGCATTATCGCGTGTGAAGTCGAAAACAGATCGGGGTACATAGAATTAGACGGCGAATATATCGAGCTTATTACAGACAGGACGCTTTCGGGCAGGGTGGATATAGCGCCTTACGAAGCGCTTATGCTGGTAGGGAAATGAATTTCGCGAGCGGCACGCCGTATTATGCATAATTGTATTTTTTACGTTTTGCGATAAAGAAAGCGATCGCCGCAACGCTCGCGCATGCTTCCGTAGCGAACATCGCCCACCATATACCTTCGACGCCGAAGATCTGCGGGAGCAGAAACACGAACGTAACCTGAAATGCGAGAGAGCGCATAACGGACAGGATAGCCGAGATCAGCCCGTTGTTGAGCGCCGTGAAGAATCCCGACGAGTAGATGGCGATACCCGAAAACACGAACGAGAACGAGAACAGTCTGAACGCGTGAACGGTCAGATCGTACAGTTCTGTGTCGTAACCGACGAAAAGTTTTGCGAGCGGTACGGCAAGAGCTTGCGACGCGCCCGACATTATTACGCCGCCGACCGACAGTATTATCATGCTTTTTTTGAATATGTTTTTCAGTTCGTCCGAATTTTTTGCGCCGTAGTTGTAGCCGACTATCGGCGCGCTGCCTATGGTGTAGCCTATCATGAGCGCCAAAAATATAAGCTGAACGTACATAATGACGCCGTATGCCGACACGCCGTTTTCGCCGTAAAACTTCATAAGCTGAAAGTTATAAAGCATACCGACAACGGAAGATGCGATGTTGGTCAGAAGTTCGGACCGTTGCCGCATGCGCGGAGAATAGGCTTGATTTCGAACTTGGTCTTAGTGAACTTTAACAGGCTTCCGTTTTTTCTCGCGAAGTATACGAGCGGGATAGCGCCGCCCAATACCTGACCGATTCCTGTGGCGACTGCCGCTCCGACGACGCCCCATTTGAACCCTACGATAAACAGCGCGTCTAGTGCGGCGTTGGATAATCCTGCGATAAGCGTTACGGCGAGTCCGAGCTTGGGTTTTTCGGCGGCTGCCAAAAAACTTTGAAAAATGTTTTGCAGCATAAAGAACAGGGTAAACCCGACGACTATCCGTCCGTACGTAACGCAGTCTTCGATCATGGCGTCGCTCGCTTTTCCGCCGCCCAAAATACGGGCAAGGGGGCGCATTGCCGCTTCGCCTATCGCCGTCAGCAATATGCCGAATATTACGGAAAAGATTATGAGCATCGTGAAATAACGGTTGGCTTTTTCGGTATCTTCTTCGCCTAAGATTTTCGTGACGAGCGCCGTGCCGCCCGTTCCGATCATAAACCCCATGCCGCCCAAAATCATAACAACGGGCATAATGAGATTGACTGCGGCAAAAGACGTTTTTCCGACAAAGTTGAAACGAACAAGCCGTCTATGACGCCGTAAACGGAAGTTACTACCATCATGAATATAGACGGCAGTACAAAAAAGAACAGCTTTTTGTAATTGAAATGATCCGAAATTTGTATTTTCATGCCTGTCACCCCAAAAGCGCGATTGTACAGTATTCACGGACGAACGGCAGATTCGGACGAAGCGCGCGGTTTCGGGATCTCGAAATAAAATAAGCGCCCGCTTATTTTTACAAATAACCGAGCGCACTCGACATCTTCTCAACTATGGGCTTTGCGCCCGACCGCTGCGGCGGTCAGTTCTCCGATGACACTGTATTCTGTTGCCGTTAGCGGATTTCTCCGTAACACTACGCATTATAGCGGCTTTGTAAGACAATGTCAAACGGATATAGGCGCCGTGCGATAAATTTCGTAACGAAAATTTTGTTTGTGCGTTATTTATTCCGACCGAGCCGTACCGCCGTCGTCCGCGGCGACGGGGGAGTCGTCGTTTTGCGCGTACGATCGGGCATTTTTCGTTGCTTCGACTTCGGCGCGGCGCTTTTCGAAAATCTTCGGGAACGTTACGAATATGGCGATCGCGGTAATGACGCCTGCTGCGAGATCGGCTATGCCTTCCGACATGTATACCCCCTTAAAGCCGAGGAAGCGGGTGAGCGCGAAGCATAACGGGATCAATATTATTACTTTGCGCGTCACTGCGAGTATGAGCGCGGACCGCGCCTGACCGAGCGCTACGTTTATATTCTGCAAAGTCATTTGCACGAAAAACATTATAGACCCCATTAAGAACAGCGGCGTGTAGCGCTTTACTATCTCCGTCACGGCGGGGCTTGCCGAAAATACGTATGCGTATATCTGCGGCGCGGCGAGAGAGACAGACCACACCGCCGCCGCGAATATAAAGGCTATGACGGTAACGTACTTTATGCCCTTCTTCAGTCTGTCGGCATTGCCTTTGCCGTAATTGTATCCGACGAACGGCTGCATTCCGTACCCGAGCCCGTTGAGCGGCAGAGAGATCAGCTGCAGCGCGCTGAGCATGATCGTGAGCGCCGCGGTATAATCCTTGTCGCCGTTCGTAGCCGAGTTGAGATTCACGTTGAACACTATCTGTATGGCACACTCGGTTATCGTCATTACGAACGGAGTAAACCCGAGCGATAATATCGAGAATAATCGCTTGGCGTTCGGCTTCATATCTTTTATGCGCAAACCGAACAGGCTTTTTCGCGTAAAGAAGAATACGGTTATCCATACGAACGACAGAAATTGCGAAATCACGGTAGCGAGACTCGCACCGTTTACGCCCAAGCCGAACACGAAAATAAACAGCGGATCGAGCGCTATATTCGCAACCGCGCCTACGAGCACGGACAGCATGGCGACAGCCGATCTGCCTTGTGCGGTTATAAACGGATTAAGGCCTTGGGCGAGCATGACGAATACGGTGCCGCCCGCATATATTTCGAGGTACGACGTCGCAAATTTCACGGCGGTTGCCGGACAGCCGAATGCGACGACGAGCGGCCTTGCCGCGCAAAACGTTACTATGCTTATTATAATGCCGACGACGAGCAGCATTACGAACGACGTATTGAAAATTTTGTCTGCCTCGGTTTTATCGTTTTCGCCGAGCTTTATGCTCGCGCGCGGCGCGCCGCCCAAGCCTATCAGATTGGCAAACGCTTGGATGACGAGAGTTATGGGCAATACTATACCGAGCGCGGCGAGCGCATCCATGCCGGAGCCGCTTATCTTGGCTACGAACATCCTGTCTACGATGTTGTATAAAAAAGTTATAAGCTGCGCCACTACTGCCGGAACTGTGAGTTTGAATACGAGCGGGAGTATTTTTCCGCTTTCCAATCGTTCGGCAGTATCGGCGGCGGATTCGGTATTGTGCTGCATACAGTCGATTTTATCATGTTTGACCGCTTAAATCAAATATTTTCGTGCGGGCGCGAACGTATAGTCGGCGCAAACGCGAAATTATTGGCTTAAACTATTGACAAATGCCGTCGAATGAGTGTATAATCGTACTATACAGACATTTTAATCGGGAGGAAACCTGAATATGAGGCTTAAAAAGGCTGTAGTGTTCGTTTTGTGCGCGGTATTGTCGTTATCTTTGATCGCGTGCAGCAAAGAAACGCCGGGCGGAGGCGGTGGCGGCGGGAGCAATAAACCCGACATCGATCCCACCGTTACGTATTATATAACGTTCGACGTCGGCGTGGAGGCGCGCGCGGCGGGAGTGAGCAATCCGCCTGTATATAAAGCGTATAAGAATGCGACGCTCGCGTCGCTCCCTACGCCCGATTGGGACGGTCACGTGCTGTCGGGCTGGTTTGACGGCAATAAACAGTTCACTCTTTCTACTATAGTCACGTCCGATCTTACGCTCGTGGCGCACTGGCGCACATCCGCGGAGGTGAACGCCGAAGCCGCTGCGTACGAAGCGAGTCTTACCGCCGAAAACGGCTGGAAGTCGGGACATTTGTACATACATTACAAGCGCTACGATCATATGGTAGGCGATCACGGCAAGACCAATTCGGGCGCGCCCAATTACAGCTCGCCGATAGATTCGCAGGTGTACGGCGATTGGGGACTGTGGCTGTGGCCGAAGAACGGCGACGGTCGGCTCTTTAACGCAATGAAGATAGACGTGAGCGGCGCCGTATACGACGTCGATCTTTCCGTCACGTATAAGGACGCGGGCTGGGACGGCGACAACAAACGACCGATGAACACAGACACCGCCTATAAAAAGGACGGCGAAGTCGTGCCCGAAATAGGCATGCAGCTTTTCCAAATAAGCACGCGCACAGGCTCCGGCTTTTGGGCGAACGACGGCGGCAATACGTATCTCACCATGGAAACGTATCTGCGCGACGACGGCACGTATCACGTGTTTGCAAATCAGGGCAATGTGGGCAGATGCACGCCCAAGTTTACCGCCGAAGAACTGTCCAATCCGTACGAGGGCGACGACGGCACCATGCACGCTACGGCTATCAGCGGCGACGGAATAATAAACAGCAACGCCGAAAGCCGTTATCCTCAGGTCAACGGCAAAGTAGCCGGCTATGACGACGCGGGCGTGGGCTATCAGATATTCGTTGCGTCGTTCGCGGACAGCGACGGCGACGGCATGGGCGATCTGCAAGGCATAATAAGCAAGCTCGATTATCTGCAAGACCTTAACGTAGACGTTTTGTGGCTTACGCCCTTCCAAAGCTCTACCAACTATCACGGCTACGACATCAAGGATTACTATTCTGTAGATCCTCGGTTCGGCACTCTCGCGGACTACAGACAGCTCGTGTACGAAGTGCACAAGCGCGGAATGAAGATCGTCATGGACTTCGTTCTCAACCACACGTCGCAGGCAAATCCGTGGTTCGTCAATTCGCAAAATCTCGTCGTCGAAGAAACGGCGGACGGCAAAACGATCGACTACCGCAATTTCTACAGCTGGATAACGCAGGCGCAGTACGACGCGCTCGACAGCGAAGCCAAAAAGCAGTGGTACGGCGATGCGTACGGTTATTACTTCTATTCGTCGTTCTCGTCCGACATGCCCGAGCTCAACTACGATTATCAGCCCGTGCGCGACGCGATCCTCGAAGTTTGCAATTACTGGATGGCGTTCGGTCTGGACGGTTTCCGTCTCGACGCAGTTAAGCATATATACATGAAAAACGAGGTGACGGGCGTAGGCAAGACGGCGAGCGTAGGTCAGGTGGAAAACGGCACCGGCACGATCGAGGACGGCAACTATTCGTACGACCTTACGCGCAACATCAACTTCTACCGCGAATTCAACTACAGGCTGAAAGCCGCGTATCCGAACGCGTTCGTTGTGGGCGAGAACCTCGAGGGCAATCCGCTCAACACCACGTCGTACTATCAGGGAATAGATTCGCAGTTCAACTTCAATTTGTATTACGACGCGACGCGCGCGTTCGCCGCTTCGCAACAGTCCGATCTCAACTGCGGCTATGCCAACGCGGCGGTCACGCAGTACATCAACGGCTATTACGGCAATGCGTATCAGTCCAAAGAACTCGGCAGATTCATCAACGTCAAGGGCTATTCGGTCGTCAATCCCAACTTTATCGACGGACTGTTTACGTCCAACCACGATCTGCCCCGCGCCCGCGACAGACTCAACCTTACGACCAACAGTACCGCAAGCAGCGACACGTACCACAAAGTGACTGCGGCGGACGCGGATAAGACCGACAAACTTTTACGCATGTATTTCGCGTACAATATGACGATGCCCGGTCTGTCTTGGATATACTACGGCGACGAGATAGGCATGACGGGCGTTATGAACAGCACGGTCGGAAGCGGCTCCACGTCTACGACGGAGAGCGAACCGCACGAGGACAGAGTTTACCGTCAGCCGATGAAGTGGTACACCGATATGAGCAGAAACGCTTCGTACAATATCGGTTACGGCACGCTCAAAGCAGAGCTTACCGAGCTTAACGCCACCGATTACGTCAAAGGCGTGGACTCGCAGTCCGAAGATCCCGATTCGCTTTTGAGCTGGATGAAAACGCTCACGAAGATCCGCAACGACAACCCCGTGCTCATGCGCGGCAAGGTCGAAATGCAGACGAACGGTCAGACGTATCAGAACAAATACACCATGTCCGGCAGCACGATCATATACGGTATAACCGACGGCGCGTCCTCCGTAAAAGTGTATCTCAACGTCGGCGATCATTCGTTCAACGTGCCGAGCGGCGGCGAGGTGCTCGCAAGCTACGGCATGAACGGCAGAACGCTCGACAGGTTCGGCATAGCTATCGTAAAGGGTTGAATAGGAGGTTGCCATGAATAAATTTACCAAACTGACTACCGCGCTTTGTCTTGCGACCGCGTTCTGCGGAATGTGCACGGGCTGCGCGAACAATATCAAAGAAGAGGAAGCTAAAAAGGCGGGCGCAAACGTGCAGACTGTTGCCGTCGCTCAATCGGAACACCGCGTAATATTGAGCCCCGGTCTGTATTTCAGCGGCAGCACCAAAAAATTAAATACGATCGCTTCGGGCGCTACGGCGCTTACTGCTGCGGAAGCGGACGCTTACTTTGCGGAGAATGCGTTTTTCGCGACCGTGGCTGCTGGCGAGGCGCTGCCCGACGCTGTGACCGAGCGCGCGGGGACGACGTTCGCGGGCTGGACGTACGCGCTTGACGGAGTTGTGATAAAAGTGGATACCATGCCGCTGTCGCTCGACTCCGATCTGTATTTGTACGCCAAGTGGGAAGTGGACGGCTCGGTCATTCCCGGCGGCAATCCCGAAAATCCCGATATTCCCGTTACACCCGTGGGCAAGAGCGTTACCGTCAACGGCAAGACGATGACAAAAAATCCGGAGAACGACAAGGAATATATGATCCTCGCAGCAGAGTTCGAGGCGGGCGAAGAGCTTGTATTCAAGAACGGCGAAGATACGATCGCGATAGCCGACGTGGAAGCGAGCAGTACGGGACTTACGTATTCGGGCGGCAAAGTCTTGACCGAAAAAGCGGGCAAATTCGATCTGTATCTCAAACAGGGCGCGACGTCTTGGACGCTTTACGGCAAACGTCATGTTTCGGAGGAAGAAATAGACCGCAATGCGGACGACGTTACCGCAAACAACTGCTATCTCGTAGGCAACATTGCGGGAACCGACGCGGCATGGGATAATTGGCAGAAAAAAGGATTTAAGACAACGCTTTCCGACGGATACTACGAGCTTACCATAAAGCTGACGGCAAACGATAACGTCAAGTTCGTCAAGATAGGCAGTACGCTCGATACGCAGGATTGGTGGTCGAGCACTCTCAAATCGGGCTACGACAGCACCGCCATAAAGAATGCGAACGATAACGACAAGAACCTCATCGTTCAAAAGTCGGGAACGTTCACGTTCAAAGTGAATGTTACGTCGCATGTGATAGAATTTACGTACTCCGCCTAATGGATTTAATTGAATAAAGTATGATGTATAAAAAATGAAAACACCCCCGAGCGTTTACAGTAGTTCCCAAATGGAATATTAGGTAAGCCGTAGGTGAAAGAGAATTAGGCGTGGCGTGAAGCCGCGCCTTTTTTTTGGCAACATGCCCTTGAAAAATCATGGCTTGCGCCTACAATCATACTGCACATTAACACGGCGTCTTTCTCTGTGCGGCAACATGATTCTTTTATTCTTTCATTGATGTAGCCGATATCGACCTTTCTCTATGACCAATATCTTATAGAGGAACTTCGACTTTCACCGTCTATGAACGGGAGATGAAGAAAGTTTTTATGACTTTTTTTTGTCGAATATCTCTTAAAGATGTTTCAAGTTCTTTCTATATCGTTTTAATTCTTTTTCGCCAAAGCGGTTAATTATTTCGTCTATTATTGCAGTCAGTTCTGTTCTATCGGACGGAAGACTGCCGTGCAACTGTACTGCATTTGACGCGCCCAATGCGGCAAAGTGCGTTTTTATCGACAAACCGTTTATAAGCATTTTCAGCTCGTTGTATTTTTCCGTTT
Source organism: uncultured Christensenellaceae bacterium (assembly GCA_910587455.1). Taxonomy (GTDB): domain Bacteria; phylum Bacillota; class Clostridia; order Christensenellales; family Pumilibacteraceae; genus Anaerocaecibacter. The sequence continues at coordinate 6 of CAJULK010000001.1, read as the reverse complement.
CGCTTT